>JAMOVK010000001.1 GCA_027067775.1 Deltaproteobacteria bacterium
CAAGCAGTGGTTGGCAGATGTTGGCTATGATCCAAACTATGGCGCTCGTCCGTTAAAGCGTGCAATACAGCGCTATATTGAAGATCCTCTTGCCCTTGAGATCCTTGAAGGGGTCTTCAAGGAGGGAGACAAGATCATCGTGGATCTGGATGAGAACAACCATGTAATTTTTAGAAAGGGTTAAAAGCCTATTTTGATATAAGTTTTAACCTTTGATAAGTAAAAAGGCAGGGTATTTGAAAGGCCCTGCCTTTTTTGTTTTATGCATATGCGCGGATTCAATCTGCGTTTTTTAGGCGACCTTTTATCCTTTGCCGTACCCCATCAAGTAGTTCGTAGAATATTGGCACATACACAAGGGTTAGAAATGTTGAGACAAAAAGCCCACCTATTGCCACAACTGCAAGAGGGGATAGCCTTTCAAGGCCTACAGCCCATTGGGCTGCTATTGGTATCATGCCAACTATTGTACTAAAGGCGGTCATGAGTATTGGCCTGGTTCTAATACGCACTGACTGCTCAATGGCCTGTCTCAATTCTACACCTCTGGACCTGGCCTGTTCGATAAAGTCTATAAGTAGAATGGCATTGTTTACCACAACACCTGCCAGCAGTATCATCCCCATGTTTGCAGGCATGCAGGCATGTCTTCCAACAAGCAAAAGTCCCCAGGCAGCTCCGATGGTAGAAAGCGGAATGGCGACCATAATGGTCAAGGGGTTTATCCAGGACTTGAAGGTGGCGGCAAGTGAAAAGTATAGAAGTATTACGGCAAGTCCCAGTGCCTTTGCAAGTCTTTTGCCCGCCTCCTTCATGTTTTTTACTTCGCCTTCATGGCTGATGGTGTAGCCTAAAGGTAGCCGGATGTCTGCCAAGGCCTTTTTTATCCTTTCTTGCAGATGGGTGATAGAGGCCGTTGCCTTATAGGCATATACGTCCAGGGTGGGTTGAAGATCTTGACGGGTAAACCTTGTTCTGGTTTTGGTCTTTTTGATGGATGCCAGCTGTCGCAGCTGTACCTGACCCAAACCGGTCTTCAGGTACATGGACAGGATGTCGGTTGGACTGTCTCTATCTTTTTCAGGATATCGAACCCTTATTGTGTATCCATCTTCTCCTGGCACCCTTAAGACCGAGGCGGGCATGCCTTTGACTGCGGAGGCTACCTGACTACTTATACTTGTGGGGTCAAGGCCGTATCTTTTCGCCTCTTCGAGGTTGATCTTTATTAAAAATTCCGTTTTGTCAAGATGCCAGGAACGGCTGACACTTGTTAGGCCCCTGACTGTCCAAAGCCTTTTTTCCACTTTTTTCCCTATGTTGTCCAAAATTTTAGGGTCTGGCCCTGAAATCATCACATCTATTGGGGCTGCAATAGAGGAAAGGGGTGTAACTCCAAAGTCAAATACATCTACGTTTCTAAGCCCTGGGATCTTGGCTGCCTCTTTTCTTATTTCATCTTCCATCTGCCAGATAGACTTTTCCCTGTGAAATCTGTCAATAAAATGGGCTGTTATCATTCCCTGCTGAGGTATGCGACCGGTTCCAAAGCTGACAACGCCTGGCTCTGAACCTACGGTGACAGAGGTGGCAAAAAGGCCAGGCATTTTGGTCAGGATTGTTTCAAGTCTTTTTGCCACCTCTTCTGTTTGATCTATGGAAGAATCGGCAAAGGTTTCAAAGGCAATTTTAACAATTCCTGTATCCATAGGCGGCATAAGGTCTCTGCCGGCAAGGGGCATTACCAGCCGAACGCTTATTATGAAAAGTATAATCCCTGGCAGGATGAAAAGGAGTTTATGGTCCATTGCAAAGTGGCAAAGACGGGCAAAAAAGTCTCTAATTGGATCTACTACAAAGGAGCCAAAGAGACTGGCAATTTTTTCTATCTTCCATGGATTGGCACTGTTTTTTACCAGATAGGGTGCGACCAAAGGAATGATAGTAACCGAGATGATAAAGCTTGCCAAAAGTGCTATGGAAAGAACAACAGTAAACTGCCTTAAAATCTTTTGTACATAGCCGCCTATAAACATGATTGGAACAAGCACTATTACTGTCGTGTATGTGCCGGACCAGTCTGCCAGGAATATTTCGTTAAGCCCATCCACTACTGCCTGATATATTGGTTTTCCTAGCTGTCTGAAGTGTCGTTCTATGTTCTCGATAACCACTATGGCATCGTCAAGGAGAAGGCCAACTGCGACGATGACTGCTGTAAGTGTTACAATATTAAGCTCATAACCAAAAAGATGCATTACTGCAAAGGTAAGAAAGTATGTAAAGGGAATAGAGATGGCAGCAAGTAGAGAGATGCGAACATTTGCAAGAATAAGGAAGATAACGCCCACGGTCATTACTATTGCATCTCTAAGGGCATCAACCATATTAGATATGCTGGTTTCAATTATGTTTTTGGGAGTGTCTGCTATTTCAAAGTTTAGCTCTGGAAACTTGGCCTTTATTTCAGGCAGGGCCTTTTCCACAGCCTTTATGGTTGTGGTCACATGTCCCTTTTCAGGACGCAGTATATTTATGCCTATGGCGGCCTTTTCGTTTCCCCGAAAGAGACTTTGGCGTTCTTTAAAGGTGGTTTTTATGGTGGCAACATCCCGTAGGTGGACCTGTCCGTTTTGGAACAGGCCAATCACAATGCTTCCAAGTCCGGATTTTTTTAAGGTTTCGGCCTGGGTCTTTAGGAGATACTGTCCGTCTTTTCTTGTTATAAGTCCGTCTGGGATGTTCACATTGGAGCGGGACAGGGCGGCAATGACGTTCTCGATAGACATATTGTAGGCACGGAGTTTGTCAGGATGGACCTCCACGGCTACCTCTGGGAAGTAGCCTCCAAAGACCTCAACATTGGCCACCTCCTTTATACGTAAAAACTCTTCCCTTATTTCATTGTCCGCAAGCTGTCTTATCTTTTCAAGGTCCAGATGAGAAGGATCTTTGGTAGTAATGGCAATGGTAAATACAGGCTTTGTGGCATCACTGACCCTAAATATCTCAGCTGGCTTGACCCCCTTGGGTAGCCTTGACTCTATCCTTTTTATCACATTTGCCACATCGAGGGCTGCTGCATCGAGGCCTTTTGCATATTCAAACTCCACACTGACTGCTGCCATTTCATCCTGGCTTACTGACCGCACCTTTCTTACAAGGTCTATTGTGGATAGTTCCTTTTCAACCACCCTTGTCACCTTGTCTTCCACATCCGAGGCAGCTGCTCCAGGCCAGGGAAGTATTACAGAGATAGACGGATAGTTAGCGTCTGGGAAAAGGTTGAGGGGCATGGACTTAAAGGCAATAAAACCAAGGGCGCATGCAAGTAGGATTAGGGAGACGATCAGATGCGGGTTTGAAAGAAAAACCTCTACGAATTTTGGTCCATTTTTTCCCTTAGTATCCATTGTCTGCCTCTACAATCAGAACCTTTTGTCCCTCATGAAGTCTTAACAGCCCGCTTTCTTGTGCAACTACCACTGTGGTTTTTTCGCTAAGCTGGTCAGAATCGACCACAGCTACCTCAGAGTTTTTGTAGAGGGTCTCTACATTAACAATGTGAATGGTTCCCTTGCTGGTCACACTGAACACGTGATCCTGACGGACGTTTTCTAGCAGCGCCCTGACTGGCACAAGAAAGCCTTTTACCTTGCCTGTCTCAATGGTGGCCTCTAGGGTAGAGCCTGTTGGCATGGAAAAGGGACGCTTTTGTACATCGGCCTCAATCACTGCTAGACCGCCTGGGCTTACTGCTGGATGCAGCCTGCTGACCGTGCAGGTTATGGTGCTATTTTTAGTTGTATTTTCTGTATTTACAGCTCTGGCAAGGAGTACAGGACTACCAACTGGTATCTGAGAAAGTTTTTCCTGTGGAACCTCTATTTCTACATAGTAGCCCTTGGAGGGGGCCTCCATGGCAACAATGGGCTTGTCAGGAAGGGCAAGATCGCCCGGGTCCATCAATCGTTTGGTCACAACACCTGTAAAGGGAGCCCTTATCATGGTGTAATCCAAGTCGGCTATTGCAGAGGCAAGGGTCTTTTCCAGGTTCAACAGTCTGCCACGTGCTGCATCTCTGGCACTTTTTGACCTTTCAAGGGCCTCTTTACTAATGGCCCTTGCCCTAAAGAGCATTTTATCCCTTTGGTATATTGCTTCCTGTGTGGAAAAGGCCGTCTTGGCAGCTGCCACTTCTGCCCTTAGGCCTTGAACCCTGTCTTTTTCCTTTTGGTTGTCAAGGCTTGCCAGGAGCTGCCCTTTTTTAACAACGTTTCCTTCACGCACTGTGACGTCTACTATATGGGCAGTTGTCCTTGCAGAGATTAGGGAACTTACCTTTGCCCTTATTGTTCCAAGGTATTTATTTGAGCAAGGAAAAGTAGAAAATTTAACTGTTGCCACCCTGACAGGCAGGGGCGGTCTGGAAGGAGGAGGGG
>JAMOVK010000002.1 GCA_027067775.1 Deltaproteobacteria bacterium
TGCATTTGGTGCCCATTATGCAAAAAAGAAGTGCATTGTAAAAAAGACTTCACCCAAGCCATCCAAGACCTCTTCCAAGGGCAAGGCGAGTTCCAAGGGTAAGCTTTCACTGGCCCAGCAACTAGGTCTATGTGTAAAAACGATTGTTGTGGATCCGGGCCATGGAGGCAGAGACCCTGGTGCAAGGGGGCCTGCAGGAACCCGGGAAAAAGATGTGGTTTTGGGGATAGCCAAGAGACTAGCAAGGATACTCAAAAAAGAGCTAGGCTGCAGGGTCATTATGACAAGGCGTTCAGACAGGTATCTGCCCTTAACCCAAAGAACAGCCATTGCCAATGCCAACAAGGCAGATCTTTTTATTTCCATCCATGCGAATGCTGCTCCAACCAGAAGGCTCAGGGGTATTGAGACCTATTTTTTAAACTTTGCCCTAGACGAAGATGCCATGAGGGTGGCGGCCAGGGAAAATGCCACATCAAAAAAACGCATAAGCGAGCTTAAAAGCATACTCAACGACATACTCAAGAATAGCAAAGTCAAAGAGTCTTCCAGGTTGGCCAAAAAGGTTCAGTACAATCTTGTAAGGACCCTAAAGAGACGTTATAAAAATGTGCGCAATCTTGGTGTAAAGCAGGCCCCGTTTTTTGTCCTTATAGGGGCCAGAATGCCTAGCATCCTTGTTGAAACCTCCTTCATCAGCAATCCACAGGAAGAAAGAAGGCTGCGCTCAAGTGCATATCAAGATGCACTGGCAAGGGGAATTGCAAAGGGGGTAATTCAGTATATTCAGGAGACCCAGCTTGCCTACAAAAATTGATTTGCAGGTTAAGGTCACCGTCAATAATGATGTGACTTGGTTGAATTATTTTTTGGGTGCGAAGGGGTGGAGGGGGCAGCTTTCGGTCTGCCCCTGGTTTGATGATTATTTTTTATGGCAAGTGGAGCATGACTTTCCTTTGGGTACTTTGCGTTCCACGTGGCACGGCCAGCAGAATTTTTTGTGAAAGTCGTTACTCATTCCTGTTGTTTTTTCGATTTTTACCTTAAGAGGGCCACCTTTATCTGTAGAATGGCAATTGGTACAGTCAAGTTTTTCCTGATGTGTCCTGTGGGGAAATATGACGGCGGGTTTTTTTCCCGTCACCGAGAATTTCTCCTTGAGGTTTATTGTTTCTGGACCGTTTGATGCAATGACGACTGCAGAAGTTCCAGCCAGCATTCCTGCCGCAAAGAGACAGGTTAGTAGTTTTTTCATTTCGTTCCTCCTTGTTTTTGAGTTGCCAGGTATTTACGCAATATGTGTGCCTTTTTGTTCTGGGCGTAAGACGAACAGACGGCTTGGGTGTTGACTACCAAGATCGTTCGTATATCTTGAGTTTTTTATCGAAAAAGGCTTCCGTTAATCTATGTTAAGAGAGCTTTCTTTAAAAAATTTCGTACTCATAGAAGAGGCTGAACTAAGGCCAGCTCCTGATTTTACAGTAATAACTGGAGATACTGGTGCAGGAAAAAGCCTACTTGTAAAGGCCTTC
Organism: Deltaproteobacteria bacterium; assembly: GCA_027067775.1. Lineage (GTDB taxonomy): Bacteria > Desulfobacterota > Dissulfuribacteria > Dissulfuribacterales > QOAL01 > JAADCZ01. The sequence goes on from JAMOVK010000002.1 coordinate 1,533, forward strand.
AAGCTTATTCTTGGCGCCAGGGCAGAATCGCGTCTTGTTGGTCAATGGGGAAAAAGGGCCTTGGTCCAGGCGGTATTTGATGAAGATGAGTACATCCGAGATTTTTTGGATGAAAGGGGAATAGATTGTCAGGGAGAGCTTATCGTAAGGCGCGTAATATCGGCAGATGGCAAGGGCCAGATATTTATCAATTCCGTTAGATGCATCTTGGCAGATTTAAGAACTCTTGCAGGCCATCTGGTCAGTATTGCTGGTCAGCATGAGTTTCAACGGTTGCTAGACAAAGAGACGCAGATCAGATGGCTTGATGAATATGCCAGGATTTCCATATCTCGCCTCTCTTCCATGCTTTTTGAGGCCAGGGCACTTCAAGAAGAGATGTCATCCCTTGTTGCCAAAAGGGAACGATTAAGGGAAAGAAGGGAAGAGCTCCTGGAAGAGATGAAAGCAATTGATGAAATAGCCCCTGAACCAGGAGAAGAAGATGCCCTTTCTGGTGAGCTCCGTTTGCTCAAACAGGTAGAAAAGATGAGAAATCTTGGCCAGGAGTTGTATCAGCGCCTTTATGGAGAAAGGCAAAGCGTTGTGGATGGGCTTGTTGGTTGCGGGAAGCTGTTAGAGAAGATGGCCTTGATAGATCCCAGCCTGGAGGATTTGGCCTCTAGGATGGAGTCTCTGGTTCTGGAGGCCGATGATGTTTCTGCCTCTATTCGGGACTATCTGTTTGATCTGCCATTGGATGACTCCCGTCTCAGACAGGTGGAAGACAGACTATTTAAATTAAGGAGTCTCAAAAAGCGTTTCGGGCCATCCATTGAGGATGTGATGCGTCATAGGCAGACCATTGAGAAAGAGCTTTCTCAAATGGAAGATATAGATTTCAGGTTAGAAAAGATGAGAGGCAAACTTGACAAAAAAGAACGAGAAGTGGTGGATGAGGCAAGAAAGATAAGCAAAAAACGAAAGGAGGCTGCCGAGAGGTTTCAGTCTGCAGTAAAGGAACAGCTAAAAGAGCTAAATCTTCCAAGGGTGCGTTTTGAGGTCCGGATTGATACGCCAACAGAGCCGGATCTTGCCGACATCGGTTCAAAAGGAATGGACCGGGTTTCGTTTTTTTTTAGTGCAAATCCTGGCCAGGCTCTTCAACCCTTGTCCCAGGTGGCATCAGGAGGAGAACTGTCAAGGGTGCTTCTTGCCATAAAGGTGGTAATGGGGGGGATGGCAGAGAGTGAAACCCTGATTTTTGACGAGATAGACTCTGGTCTTGGTGGTGAGGTGGCAGAAAAAGTGGGTATGAAGCTTAGGGCCATTTCACATAAGACCCAGGTTATTGCCATAACCCATTTTCCACAGATTGCATCCCTTGCCCATAGTCATGTGTTGGTGCAAAAAAGACAGTATGAATCCCATACGGCTTCCAGGATGTTTGAGCTGAAAGGCAGGGAAAGGATTCAGGAAATAGCGAGGATGTTGGGTGGCGACAGCGAAAAGGCAAAGGAATATGCAAAGGAGTTGCTTGGCCCTGTTTTCCGGGGGACTTGACAGTATCCTGGCCTGCAAGGTCTTACAAGAGCAAGGTATAGATGTTAAGGCCATAAAATTCATTACCCCTTTTTTTTCCCATGAACTTAAGGATGAAAAAAAGGCCAGACGGTATAAGGAAAAGGTGAAACAACGCTACGGGATAGACCTGGAGGTAGTTGATATAACGCCAGAGTATCTTTCTATGGTAGGCAAGCCACCTCATGGTTACGGTCGGTATTTAAATCCTTGCATAGACTGCAAAATTTTAATGATACAAAAGGCCTTGTCCCTTCTAGATACCTTTAATGCCTCTTTCATAGCAACAGGAGAGGTTTTGGGGCAAAGGCCCATGTCGCAGCGAAGGGATACCCTTCGTGTAATTGAAAGGGACAGCGGTGCAGAGGGGATTTTGTTAAGGCCTTTAAGTGCACGTTTTTTAAGGGAAACCCTTCCAGAAAAGGCAGGGATTGTGGATCGAAAACGGCTTCCTGAAATAACAGGCCGCTCGAGAAAGAAACAGATAAGGCTGGCAAGAGATTTTGGAATAGAAGACTATCCAGCCCCTGCGGGTGGATGCGTCTTGGCAGACCCTATTTTATCCAAAAGGTTCAAGAAAATATTTTCTAAGTGGCGTGACTATGGTCCAGAAGATTGTATTCTTGCCCAAGTAGGCCGTCACTTCCTTTTGCCAGCAGGAGGATGGCTGGTGGTGGGTAGAAATAAGGCAGAAAATGAGGTGCTTTCTGGGCTCGTAGGCCCTGACGATCTGGTTTTAAGGGCAACAGAGTGTCCAGGCCCTTTTTGTATTCTTCGAAGATCTAGAAATGTGTCAGATATCAGACTTGCGGCTCAGATTTGTGCCCGTTATGCAAAGACCAGCGGGTTTCCTGTGACTGTTGGAATGTATTCTGATGATGTAACTAGGGAAAAGATTGTTGTAGAGGCAGTTCCCGATGATAAACAGATACATTCCTTCATGTTTTAGGGAGATGTCGAGCGGATGGTTTTGTTACAGTGATTGCCTTTAGGCCTAAAAGTATTCATGGTTTGTTACTACTTTCTTGACATTGAAGAGTCTTAAAGGCATCCTACTGTTTTGTTTTAATGATCTAACATTTTAGATTCAGAGAGGAGATATCTAATAAAATGCTTGAGATAATCAGGAAAAATGCTGCTTCATGGCTTATGAAATTCATTCTTGGGGCCATTGTTGTAGTCTTCATCTTTTGGGGAGTTGGTACCTTCAGATCCCAAAGGCTTGATGTGATGGCAAAGGTGAACGGGGAAAAGATCCTCGTTGAGGACTATCAGAAGGCCTATAATATGACGGTTGAGCGTCTTAGACGCATGTATGGTGGCTCTTTGCCAGAGGCCATTTTTAAACAGCTAAATCTTAAAAGGCAGGTGTTGGATCAGCTTATAGACCAGGCCCTTATAAGACAGGAGGCAAAAAGGCTTGGCCTTACCGTTACAGACAAAGAGGTTCAGCAGGTGATCCTAAATATCCCTGCCTTTAAAAGAAACGGTATGTTTGACCCCCGGCTCTATCAGGCGGCCTTAAGAAACGCCGGTCTTAAGCCAGCGGATTTTGAGCATCAGCTTCGCCAAGAGATGATAACAAGAAAACTTCAGACGGTGATGGCTGCCGGCCTACACTGTCCGGATTCTGAGGCCCTTTCCTTTTTCAAATATCAAAATGCAGAGATAGATCTGGAGTATGTAAAGATAAACAGTTCTGATTGTGTTTCTGCTGTGAACGCAACCGAGCAGGAGCTTAAAAAATGGTATGAGACCCATAAGGAACAGTTTCGTACCGATCCCCAATTAAAATTAAGGTATCTCCTCTTTTCAAAAAAGGATTTCGAAAAGTCAGCCAATGTAACCGAACAAGAAATAAGGTCCTACTATGAAGAACATCAAGACGAATTTCACGTGCCAGAGCAAAGGCGCGCAAGCCACATCCTTTTAAGCCTGCCCAAGGATGCAAATGCCACTTTGGTGGAGGAAAAGAAAAAGAAACTCTTGGAAATAAAAGAACGTATTGAAAAAGGCCAGTCTTTTTCAGAGCTTGCCAAAAAGTTTTCAGATGACAAGGTCTCTGGCCAAAAAGGCGGGGATCTGGGTTTTTTCAGCAGGGGAATGATGGTTAAGCCCTTTGAGGAAAAGGTTTTTTCCATGAAAAAAGGGGAGATATCAGGTCCCGTAAGGACATCCTTTGGCTGGCATCTGATAAAGCTTGAAGATATCCGGCCAGAAAGGACCAAGCCTCTCAAGGAGGTCAAAGCTCAGATAGCAAAAAAGTTGAGGGAAAAAAAGGTCAAAAAGTTAGTGTGGGATGCGGCGAACAAGGCATATGACACCATAATAGAGCTTGGAAGCCTTGAGGACTATGCAAAGACTGCCAACAAGAAACTTAAGGAAACCCCGTTTTTCTCCAGAAAGAGGCCTGCTCCCGTTCTTGGGTTCAGTCCCAATGTCCTTGACATGGTCTTTTCCCTGGAAAAGGGAGAGTTAAGCTCCTTGCTGGAGGTTCCACAGGGTGTCATGATTGCAGAGCTTGTGGAAAAAAAGCCTCCGTACATTCCCAAGTTTGAGGCGGTGAAAGACAAGGTGGATCGGGCATATACACAAGAGAAGGCCTTTGAACTTTGCAAGAAAAGGGCCCAGGAAATTCTTCGTTTGGCAAAGGCCAAGGGATTGGCCGAGGCTGCGAAAAAATATGGTCTTAAGGTTGAGTCAACTGGCCTTTTCAAGCGGATTGATGCATCTGCAGGAGGAAAGCTACCAGGCCCGGTGGTTCAGGGGGCCCTAAGCCTTACCATGAAAAAACCCTTTCCTGACGATGTCTTTGAAAGCGGGCGGGTCTTTTATGTTATTCATCTAAAGGCCTTTAAGGAGACAAGTGATCTGGCAAGGTTTGACAGCGAGAAAAAAGATATCAAGGCACAGATTCGTAGGCAAAAGATGGAGACCGCCTTTGGAGACTGGTTGAAGCACCAAAGAGAAAGGGCCAAGATTGAAATTGTTAGAAAGCCATAGGAGCCTAAATTGAAAACTTGTGATCTTCATACCCATACCACTGCCTCTGATGGTTCGGACAGTCCAGGGCAGCTTGTTGCAAAGGCGCAGGCAGCTGGTCTGTCAGCCATAGCTGTAACGGATCACGATACGGTTTCAGGGCTTGAAGAGGCAGGAAGGGCCGCCAAAGATAGGGGAATCGAGCTTGTTCCAGGGGTGGAGCTCAGCGTAAACTTCCATAAAGGGAACATGCACATGCTTGGCTACTACATGGACGTGGCCAACAGACGTTTCCTGGAGGTTTTGGAAAGGGTGCAGGGGGCAAGGGCAAGAAGAAACCCTAAGATATTAGCCCTTCTTGATGATCTTGGCCTGCCAATATCCATGAAGGAGGTGGAGGCCCTTTCCAAGGGAGGGCAGATAGGAAGACCTCACATTGCAAGGGCCATGGTGGAAAAGGGTTATGTAAAGTCTGTCAGCGAGGCCTTTGACAAGTATCTAAAGCGTGGGGCCAGGGCCTATGCGCCAAAGTCTATACTGTCTCCAGGGGAGGCCATAGAGGTCTTAAGAGGTGCAAAAGGGGTGCCTGTACTGGCTCACCCCTTTTCCCTTATGACGAGTAGCCAAGAGGAGCTGGATGCCATCGTTTTTGAGCTCAAAGAAGCGGGTCTCATGGGAATCGAGTGCTATTACAGCGAGCATGATAGCGCCTTCACCTCAATGTGTCTTGGTCTAGCCAGAAGATATAATCTGGTGGTTACTGGTGGCAGTGATTATCATGGAAAGGCCAAGCCCCACATTATGCTTGGTAAAGGCAGGGGTAATCTGGTGATTCCCTATGAATGTGTCGAGGCCCTCAAGGCAGCAAGGGCACATGTCTGAGAGGATTTTTTTTAAGGTCTCCATAGCAATCTTTCTGATTCTGCTGTTTGTCTGTAGTTGTTTTGAAATGGGCGTTTATGCACAGGCCCAGCAGGGGCCATGCTATGGGGATGCTATTGTTGCGGGCTCCATAGGCGATGCATCGAACCTTATTCCCATGCTCTCCACAGATGCCACATCCCATGAAATAGCCGGGCTTATATACAACGGTCTTGTAAAGTATGATAAGGATCTCAACCTTGTAGGCGATCTTGCAGAGTCCTGGGAGATAAGGCAGGGGGGCAGGGAGATCGTCTTTCATCTGAGGAAAGGTGTAAGGTGGCAGGATGGTGTACCCTTTACATCAAGGGATGTGCTTTTTGGATTCAGGACCATTATCGATCCCAAAACTCCAACAGCCTATGCAGGTGACTTTTTGGAGGTTGAAAAGGCAGAGGCTCCTGATCCCTATACCTTTAGGGTTATATATAAGGAGCCCTTTGCGCCGGCGCTAAGTTCATGGGGAGATATAGTGGTTCTTCCAGAGCATCTTTTAAAGGGCAAGGACATAACTAAGTCCGAGCTTTCTCGCCATCCAGTAGGGCTAGGGCCTTACAAGTTCCGGCTCTGGAAGACCCAGGAACGCATCGAGCTTGAGGCCAATCCCGATTATTTTGACGGAAGGCCCTATCTTGATCGATATATCATGAGGATCATTCCAGATCCTGCCACCATGTTCATGGAACTGAAGGCAGGAGGGTTGGATTGGATGGGGCTGTCACCCATCCAGTATAAAAGACAGACAGATACCGAGTTTTTTAGACGCAACTTTAACAAGTACAAGTACCTGTCTTTTTCCTATACATATCTGGGTTACAACTTGCGTCATCCCTTTTTCAAGGACAAGCGCGTCAGGCAGGCCATCTCCTATGCCATAGACAAACAGGAGATAATTCGAGGTGTGCTGCTTGGCCTGGGAGTCGTTGCCACCGGTCCCTACAAGCCAGATGCATGGTTCTATAATCCCAATGTAAAACGTTATCCATACAATCCCCAAAAGGCAAAGGAACTTCTTGCTCAGTGTGGCTGGAAGGATACAGATGGTGATGGAGTCCTGGACAAAGATGGCGTGCCCTTTTCCTTTACCGTCCTTACCAATCAAGGAAATTCTCTAAGAGACAAGACCGCCCAGATTATTCAGTACAGGCTGAAACAGATAGGAATAGAGATGAAGATCAGGCAGCTCGAGTGGACAGCCTTTATCAACGACTTCATAGATAAAAGACGTTTCGAGGCGGTTATTCTTGGATGGACACTTGGCCAGGACCCGGATATTTATGACATTTGGCATTCTTCTAAGACAGGGGCAAAGCAGCTAAACTTTATTGGCTACAAGAACAGGGAGGTTGACAGGCTGCTTGTAATGGGAAGGCGTACCTTTGACAGGGAAAAAAGGAAAAAGATATACTTTAAGATCCAGGAGATCCTGGCAGAGGATCAGCCTTATACTTTTTTGTATGTGCCGATGGCTTTACCCATAATTCATTCAAGATTTCGGGGAATAAAACCAGCACCGGCTGGAATCACCTACAACTTTATAAGGTGGTGGGTGCCCAAAAACGAACAAAAGTATATACTACCTTGATATGGGATTTGTTCTGTTTTTGTTAAAGAGACTGCTGGGTCTTGTTCCCACCTTTTTGGGCATCACCCTTATATCCTTTTTCGTAATGCACCTGGCCCCTGGAGAGCCAATGAGCCTTCAGGCAGACTTCAATCCAAAGATGACTCCAGAGATGAGACAGCGGCTAAGGGCACAGTATGGCTTGGACAAGCCCCTTTACGTTCAGTATGCGAGGTGGCTCAAGGGGCTAGTTCACCTTGATCTGGGTCGTTCCTTTTCTCCGGACAGAAGAAAGGTCTGGGACAAGATAAAGGAGAGACTCCCCATCACCATCTTGATAAATGTCCTGTCCATGGCGTTGATCTTAGGTGTGTCCATTCCCCTTGGGGTTCGGGCTGCTGTAAGACAAAATTCCCTGTTTGATCAGGTGACCACCGTGCTTGTCTTTGTTGCCTATGCAGCCCCAGCCTTTTGGGTGGCCCTGCTGCTCATGCTCTTTTTTGGAATAGAACTGAATATCCTGCCCGTTTCTGGGATTCACTCCCTGATGGGTTACGAACAGATGACTACTTTTCAGAAGATCCTTGATTGGGCCAGGCATCTTGTATTGCCGGTCTTTGTCTCTGCAATTGGAGGACTGGCAGGCTTTTCACGCTATACCCGTTCGTCCATGCTGGAGGTCCTAAGGCAGGACTACATTACCACGGCCAGGGCAAAGGGTTTGCCTGAAAGGGTTGTAATCTATCGCCATGCCCTGAGAAATGCCCTGTTACCACTTATAACCATTCTTGGTCTTTCCATTCCAGGGCTCATTGGTGGAAGCGTAATATTTGAGTCCATCTTTGCAATTCCTGGTGTGGGGCAGCTTATGTGGTCAGCTGTGATGGCAAGAGATTATCCGGTTCTTATGGGGAATCTTGTAATAGTTGCAGTGCTGACCTTGCTTGGAAACCTTCTTGCTGATATCGGTTATGCAGCGGTGGATCCGCGTATAAGAACAGGTCTTCAGTCTGAGGAGTGATTATGGAGGGGATCTTCTCAGCAGTTGCCGCCAGCAAAGGGTCTGCCTGGGTCAGGACCTTGAAAGAGCTATGTTCCAGTCCCTTGACCATGTCCGGGCTGATTATTGTTGGGATTTTGATTTTTACAGCCCTCTTTGCCCCTGTTTTGGCCCCCTATGATCCTCAACAGATAGACACCTACCATATCCTTGAGCCCCCTTCACACCGTCATATCCTGGGTACAGACGGTTTGGGTAGAGACTGTTTCTCAAGGCTTATCTTTGGCGCACGCATCTCCCTGCTTGTGGGTTTTGTGGCCGTTGGGATTGCCACCGTTGTTGGAACTGTTCTGGGAGCCATAGCTGGGTACTATGGCAGATGGGTGGATGGTTTGATAATGCGTTTTGTTGATATAATGTTGTGTTTTCCAACCATCTTTTTGATAATGGCGGTGATAGCCTTTCTAGAGCCATCCATCTGGAACATCATGATAGTGATTGGACTGACAGGCTGGATGGGTGTGGCCAGGCTTGTCAGGGCAGAGTTTCTCAGCCTAAAAAAGAGAGATTTCGTTTTGGCTGCACGGATTGCAGGGGCCTCTGATTTGCAGATCGTCTTTTCTGAAATACTGCCCAATGCCATAGCCCCCATTCTTGTATCGGCCACCCTGGGTGTGGGAGGAGCCATCCTTACAGAGAGTGCACTTAGTTTTCTCGGGATAGGGGTGCAGCCTCCAACTCCAAGCTGGGGCAACATGCTAACAGAGGGCAAGGACAACCTGGAAATAGCCTGGTGGCTGTCTGTTTTTCCAGGGCTTGCCATCTTGGTGACGGTTCTTGGCTACAATCTTCTTGGTGAAGGGCTAAGGGACTTTTTGGATCCGAGAAAAAAGAGACGCAACTGATATCATGGTACACCCCCAGGGTAAAGACAACAGGCCTGGTCTTACAAAGGTCAGGGGGACGGTTGAGAGGGTAACGTACTCAAATCCAGAATCCGGTTTCGCCATTTTAAAAATCAAGCCCAAAAGAGGGGGCATGTTCACTGTAAAGGGCCATGTAGCCGAGCTTGCAAACAACGCATCGGTGGTTGGGGCCGAGTTTGAGTTTACGGGAGCGTGGCAGATGTCAAAGTACGGACGCCAGTTTGACTTTGACTCCTACAGGCTTCTTGGCAGTGAACTCCTTTTTTTTCTTAGCAAGGTGGTTAAGGGACTGGGTCAGAAACTGTCTGAAGAGTTAATCAAAAAGTATGGTGAAAAAGGGCTTGTGGACATCTTGGACAACCGTCCTGAAGAACTACTAAAGATAAAGGGAATCAAGGAAAAAAGGCTTGCCCTAATAAAAAAATCATGGCATAAGCACCGTTCCCTCAGGGCCCTTGCCACCTATCTTGGCAGCCGGGCAAGGATCACCCCCAACCTGCTTGTGAGAATTTACAACTATTTTGGCGATGACAGCCTAGAGATAATAAGGGAAAATCCTTACAGACTTACGGAGATAAGGGGGATAGGCTTTAAGACGGCTGACAAGATAGCCCTTGAGCTTGGCGTGATGTTTGATTCGCCATGGCGCATAAAGGCGGCGGTCAATCACCTTCTTGTCGAGGCTGCAGAGCAAGACGGCCACTGTTATCTCATGAAAGATGAACTTGTATCAAAGCTCAGGGAGCTTTTGTGCACGGAAGATCAGGAGATAACAGAGAAAAAGATCGAGGCCGTTTTGAAGAAGATGATCCTTTCTGGGCAGCTGACCCTTGGACAGGGGGAAAGAATAGGCCTTTCTTCTTACAGGTTTATGGAGGAATGGCTCAAAACATTTTTTGAGGAAAGAAGGCAGAATCAAATACGCAAGGTCCTTTCTTCTGAAGAGGTGGACAGGTTTGTGGAGCGCTATGAAGATAGGTGTGGCGTAGAGTTTTCTAGTGAGCAAAAACAGATAATCAAGAAGATAGCCACCGAAACCTCTCTCGTTTTTGGGCTGGCGGGTTACGCAGGAACAGGAAAGACAACCGTATGTAAGGCCGTCTTGGACCTGATCAGCCGCTACTACGCCTCCAGGGATGAGATGGTCTGCTGTGCCTTTACCGGAATGGCATCTGCCAGGGTTAGAAAGGCGACTGGTTACGAGGCCGTTACGATACATTCCCTGTTAAAATACAAGGGAGACAACACCTTTGAACATGGCCCTGAAAATCCGCTCCCCCACAAGGTGGTGCTTCTCGATGAGGCCTCCATGGTGAATCTTTCCCTGTTTTTCCGGCTGTGCAAGGCGCTAAAGCCTTCCACCCTCTTTATTCTCGTCGGTGATCCGGCTCAGTTGCCTCCCATTGGGGCTGGCAACGTCTTTTCAGACCTTCTTGAGACAGGGCTGCTGCCTGCAGTTCATTTGAAAAAGATCTTCAGGCAAAGGGAAGACAGCCGCTTGGCGCTTTTTGCCAACGAAATTAGAGAAGGTAAGGTCCCAGAGGGAATAGATGAACCGAACTGGCATGATTTTTCCTTTGAAAAGGTGGAAAGGCATAACATCTTTGCTCTAAAGAGGCAGAAAAAAAGCGAAGCCGAGCTTAAAAGGTTCAGACAAGAGAACAACGAGACCATAAAGAGGCGTATTTTGCAGTTGGCAAGCCTTTATGCCTCCAGGCTCTCCCATCCGGCCTGGGAGTTTCAGGTCCTGACCCCCATGAGAATAGGCCTGCTTGGAACCGAAGTGTTGAACAGTGAACTCCAGTCTATCTTAAACAAGACCACTGGTACAAAGGTAAGCAGGGCAGGGCTGGTTTTTAGGGAGGGAGACAAGGTGGTGCATTTGCAGAATCGAGACATGGAGGTTATGGGATGGGAGGATTTTGTATCTGCAGGGAAATCCTTTGAGAGCCAGGAGACAAGACGCGTATTTAATGGAAATGTTGGACTTATCGTTCGGATAGACAAGGAGCTCGAACAGTTTTTTGTAGTGTATCCAGAGAGGATTGTTGTGGCCTACGATTTTGATCATATTGGAGACATAATTGAACTGGCCTATGCCCTTACTGTACACAAGGCTCAAGGCAGCCAGTATAGGATTGTTGCGATACCCCTTTCCAATTCCCACTATGTCATGCTTAACAACAAGTGGTTCTACACAGCCATTACAAGGGCTGAAGAGAAGGTTCATATAGTGGGACAGGATTTTGCCCTGAAACGGGCCTGTAAAAATATTCAAGGAGTTCAAAGACTTACATGGCTCAGAATCCTTGCCAGCACTTCTTCGTAAATAATTTGCCTTAAAATAAGTTGTCCTTAAAAATATTCTTTCTTATTGCTTTAACCCTCTAAAACTTTTGATAAATTCGTAGTTTGTCTTGACCTTGTAAGTGGCAAGTGTTAAATAATTGGGGTTAACCCTCCATTAGGGAAGAGGAGACAGGTGTAGTTTTATGATTTTGATACTTAAGGCTGACGTAGATAAAGACAGTCCGGAGCTGAAGAGGCTTTACGAGTTTCTGGAAAATTTTTCTGGTCTTAATATCCGGATGGTAGAGCTTGAGGGAGAGACCAGGGCTGTTAGAGAGATTCATCTTATTGGACCTACCCATAACGTGCCAGAAGAGGTCCTGGCTGCAATGCCGGGGATTGAGCGGGTGGTACGGGTCTCCACAAAATACAGACAGATAGGAAGGCACGATGTAAGTTTTGTTCCGGTGGGTTTTACCTACAATGGGATAAGGTTTGATCAGGAAGGCCTTCATATTTTTGCAGGACCTTGTGCAGTTGATACGCCTGAGTACATAGAGGAGACCTTTAAGGTCTTAAAGAACCTCGGCATATCTACTAGCAGGATGGGTGCTTACAAACCGAGAACGAGCCCTTACGATTTTCAGGGTCATGGAGCGGCCTGTCTGCCCTGGGTTTTTGAGCTTGCCGGTAAATATGACATAAAGGTTATTGCCATGGAGGTCCTCAAGGAAAGACATATCGAAGAGATAACCAAGGCCCTTGAGGATGCGGGTCATCCAACCGGTGTAATGCTCCAGATCGGTACTAGAAACGCCCAGAATTTCGAGTTGCTCAAGGCTGTAGGGAGTCAGACCCAGTTTCCCGTACTTTACAAGAGGGGAATGGGGCTGACCATTGAGGAATCCCTGAATGCCTGTGAGTACATAGCAAGTGAGGGCAATAGAAACATTGTTTTCTGTTTGAGGGGAATCAAGTCTCAGCTGAGTTCTCCCCACAGGAATCTGGCAGATTTTATTCATGTGCCAGTAATTCAGAGGCAGACAAGGCTGCCTGTGTGTGTTGATCCGAGTCATGCAATTGGATCCAAGGACAGGGCTCCCAACGGTCTCATGGATATATTTAATGCAGCGGCTCAGGGAGTGATTGCAGGGGCCAATATGATCCTGGTGGAGAGTCATCCGGAACCTGAAAGGGCCCTTTGCGATGGCCATCAGTCTCTAACGCCACGGGAGCTAGAGATGTTTGTGGAGGATGTAGCTATAGTAAGACAGGCATTTGAGAAGAGACAAAACGTCTATTCTCAAGAGATCATGAAAGAAATGGTGTCATAGTTGCATAAACCTTAAGGGGGGTTTAGGGAATCAAAAAATAGATAAGGAGGTGATAGGGTCAAAAAGAGGAAAGGGTTAGTAGAAGTTTGTTGCTTGATCTTTAGGTAATAGCTTTTTATTTTTTAATCTATTAGGAGGGATTGATTATGAAAAGAATTTCAATTGTTTTTGTCTCTGCAGTTTTAATGCTGCTGATGACAAGCTTGGCTCAGGCTGGTCCAGGGACAGTGGAGGTTCAGACCCTGGGCGATATTACCATTCGTATGGGTGCACAGGTTCGTCTTGTACCTACAAATGAAATCAGCAGGGATTTTGGTACATCCAGTGACCTTTCTAGTGAACAGGAAAAAAGGGCTGTTGGAATAATGAGGAAGGTTGGTGTTCTTGGTGACAGCCTCAAGACTCACTTGAATGAGGCCGGCGGTGCTTTGAAGGATGGTTATATCCGTGGTGAGAACAGGCTCTTCTTCAATTTTGCCCACGATCAGGACTGGGATGTATACTTCGCTCTCGAATCTGATACCACCCTTGACAGGGCTGCGGTTGACCGTACTGACTTTGCCTACGGACTTCAGACCCAGCAGTTTGGTATAGAGCGTCTGAACGCTTCTTTTAACGTTCCCTTTCTGCATTCCAGAGTAAACGGTGGCTGGGATGTAAAGGGTGCCGATGTGAAGTTTGGTGGTATGATCTATGGCGATGATGACCCTGGTATTGGAATCACCGGTTGCTATCAGGGTTTCAAGTGGGAGGCCTGGTACATCAAGAAAGACGAGCAGGAAGCAGGCTATGCAGGGATAGATCCTGTAAAAAGCAAGGTTAACCCCATTGGTCCTCCAACCCAGCAGAAGGGTACCGACCGTACCTTTTACATGGGTAAGCTGGGATACACCTTTGAGAAAAATACCTATATTGAGGGTGTATTTTTCTATGATCAAAACTATCAGCAGGGTAACCATATAGATATCGACCGTTTCTTTGGCGGAATCAACTACAAGGGTGACTATGGTATCTTCCATCCAATGGCAGAGTTTGCCTATGTAGGCGGTACGCTGGACAATGATCGCGAGCTCGATTATGACATCAGCTCTTATGCCTTCTTTGGTGATCTCTTGGTGGATCTCCACGAGGCTGTTGGAATCAAGAAGTTTGAGGTACATGTTGGTGGTTACTATCTCCGTGGTGATGATGATCCTAATGATGATGACCTTGAAGGTTTTACTCCTGCAGTTGGTATTACCAGGTTTACCCCAAGGTATGGAAGCGAGCAGTCAATCGTGCATGACGGCAACCCCTTCTTTGGCCAGATACTTTACTCCATGTTTCCCGCCTACTACGGCAGGGTAAGGGGTGGTGGTATCAATGGTGGTGCTGCCCTTGATAACCCCGGATTCAGCATGATCGGTGGTGGAATCAATGCACAGTATGGTAAATGGACCTACATTACCCATGTGATGGCAATGTGGTTCAACGAGACAGAGGCTGTTGAAGGTTACTTCTCTAACATGGGTGTGGCAGGTAATGTGGATATCGACAGCTTCATGGGTGTTGAGTGGAACAACGAGATACGTTACAAGGTATTCAAGTCTGTTACCCTTAAGGGTGGAGCCGCCTTTCTCTTTCCGGGAAGCGGTGCAAAGGATATCACCAAGGCAGTCAATGCCTATGGACGTGACGTGAGCTTTGAAGAAGGAAAGAAGAGCGACGACGTTTCCATGCGTTTCGCAGCCGAGCTTCTGTGGCTCTTCTAGTTTTTTGATTATTTATATACGAAGGTCAAAGGCCCGGGTTATCTTCCGGGCCTTTGTTTTTGGTGTGCGGGTCTTTGTGGTTTCTTGCACAATTTGTCTGCTCTTGTATTATCCCCTTTGAAAAAAACGCTGATATCTACTAATCTTCCCGAATTCAAGCTGTTAAAATTTTTGTTGTTCTGGATTTTGATATATTCTCGTATGGTTGGATATTGACTAGGGGCAGTGGAAAAGAAAGATATTTTGTACAATCTGAATATTGCTTTAGATAAGGCCCTGGACTGGTCTTTTAAACATCAGGCCTCTGAGGGATATTGGATAGGAGGTGTTGATTCCAATTGTTGTATGGAGGCTGAGTGGATAATGGCCATGTACTTCATGGGCATTGAGGATGATCCAAAGATGCCCATGGTGGTTCAGGCCATTTTGAATGAGCAGAGACCGGATGGTTCCTGGGAAATATATTATCAGGCTCCCACCGGAGATATAAATACAACAGTGGAATGTTACGCAGCCCTTCGAATCGCAGGTCTTGATCCTGATTCAGAGCCTCTTGCCAGGGCGAGAAGGTGGATATTAAAAAATGGCGGACTAAAAAATATCCGGGTGTTTACCAAATACTGGCTTGCCTTGATGGGAGAATGGCCCTGGGAACATACACCAAATCTTCCGCCTGAAATCATTTTTCTGCCAAGCTGGATGCCACTAAATATTTACGATTTTGCCTGTTGGGCTCGGGCTACCATTGTTCCCCTGTCTGTGCTTTGTGCAAGACGTCCTTCCAGGCCCCTTCCGCCTGATAAAAGGTTGGATGAGCTCTTTCCGGAAGGCAGGCAGAGGTTTGATTTTCGCATGCCTTCCAAGGTGGACGGTTTTGGTTGGGAGGCATTTTTTCTGTTTATGGACAAGGTCCTGAACAAATATGCGGGCATTCCGATTAGGCCCCTTCGTAACACAGCCATAAAATACTGCATAGATTGGATTGTAAAGCATCAGGATGCAGATGGGGTCTGGGGTGGTATACAGCCGCCTTTTATCTATTCCCTCATGGCCCTTTACAATGAGGGTTATCTCCTGGAACACCCTGTGCTTTCTGCAGGGCTCAGGGCCTTTGATGAACACTGGTCAAGGAAAAAGAAGGGGGGGCTTTATATAAATGCCACGGAGTCCATAGTGTGGGATACCATGCTCACCATGCTTGCTTTTTTGGACTGCGGGGTAGAACCCAGAGAATCAGAATCCTTCAAAAGGGCTTTAAGGTGGCTTTTGGGCAAGTTTGTTGACAAGCCTGGAGACTGGCAGGTCAAGGTAAAAAATGTCAGGCCTGGGGCCTGGGCCTTTGAAAGGGCCAACACTTGGTATCCAGATGTAGATGATACAGCTGTGGCACTTGTGGTACTTTCTCGTATTTTAAAGGCCTTTCCCCACTATAAAGAGCTTCATGAAAAGGTAGGCAGGGCTGTTGATTGGACTGTTGCCATGCAATCCAAAAACGGGGGCTGGGGGGCATTCGATAAAGATAACACCAGTCTGATAGTGACCAAGATTCCCTTTTGTGACTTTGGTGAGGCCTTGGACCCTCCAAGTGCAGACGTTACAGCCCATGTTCTTGAGGCCTTAGGACTTCTTGGATGGTCGAGGTCTAGTTCGGTAGTAAAAAGGGGCCTTCGCTACCTTCTTAATGAACAAGAAAAGGATGGAAGCTGGTTTGGGCGCTGGGGGGTCAACTA
The DNA here is from genome assembly GCA_027067775.1 of Deltaproteobacteria bacterium. Classification (GTDB taxonomy): domain Bacteria; phylum Desulfobacterota; class Dissulfuribacteria; order Dissulfuribacterales; family QOAL01; genus JAADCZ01. The sequence goes on from JAMOVK010000002.1 coordinate 17,590, forward strand.
CATTTATGGTACCTGCGCCGCTCTTTGTGCCTTCAAGGCCTTGGGTGAGGACATGGGTCATGATCGTTTCATCAGGGCTGCCAGGTGGCTAGCAAAGCACCAAAATAGTGATGGCGGTTGGGGGGAAAGTTGTGCCTCCTATATGGATGACTCCTTTCGTGGTCGGGGTCCTTCTGCACCTTCCCAGACAGCATGGGCTATTATGGGCCTTTTGTGTGTTGGAGACCCAAGTTTTGATGACAGTGTAATTAAGGGAGTTGACTTTCTTACTAGAAATCAACTTAAAGATGGTACCTGGGATGAGCCTTGGTATACAGGAACAGGTTTTCCTGGCTACGGGGTGGGAGACAGGATAGATCTTTCTCAGTGGGCAGATCGCCTGGAACAGGGTGCGGAGTTATCTAGGGGCTTTATGGTAAACTACAACCTTTA
>JAMOVK010000003.1 GCA_027067775.1 Deltaproteobacteria bacterium
TATTGGTAGAAACCACTATCTAAGTGAGTTGATGAGATGAGGAAGCCAAGTTGCTGTTTCAGGAAAACATATAACCAATATAAGGGCGATCAGCTGAATTAGCACAAAGGGTATAATGCCTTTGTATATTTCCAGTGTTGATATTCCAGGAGGAGCAACGCCTTTTAGATAGAAAAGGGAAAAACCAAAAGGAGGTGTCAAAAAGGACGTCTGAAGATTCATTGCAAACAAGATAGCAAACCACACTGGGTCAAATCCTGCGGCCTTCATAATTGGCGCAAGCACTGGAATATGGATAAATGTAATTTCAATAAAGTCCAGAAAAAAGCCAGCAATAAAGACCACCGCCATTACTATTACAAGAACCCCCCATTTCCCGAAAGGAAGATGCGAGACAAAATCCCTGAGAATAACATCTCCCCCCAATCCCCTGAAAACAAGGCCAAACGCAGCAGCCCCTACAAGGATGATAAACACCATGCTTGTCAGCTGTACAGTTGTCTCCATAACGGTTTTAAGAACATCCATGGAAAATCTTCTATTGGCAATGCAGAGTATTGTTGCGCCTGTAGCCCCAACTCCTGCTGCCTCTGTTGGAGTGGCTATCCCGGCAAATATGGAGCCAAGCACTGCAATCATGAGCAGAAGGGGAGGGACAAGAGATTTTAGGAGGTACAGCCAAAATGACAGATCCTTTTTTAAAAAACGGTCGTCTTTTACAGGAGGAGCCCATTGCGGGTGTATTATTGATATAATCATGATATAAATAACGTAAAGAATTACAAGGATAAGCCCTGGAATCACTGCACCGATAAAGAGGTCTCCAACAGATACCCCGATAATATCGCCAAGAAGCACAAGAACAATGCTTGGGGGAATGATCTGGCCCAGGGTGCCTGAAGAGGCGATTGTCCCTGTTGACAGCTCGTTTCGGTAGCCATGCTCCATCATTGTAGGTAGGGCAAGAAGGCCCATTGTAACCACTGTGGCACCTACGATGCCGGTAGATGCCCCAAGAAGTGCCCCTACAATCACCACAGATATGGCAAGGCCTCCCTTTATCCGTCCAAAGGCCATTCCCATGGATTTCAAGAGATCAGAGGCTATTCCTGAACGTTCCAGCATGACCCCCATAAATATAAACAAAGGAACTGCAACCAGGGTGAAATTTGTAATCACTCCCCATATCCTCATGGGCAGCAGGTTAAAAAACCCCCATCCAAACCCAATAAGCCCGTAGAACAGAGCTGTTCCAAGCAGGGTAAAGGCTACAGGAAAACCTGCAAGCAGAAGGACGGTAAGCGTGAGGAACATCCAGGCAGCAAGATAGTCCACTTTTGCTTAATTCCCTTTCTCTTTGATCGACAAGCCGAAAAGCAGACAAAAATTCTTAAAAAACATGGAAACGCCCTGAATGCCAAGAAGAACAAAGGCTAGAGGAATTGCGGCCTTTAACAGGTAACGGGCTGGCAGGCCTCCAGGGTCTGCAGACCCTTCGCCTACAACCCATGAGGAGTAAACAAAGGGAAGGGATGTCTTTATGACCAAAAAACAGCCGGGAAAAAGAAAAAGCAGGGTGCCTATTACATTTATCAAGGCTCTCATTCGTTTAGACAAACGCTGGTAAATAACATCTACCCTGACATGGCCATTGTGCCGGAGGGTGTAGCCTGCTCCAAGCAAAAATATTAATGCATAGAGATGCCACTGCAGCTCCTCCAGAGCCACAAAGCTTATATTGAAGCCGTAACGCATTATCACATCTATTGTGACTAAAATTACAAGTAAAAAACTAAGCCAAGATACAGACCTGCCTATAAATTCATTGACAGAATCTATATAGTTAATAATGCTAATAAAGGTTTTGGGACAGTGACCTGATGGACTCATAGCAGTTAACATAAACCAGGAGCTGTTCAAAATAAATATTTGCTTTTTTAAAATATTGGCATATATATTTTCTTGAAAATAGTGTGAAGGGAGGAATTCAAAATGCGTTTGATTTTACTTGGTGGTCCAGGGGCCGGAAAGGGTACCCAGGCAAAGTTCATTACAGAAAAGTATGGCATTCCGCAGATTTCCACAGGCGATATGCTTAGACAGGCCATTAAGGAAGGTACCCAGTTAGGGCTTGAGGCCAAAAAGTACATGGATGCAGGTGAGCTGGTGCCGGATGATGTAATCATTGGTTTGGTAAAGGAAAGGATCAAGCAGCCCGACTGTGAAAAAGGATTTCTATTCGATGGCTTCCCGCGCACCATACCGCAGGCAGAGGCCATGAAGGATGCAGGTGTGCAGATTGACTATGTTGTAGAGATTGCCGTTCCTGATGAAGAAATCATTAAGAGGATGAGCGGAAGACGGGTTCACCTTCCCTCTGGAAGGACATATCACGTAGTCTTTAATCCACCCAAGGTAGAGGGCAAGGATGATGTTACCGGTGAACCTCTTGTCCAAAGAGATGACGATAAAGAAGAAACCGTCAAGAAACGCCTTGAGATCTACCATGCCCAGACAGAACCCCTTGTAGATTTTTACAAGAAGTGGGAGGCATCAGGAGATGCAAATGCTCCAAAGTATGTACGTATTGACGGAGTAGGAACTGTTGATGAAATCAGGGATAGGATCTTTCAGGCTCTGGGCGGCTAAGAGGAGACCTTGACTTTTGATTTGAGGGCGGGCTTTTTGCCCGCCTTTCTTTTTTAATTTCCATCCCACCAGGTAAGAAGACCAAGTTCAAAGGGATGGGCAAGTTCCTTTCTGTATGGATAACATCTTACAGTAAAGCCTATTTGGCCACTTGAAAGACAAAGGAGATTTCCTCTGAAAATATAGCCTTGGTCATTCTTTTCACCTGTAAAAAGTAAGGGAAGCGGATGCCCATCTGCCAGCTCTCCTTTTTCATCAAGATGACCGATGTATGCATCCACTCTTACCTCTTCAGGGGCCAGCTCACCAAGATCAACCACTGCCGTGATCGGAATGCGGTCTCCCACCTTAGGAGAGTTGCTAGCAGGCAGGTTAACATCAACTATTTTCACCTTATGCCAAAGGGAGTAAATGCGTTTTTTCCAATGGGAGAGCTCCTTTGCCTCTTTCCATTGGGTCTTCAGGAAAGTGTTCCACCTAGCAGCATTGGGCAAGTAGAACTTGGTGCTATATTCCTCTACCATTCTGTTTGTATTAAAAAAGGGACAGATGGTCTGGATAGAATTTTTCATCATTTCCACCCAGCCACTGGGTATCCCGTGGGCAGATCTGGTATAAAAAAGCGGAACAACGGTATTTTCAAGAAGTTCGTAAAGAAGACGGCTTTCCACCTCATCTTGATATTTGTAGTCAGTATATTCTTCTCCTGCTCCAATAGCCCATCCATTTTTGCCATTGTATGCCTCAACCCACCAGCCGTCTAAAATTGATAGGTTTATTCCGCCATTGGCAGTAACCTTCATCCCGCTGGTACCACTGGCCTCCATGGGCCGTCTTGGGGTATTAAGCCATACGTCTACTCCTTGAACAAGATATCTGGCCACTTCTATGTCGTAGTTTTCGATAAACACTATGTGATTTCTCAACTCCGGTTTGTTTGCCATCTGGATGACGGTGTGAATAAGCTCCTTGCCTTCCTTGTCTTTTGGATGTGCCTTCCCACTGAATATTATCTGTACTGGTCTTGATGGATTCGTCAGTATCTCAATAAGCCTCTTTTCATCTTTAAAGAGCAGGGTGGCGCGCTTGTAGGTGGCAAATCTTCTGGCAAATCCTATGGTAAGGGCTTCTGGATCAAGGACTTCATCTGCAACCTTAAGTTGATATTTTGGAGCTCCTTTGGCCTCTAGCTGTCTCTTTAGTCTTCTTCTAGCAAAGGAGATGAGCCTGTCTCTCAGTCTTTCTCTGCTTCTCCACAGTTCAAAATCTGCAATATGTTCTACGCGCTTCCAAATGTTGTGGTTTGTGGGTTCGTCAATCCACCTTGAACCCAGATATCTTTCATACAATCTAGACATTTCACGCGACAGCCAACCCAAGGTGTGGATACCATTTGTAACGTGGGTGATTGGAACTTCGTGTTTTGGTATCTGGGGCCAAATCTTTGCCCACATGTTTCGTGACACTTCTCCATGGAGCTTGCTTACTGCATTGGTCTGTGAAGCCATTTTTATGGCCAGGACGGCCATGCAAAAGTCTTCCGCTTGATTGCCAGGAGTTATACGCCCAAGATCAAGAAAACCATTAATCCCAATACCAAGTTCATCGGCAACCCTTGAGAAGTATCTCTTGATGAGGTCCACTGGAAATCTATCGATTCCAGCAGGCACGGGGGTATGGGTAGTAAAAACACTGGTGGCCCTAACCGCTTCAAGGGCCTCGTCAAAACCCAAATTTTCA
>JAMOVK010000004.1 GCA_027067775.1 Deltaproteobacteria bacterium
TCTTCTTGGATGGTCGAGGTCTAGTTCGGTAGTAAAAAGGGGCCTACGCTATCTTCTTAATGAGCAAGAAAAGGATGGAAGCTGGTTTGGGCGCTGGGGAGTCAATTACATTTATGGTACCTGTGCTGCTCTTTGTGCTCTTAGGGCCTTGGGTGAGGACATGGGTCAAGATCGTTTTATAAAGGCCGCCAAGTGGCTGGCAGAACACCAAAATAGCGATGGCGGTTGGGGGGAAAGTTGTGCCTCCTATATGGATGACTCTTTTCGTGGTCGGGGTCCTTCTGCACCTTCTCAAACAGCATGGGCTATTATGGGGCTTTTGTGTGTTGGGGATCCAAGGTTTGATGACAGTGTAATTAAGGGAGTTGACTTTCTTATTAGAAATCAACTTAAAGATGGTACCTGGGATGAGCCTTGGTATACAGGAACAGGTTTTCCTGGCTATGGGGTGGGAGACAGGATAGATCTTTCTCAGTGGGCAGATCGCTTGGAACAGGGTGCGGAGTTATCTAGAGGCTTTATGGTAAACTACAATCTTTACAGGCACTATTTTCCTTTGATGGCCCTTGGAAGGGCAAGAAGGTATTTTTCAGGGAAAAGGTAAGTTGTTGTGGCATATTTGACAAGAAAAGAGCACAAAAGGCTGTCAGCAGTTGCCAGAAAGATGGAAGCTGCAGATTTATGCCTTAAGGGCGGTACAGTCGTCGACTGCATAAACGGAACCCTACAGGAATGGGATATAGCCATTGCATGTGGGAGAATAGCAGCTGTTGGTCACGGCTTTCAGGCCAAGAATGTGATGGATTGCACAGGCAAGGTGATCAGTCCTGGATTTATAGATGCCCATATCCACATAGAAAGTACCATGCTTTGCCCAAGACAGTTTGCAAGGGCAGTGGTGCCCAGAGGAACAACCTGTGTTATTGCCGATCCCCATGAAATTGCAAACTGTCTTGGAACCGATGGGGTAAGGTTCATGATTAGTCAGGCATCTGATCTTCCTATGGACATATTTTATTCCGCTCCTTCCTGTGTACCTGCTACCCATCTGGAGACCTCCGGAGCAGAGCTTGGGCCAGAAGAGGTGGAAGAGCTTCTAAATATGGAAGGAGTCATTGCCCTTGGGGAGATGATGAATTTTCCTGGGGTTGTTTTTGGAGATGAAGAGGTACATAAAAAACTTGAGATTGCCAGAAGGCTTGGAGTGGTTATTGATGGACATGCTCCAGGGCTTAGTGGAGAGATGTTATGCGCCTATGTAAGTGCGGGAATAGACTCGGATCACGAATGCACAACCCCACAAGAGGCTGCAGAAAAGCTTGAACGGGGAATGTTTTTGTTTCTCAGGCAAGGAACTTCTGAGCAGAATTTGAAAGACCTTCTCCCTGCTGTCAGGCCATCAAACCTCCACCGCTGCTGTCTTGTCTCCGACGACAGGGATCCCGATGACCTGATGGACAAGGGACATATGGATTACTCTTTAAGGGTTGCTGTTCATTCTGGTCTAGACCCGCTGGCGGCTGTTTCTATGGCAACCATTAATCCGGCTACAAGATTTTGTTTAAAAGATAGGGGAGCAATTTGTCCTGGTTACGTTGCCGATCTCGTTATCTTGAAAGATCTTAAGGATTTTTTTGTTGAGGCAACCCTTTTCAGGGGCCAGATAGTGGCTAAAGATGGCCAACTGGTATCCAATATCTGTCATAGGGCACTGGAACGTGATATGCGTTCCATGGCTGTTGACATGGACAAGATAGATTTTTCCATAAAGACCAAAGGAGAACTTGTTCGGGTAATTGGCATCAAGCCAGGTCAGATAGTTACAGATGAACTTATTGAACCTGTAAGAGATAAAGATGGCCTGGCCGTTTCTGCTCCAGATAGAGATATTGTGAAGCTAGCCATTATTGAGCGTCATCATGGAACAGGGAATATAGGTTTGGGATTTGTGAAAGGGCTTGGCTTAAAAGAGGGTGCCATTGCAAGTACCATAGCCCACGACAGTCATAACATTATAGTTGCTGGAGTTAACGACAGTGACATGTTGGTGGCAGTAAGCGCCCTTGTAGAATGTGGTGGAGGGCTCAGCGTGGCAAGAGAGAACCGGCTTGTTGCCAGACTTGAAATGCCAATAGCAGGTCTTATGTCTGACAGGCCCCTGGAAGAGGTCAGAGCTGGGCTTGATAACGTGAAAAGAGCAACTAGAGACATTGGCTGTGGAATGGATAATCCTTTTATGATCTTAAGTTTTTTGGCCCTTCCCGTGATTCCAAAGCTCAAACTTACAGACAAGGGTTTGGTCGATGTGGAAAGTTTCTCTTTTGTGCCCCTTTTTTACACCAAAAACATGGAAAAATAGAGCCTATTGACAAGGTTTTTCCAACGATTAAAGTTTTGCCCATGAAGGTTATAGACGTATTGGAAAATAAAATGGCCCTGTGGCTTGTGCTCGTGTGTCTCCTTTTTCTTTTTGGATGTCAGGAGGCCAAAATAACCCAGGGTTATACTCAACAATATACCAAGCAAGAAATAGAGCTGATGCTCCAATATCATGGTTCCCTGGTGGCCAGATATGATGGCAAACAGTGGTGGTGCTTACAGGGTAAAAGATGGATAAGGATAGACAGCGCTAACGCTGCCAAGTTTGCCCGCCTGAGGCTTTCCAAAGAAAACCAGACCTGATAACATTTTCATCTCTAACCATTTACATTTCTGATTAATATTACCGACAAAAAGGATTTCATTAAGTGATTAGGCTTCTTGCTGATCTATTCATTTTTGTTGCAGGTCTTAAGGTTGGAGATTTTACTGGCAGGCGCAGGCTCTTGACAAAAAAAAGGTTGAGGCGCATGTGGTTGAAGTTTACCGGAGGGTTCGGGCCTTGGTCAATTGGTATTGCAGAAGGCCTTTCTCCTTTTGAGCTTGATTTTGGTTCTGTGGGCGCTCAACCTTTGCTTTCTGGTAAAGACGTTACGGACACAGACGCCCTTTTTGTTGCTGATCCTTTTTTGATATACAAGGATAAGGAATTTTTTCTCTTTTTTGAGATAATGGAACGTCACACAGAAAGGGGATGTATTGGGGTTGCTAAAAGTAGTGACTGCAGGGATTGGCAATATCTGGGTGTAGCACTCAAGGAAGGCTTTCACCTTTCTTTTCCATACGTTTTTGAAAGCAATGGCCATATTTATATGGTGCCAGAGTCAAGCGATGACTGGTCAGTCAGATTGTATCAGGCAATGCGCTTTCCTTTTGAGTGGAAGCATCTTGGAAATCTTGTTTCTGGCTACCAATATAAGGATCCCACCCTCTTCTTTTCTCAAGGTTTTTGGTGGATGTTTGTAAGTGCAGGCAGAAACGAGATGACAAATCTGTACTTTTCAAAAGATTTAAAAGAAGGTTGGAAGCCCCATCTTTTAAACCCGATTATAAAATTCGATAAGACCAGGGCAAGGTCTGCTGGAAGGGTTATAGAATATAAGGGCCAACTTTACAGGATGGCCCAGGATAACAGTAAAAGATACGGGCGACAGGTCTTTGCCTATCAGATAACAAGTCTTTCTCCCACCTCTTATGAAGAAAGACAGGCCCTTTCTACCCCGCTTGTTTCCCCTTCAGGCCGAGGTTGGAATAAGGCAGGTATGCACACGCTAAACTTATATAATATTGGCAATAGATGGCTTGGATGTGCAGACGGCCGAAGATTTTGAGGTTTGTAACAGATGTCTGGACTGCTGGCCAAGGGCCTCAAAAAGTCTTTTAATAACAGAACAGTAGTAAAAAATGTCTGCCTTTATTTAAAAAGAGGCGAGGTTGTGGGTCTGCTTGGACCAAATGGTGCCGGAAAGACTACAACCTTTTACATGCTGGCTGGTATCGAAATGCCCGAGTCAGGAATGATTGCCGTGGATGATAAAGAAATCACCCGGTTCCGCCTTTACAAACGGGCCAGGCTTGGCATAGCCTTTCTTCCACAGCATCGTTCCCTGTTTGCAGGTCTTACTGTGCGGGCCAACATTGTTGCTGTACTTCAGCTAAAAGGCTATTCAGATGAAGAATGCGAGCAAAGGACCCAGCATCTTCTTGAAGAGTACCATCTGATTGAACAAGCAGAGCAAAAGGCATCTACCCTTTCTGGGGGGGAGGCCAGAAGGCTTGAAATAGCAAGGGCCTTGGCGATAGGTCCCTCATATATCTTGTTAGATGAGCCTTTTGCCGGCATTGATCCAATAACAGTAAACATGGTTCAAGATTTGGTAACGAGTCTGGCAGACAAGGGCATAGGCATACTGATTTCTGATCACAATGTCAGAGAAACCCTAAAAATATGTCATAGAGCCTATATAATGCATCAGGGTGAGATCAA
>JAMOVK010000005.1 GCA_027067775.1 Deltaproteobacteria bacterium
AAGATCTATTGAGCCTAAACCGCCTAAAGATACTTGTGGGTATGCGCTCTGTCAACCACTTCAATGCCATGACCTTCTCATTGTTTAGGAAAAAGTTGCAGTGGAGAAAGTGGTTAATGGTTAAATAATCTGACAATTTTCATCAAATCTAAGTAGGGGAATATTCTAGAGCTTGTTGAAGGTTGACGTCATTTTTTGACATTGTTTAACATTACTATGAGCGTAAAAAGAGATGATAAATTGATTGCTGTCATTGCGAGGAAGTGCGATGCGTAGACAAAGCAATCCTTGTTGCAAGGCCAAAGGCCGTGGCAATCTCTTCTAAAAGGGCACTGGGTTTGGGGATTGCTTTGACGGCTGCGCCGCCTTGCGATGACGTGCTCATGCCATTAAAAAGGCTCCAAGGTAATGTTTTAAAGGGTGCAATTTTGACATAAAGATACGGTGTTAACAAACAATTATGTAAGGAAGAGCATATTTTGGACTTTAATCTACTGAAAAAAAAGAGGGTTCCTCTGTTACTAGTCAGAGGTCGGAAGGCTGAGGTAAAGCCGATTTTCCGGCTGGCATTTGATGAAAAAGGCTCATTTTTACAGATTACTGACAGCCGAGGCAAGGAAATAAGACCTGATTACAGGGCTTTTTCCGGACATCTAAGAAGTGTAGTACGTGCCATGGACTCCATTGCAAGGCGTCGGGAGTTTCAGGTGGACTGGGAAGACCGCAAAGCATCTGGCAAGGTCTATCTAGAGGAGCACGACTACCTCTTGGATATGATACGTCATGGTCTTGATCTTAGGGATGTAGAAGGCAAAAGACTTGAATTTGCGTCTAGAGGGCCGGGACATTTTGAACTTGGCATACTTCAAGGTGGCAGCTGCCGTCAAAAAAAGACTAGACGCTTAAAATGCAAGGTGCGGCTAGTGGCAGGAGGCTCTGAGATAGCAGCAGATCCTAGGGGAGTCAGGATGATAAGTGAGAGGTACGTGCTTTCAGGTAACAGCATTTATGAGGTCCAGCCGCTGGGATCCAATTTTGCAGCTCTTCCCCTATTTCACACAACCATTGCCCCTGCTGATTTACCAAATATGCTGGCACTGGCAAGTTCTTCATTTGATGGCCTCAGGCTTTGTTATCGTGACTATGATGTGGAGGAAGGAGAGGCCGTCAGGGTAGGCCAGTGTATCATTTTTGAGGACGTAGACGAATTTCATGCCCTAAGACTTTCTATTGCTTCCATTATTCCTGGATTCAACCCGCAATTCTTACGTGACTATGAAATAGGGAGAATAGTGGAGATAAACGACCTGGAGCGGAAGCTTGTTGTCAGGGACGTAATAGAAGAAGGTACAGATTCTGCGATAAAATACATCAAAAATGTTCTTACCCGCCATAGAAAAAGGCTTGGTAAGGCAAAAGAGACGGATTTCTACCAAGACGGAGATATGTTCATAATAGAGTCTGGACTTGCAGGTCCCTTTCTCTACGGTGAACTTGAAAGGTTATTGGAGCGTTTTACCCTTCTTGGTACAGAGAAACTCGGCTCCTATAAGATACGTCCTGCCTCAAGCTCCAGCCTTCGTCTTTGTCTCAGTCATGGCATAGATTTTCTTGAAGGAGAAGGCACCATTGAAATAGATGGCCAAGAGTTCAATCTGGTTGACATGCTTCGCCGCTACAGGAAGCATGGTTACGTAAAGCTTGCTGATGGCACTAGCGTGATCCTGGAAAGAGGATACATCCAGCGTCTTCAGCGCATCTTTGATATTGATGGCAAAAAGATCCGTATTTCCTTTTTCGATCTGCCAATAGTAGAGGAACTCATAGACGAGAAGACCGCTTCTGCTACTTTTCCCGAGGCCAAAAAGATCTTCCAGGGGTTTAACTACATTTCTTCCACTAGGCCAAAACTTCCAAAATTGAATGGTACTTTGCGGCCTTATCAGAAATATGGTTACAAATGGCTTTGCTATCTCCATAAGCACGGGCTTGGGGGATGTCTGGCAGACGATATGGGCCTTGGTAAGACTCTCCAGGCAATAGCCCTGCTGGCAGCAGTCTCTGATAAATCCCCGCTTCCTTCCCTGATAGTCATGCCCAGGACACTGCTTTTCAACTGGGAAAAGGAGATAAAAAGATTTGCTCCACAGCTTTCAGTCTATTCATGGTCAGGTGCAAACCGTAATATGGAAGAGGCCAGGAAACACGACATAATACTTACTACTTATGGACTGTTGCGCACGGGCATAGAGACATTTAAGAAAGAAAAATTTCATTATGTGATTTTGGATGAATCTCAGGCCATAAAGAACTTGAAATCTCAGACTTCAAAGGCAGTCATGCTCCTTGACTGCCAGCATCGGCTGGCCCTTTCCGGCACACCAGTAGAGAACAATCTCGGTGAGCTTTACAGCCTTTTCAGGTTTTTGAATCCAGGCATGTTTAGGAGTGAGAAGGAGTTTGCCAGGCGCTATGGTGATCCTATTCAGCATCACAATGACAAGAGTGCTATTCAGGAGCTAAGAAAAAAGATCTATCCATTTATACTTAGAAGATTAAAGCAGGATGTCCTTTCTGATCTGCCCGAAAAAGTGGAACAGGTATTATATGTGGAAATGGGGCCAGAACAGAAGAAACTCTACGATGAACGGAGGCTTTTTTATAAACAGGCTATTGGTCATCAGATTGCTGCCCAGGGGATAGACAAGACCCGTTTTTTCATATTACAGGCTCTGATGGAGCTTCGTCAGATAGCCTCTTGTCCGGAAGCACGTTCCGATGGGGAGATAATCTCTCCTAAACGCGATCTTCTCATGGAACAGATTCAGGATGCTGTGCAAAATAGGCATAAGATCCTTGTGTTTGCCAATTTCCTGAGCGTAGTCGAATCTGTGACTTCCGACCTGGCTGAAGCGGGCATACCGTTTCTGTCCATGACAGGGGCTACTAGGAATCGGAAAGAGCTAGTGGAACGCTTTCAGAACGATCCTTCTATTAAGGTCTTCGTAATGACGTTAAAGACAGGAGGGGTGGGACTTAATCTTACAAAGGCCGACACCATCTTCATCTATGATCCCTGGTGGAATGTTGCAGCAGAAAACCAGGCCATAGATCGCACGCACCGCATCGGCCAGACCAGGAGCGTGTTATGTTACAGGTTGATTTGCCGTGATTCCATTGAAGAGAAGATGGTTGAGCTTCAGGAAAAGAAGAGAAAGCTGTTTGATTCCATAATCTCAAGTGACGCGGGAGCTGTGAAGCGTCTTTCCGAAGAAGACATAGAATTTATACTAGGCTGATTAAAAATCGGGCAAAACTTATGACTCCCAATAGAAAAAAATATCGTAAGCAACTTGAAGCCGCACTTATGAAGCACACTTCTAGCGAGCTTCTAGACATGATCAGATACTGGCATAGTGTTATCAGAGAATATTATGGTCTCATGATAAAAAATGCCAGCAAATTTGGCCTAGACCGTAAAATCCCAACTATTAAAGTAGAGCGTGTAGACATCCTGGTGAACATATTGATGGATAGGGAGATAGTAAGGGCCTGGCTAAAATCATTGCCTTCAAAAATTGCAGAAGTGGTAATACACTTGGCATGGTTTGGCCCAAGTAGGCTTGATGTTTTGGAAAAGAAGGTCGCAACTGTTATAGCTCATGAAATAGATGAGCGTTACAGCACCCAACTGAAGCTTTTGGATGACTTTTCATTTTTAGGTTTTAGGCATGCCTGGGAATACCCTTATCAAAAGGAAAAAAGTTATGTCTTCCTGCCTCTATGTTATCAATACGCAGTTATTGCCAACACCGATCCCCCACCCAGCTGGCATCTAAAGCCCGTGTCAGCCCCTATCCCTGCCGAATATTCATGTTGTTTCGAGGCTAGTGCTCCAACGGAAGTGCTTCTGGCTCATGAGTTTATAAGTAAGGGCCTTATGTCTATTAGAAAGGATGGAAAGCCTTCGGCAAGGGGCCTTGTAGATCTTCGCAAAGTGACTCAAATGGAGGAATTCTATCCTCAAGAAAAAGGTGAGCTTAAGAATCTGCGGGCAAGCTTGGTGGCCTCTTTCCTAGGAAAGATTTCCGCAAATGATCTTTCAATGGAGACTCCTCACAAGGCTCTAAAAATATTGTTCGAACAATGGCTTCAAAGTAGCTACACTATTACTGAAAACCTACTTCCTCATCT
>JAMOVK010000006.1 GCA_027067775.1 Deltaproteobacteria bacterium
ATTTTTTCAATTGCCTGATCTATTTTGAGTGCAGTAGCTTCACTGTATTCACGCACATGGCCAAAGTCTCTGCCAAGAAAGACCTCATCATTCTGTTTTTGAAAGGCTACAGGGCCAATATCGTCACTCATGCCCCACTCACACACCATTTTTCTGGCAAGGGAGGAGACACGTTCAATATCGTTACCAGCGCCTGTAGTGTAGTCTTCAAATATGAGTTCTTCTGCCACTCGTCCTCCAAGAAGGATGGCCAGGTTGTTCATGAGGTAAGAACGGGGATATGCATGCCTTTCATCCTCGGGTAGTTGTTGCGTAAGGCCAAGGGCTCGTCCTCTTGGGATAATTGTTACCTTGTGTACCGGATCAGTTCCTGGTAGGAGTTTTGCAACAAGACAATGTCCTGCTTCGTGATAAGCTGTGATCTTCTTTTCTTGATCAGACATTATCAGGCTTTTTCTTTCCACTCCCATAAGGACTTTGTCCTTAGCCTTTTCAAAGTCAACCATTTCCACTTTGTTTTTGTTGGCTCTTGCTGCAATTAGTGCGGCCTCATTCACCAAGTTTTCCAAATCTGCTCCAGAAAAGCCAGGTGTACCCTTGGCAATAATTGATATATCTACATCGTCTGCAAGTGGAGTTTTGGCTGCATGAACCTTGAGGATGGCTTCGCGTCCCTTTACATCTGGAACAGGAACAACAACCTGCCTGTCAAAACGCCCTGGCCTTAAAAGAGCAGGATCTAAAACGTCTGGTCGGTTTGTAGCCGAAATTACAATTACACCCTCAGACGTTTCAAAACCGTCCATCTCAACCAAGAGCTGGTTCAAGGTTTGCTCTCTCTCATCGTGGCCTCCGCCAAGCCCAGCTCCTCTGTGACGGCCAACTGCATCGATCTCATCGATAAATATTATGCAAGGTGCATGCTTTTTGGCCTGTAGGAAAAGATCACGCACACGGGAAGCACCAACACCTACAAACATCTCTACAAAGTCGGAACCGCTGATACTAAAAAATGGTACTCCAGCCTCCCCAGCAATAGCCTTTGCCAGCAAGGTTTTTCCAGTGCCAGGAGGACCAACAAGCAGTACCCCTTTAGGAATACGGCCTCCCAACTTGGTGAATTTTTTTGGATCTTTGAGAAAGTCAATGACTTCTGCAAGCTCTTCCTTGGCTTCGTCCACTCCTGCCACATCTTTAAATGTGACGTTGATGTTTTGACCATTGAGCATTTTGGCCTTGCTTCTGCCAAAAGACATTGCTCTTCCTCCTCCGGCTTGCATCTGCCGCATGAAAAAGATCCAAACGCCAATGAGGAGGAGCATAGGAAACCACGAGATTAAGAGGGTTAGGTACCAGGGAGTTTCCTCCACTGGCTTCACCTGGATGATTACCCCTTTTTTCTTGAGTTCTGGTATTAGGTCTTGATCTTGAAAGGGTATGGCAGTTCGAAATTTCTGTTGGTTTTCAAATATCCCTTCAACCTTTTCATTTTGAATGATAACCTTGCTAACCTTACCTTTTTCGACATAGTTTAAAAAGTCACTGTAGGTTATCTCTTGTACATTGGTTTGTGGTTTGCTGAAAAGGTTGAATAAAAATACAACAACAAGGCCTATCACGAGCCATAAGCTGAGATTTTTATAAAATGAGTTCAAATACGTTCCTCCAGTTTTTTATTAAATTGAATATATTTGGATTATAGAGTTTTTTGAAACCAATCCAAATCTTATAGAAAAAGTCCAATTTAGTTATTTAATTATTAAATTAAACGATGCAGCAATGCAAATGCAACCAAAAAAGAAGATTTATATTTATGCTTTGCATTGGACCTTTACGCCAATAAGGATAGCATCGACTTAAGTGGTTCATCAGGTTCCCATGATATTTTTAGTGCCTTTTTGCCAGTCACTTTGAAGTCATCACCTATTTCTATACCGCACAAGGCTGCTATCTTTTGCTCCTTAATTATAAGAGGAACAAAGTCCCTAAATATTTTAGGAATATTCCTAGCAATGAAGAACTTTTTTAATTTCCTTTCTTCTTGAGCTCCAAATGGCCTGAATTTATCCCCAGGTCTTCTAAAACGTATCTGAAAAGGAAATGAGAGCTTTTCAGCATCAAGGTATAATGCCTTTGGAAAAGTCGCCTTGTTTTTCATGGCCACAATGGAATCCATCGCCTGTTCGAAGTCTACTTTTTGTATATTTACAAGACCAACAGGGGTTGCAAATATAATAGTGCCAATTTTTTTTATCACAAGCAGGTCTTGATGCGACTCTGTTTTTTTTTCAGAATTAAACGCCTTAGTTAAAAGTAGTTTGTCATATATCCTTATGGCCAAAAATTTTTCAGGTAGCCTATAGCTTCCGGATGGCTCATTTTTCTTTTCGACAATGTGTTGCAACTTTAAAAGATGATCTGCCAAAATTTTGTCTTTAGGGACTCCTGCCTTTTCAAGTGCTATTAAAAGTGCACGCCTTTTCACCGCTCTGTGATATCTGTTAAGGACCTCTATGGAGAGCGTTACTGCCAAGTTATCTTTGTAAGAAGATAACGATTTTTCAGGTAAACTTGCATGGTTAAAGGCCTTGAGTGCAAGCTCCATTAAGGCATCTTCATCATCTTGAAGAATAAAAGCGGTTCTAGATAGTGTAGTTGTAATTGATGGATTGAACTCGCTTTTTATTAATGGGATAAGAAGTCGTCTAATCTTGTTCCTTGTGTATTTGTTTGTAAGATTTGATGAATCTTCTACAAAAGGTATATCGTATGTTTGGAGATGTCTTAAAATCTCCCTTTTCTTGGCAAAGAGCAGGGGGCGAATAATATTATCTGTCCTTCTAGCCCTTATGCCAGATAGTCCTTCTAGGGCCGACCCTCTAAGGAATCTTAAAAGTAACTCTTCAGCTTGATCATCTGCAGTATGTCCAGTTGCTATAAGGTCTATATTTGCCTCTTTGGCCATCCTTTTCAGAAAGCCGTATCTTAGTTTTCGTGCAGCATCTTGAATATTTAGACGTTTTTCTTTTGCAAATTTGCCAACATCTTTAGATTCAATATAGATAGGTATAGCATTGGCTTTGCATATCATTTGGGAAAAATTACTATCCCTATCCGCTTCCTCGCCTCTTAGTTTGTGGTTGAAATGGGCAGCATAAATCTTTAGGTTCAACTTTTGGGTTAATAGATATAAGAGATTTAGAAGGCACACTGAATCAGGGCCGCCAGAAAGTGCTACCAGGACAGATGAGGCACCTTCAAGCAACCCTTTTTCACGGATAAATCCCTTGAACCTTTTAAAAAGATAGGAGTTTTCCCCTTTTTTAAGGTGTAAATCTTGAGTGGACAGACCGTCCACGTTTTTTAGCAGGCTCACCCTCCGCCTCGGCTGAAGTTTACAGCTCTAAGGATATCCATGGCAGAGGCGGCCCTAACCGAAAGGATTTGGGCCTTAAGGGTTAATTCCTTACCAGCAGCAGGATGGTTAAAGTCTGCGAGCACACTGTCTTCTTTGATTTCCTTTATTAGAAACCGCACTGGCTGGCCGTTGGAAGTGATCTCTTCATATAGTTCACCCTCTTTGAGCTTGTCAGGACGGCTAATCTGACTGATAGGGATTTCATTTATTAAACTTTCGTCATATTTACCAAAACCTTGCTCAGGCGGAATGGTTACTTCAATTTCATCTCCTGGAGAAAGCTGGAATATCGCCTTTTCGAGGGCTGGAATTACAGGTTCTCTGCCATATAAAAATTGGGTTTTGAATCTTTTGGAAAGCTCAGGTGGAGTAACTCCATCTTTTACTTCAAGAATATATTGAATCTCGACTACAGTATCATTTTCTACTTTCATAAATTTTTCTCCTTAGCCAAAAGATTCCCCAATTATAAACAATATGAAATATTTCTTAAAGTAGTTTCGTGAACCATGTCTAGCTTTACAATGTTTTAAAAAAAGATTATAGAACATTTCGAATTTTTGTAGAGCCGCCCATAGCTCAACTGGATAGAGCAACGGACTTCTAATCCGTAGGTTGGAGGTTCGAGTCCTCCTGGGCGGGCCAGTGAAATCAAGGGGTTAGCTAATTTAGCTAACCCTATTTTTTAAGCCAAAGTAAAGTGATAGTCTTCCCCCATCCTTAGATACCAATGCAAAGCCATTAGTTTAATAAATATAGAAATCCCTGTGCCGTCTAAATCAGTATTTCGCATGTAGTTGGATTTTTAAAAGTAAAAGTGTATTCTTTTACATTGATAGTTTCTGAGTCAGCGTCTTTTAGGAGAACATTTGGGGATTTGAGCTTATTTATGTGAGCCAGTAGGTCCTTTAAAAGAGCCTGTGAATGGAGATGGGAAATGGGAATTTTAAAATCATGCACACCACGGGAAGACATTGTAGCTGGCACTTTTAATCCAGAGATTTTTACTGCATCTCTTGATGAAGTGTTGGACTATTATAGGGTAGGCAGTGCCAAGCTGCACTCGCTTTATACTGATGCAGAAGAATTTTTTCGTGAGGCCACATACCCAACAGACGGAATGAAGGCTGTTCTTTCAGAGGTTTTCGCCCGCATAAAGGGCGACAGCACAGCCCCTGCCATACACCGCCTTGAAACAGCTTTCGGAGGCGGAAAAACCCATACCCTCATTGCCTGCACGCACATTGCCTTTAAAGGCACGACTCTCTCCCATGTAACAGAAGACATATTGCCCACCAAACTGTTACCTGAGCCAGGCGAAGTGACAGTCGTGGGAATTGCCGGTGATGCCATACCTGTCCACAAGCCAAAAGGGGACAGGCTGGTGCCATATACGCTTTGGGGAGAGATAGCCTATCAGGTGGGCGGTGAGGACCTATACAAGGAAGTGGAAGAGGTGGCTAGTTCTTATGCCGCTCCTGGGAAGTACTATTTCGATACGGTTTTCAAGGGCAGGAAAGTGCTTATCATGCTGGATGAACTTGCCCAGTATGCAGCCAGGCTTGCCTGTGCCCATCCTGGCGGAGCAGAACAACTAGCAGCATTTCTAATGGCCCTTCATGGGTATGCCCGCAGAAACCCTGGAATTTCTATAATTCTTACCCTTGCCAGTGCGCAAGATGCCTTTGCAAGACAGACTGAGCAACTTTCAAAGGCGCTCAGTCAGGTAACAGGTAAGGAAATGGATAGAGATGATGCACTGGCCATTGGTCAGAAGGCACTGAAGGAAATAGCCAGTGTAGCTGCCAGAGACTCAAGTTTATTTGTGCCAGTGCAAGCATCTGAAATATCCAAGGTGCTTGCCAAAAGGCTCTTTACCCGGATAGATCCGGAGGCTGCTAAACAGACAGCACAAGCCTATCATGAATTATATGAGAAGAACAGTTCTCTACTGCCGGATCTGGCAGTGAGAGATGATTTTATCCAGCAAATGGCAACTCACTATCCATTTCATCCAACCCTTATTGATTTTCTCAACAAAAAGCTTGCCTCCGCTGAGGAATTTCAAGGCACAAGAGGTGTGTTAAGGGTTCTTGCTCTTGCCGTTAGAAATATCTGGAAAAAGGACTTAGACATTCCAATGATCCATACCTGCCATCTGGACATGCGGGATGCCCGGATTGTAAACGAGATAATTGGTCGCACGGGCAGCGGTGATCTTCTACCCATACTCAATGCAGACATTGGCAGTGTAGATACAGGAAACATCGAGGGAGGAAAGGCCAATGCAGAGCTTGCAGATATGGCAAACCCTCATCCTTCTGGCCTGCCCATGCATGAATATGTCTGGAAGACGGTTTTTCTCCACAGCCTTGTAGGGCGTGACAGCGGTCTTTCCTCAAATCTTTTTGGCATAACAGAACAAGATGCACTGTTCAGCTGTTGTTTTCCTGGCCTGACACCAGTACAGGTCCAGACCGCTTTGAAGGCAATAGAGAATACAGATGGTACCGGGGCCTATTACCTGCGCTTCAGCAATGGTCGCTATTTCGCAAGCCTAGAACCTTCCGTGAATATGGCCCTTGCCCGCATAAGAAAGGGGCTCAAGGCCAGTGAAGTGGATGATCTTCTCGATGCCATGGCCCGCAAGGTGGTCTCTTCCGACATTCCCACATTCCACGTTGTACATGATGTTACTGCACCTGAGCATATACCGGACAACACAGGCAAGCCTGTTCTTGCCCTTGTTTCTTTAAGGGCTGGAAAGATTAGTGTAGATGAGTGTGTGCTCACTGCAGGACCAAATAGGCCACGCCTTGAGCAAAATCTAGTTTTTTTGCTTGTGCCAGATACGGTCGTTGTAAAAGATGATGAGAATCCAGCTCCCCGATCTATATTCGATTCTCAGGGCTCAGGCCTTCAGGACAAGTCTATGGATAGGCTCAGAGAAATAGCAAGAACCGTCCTTGCCATGACTAGGCTTAGACAGAATCCAGAAGCTCACGGCATAAACCGAGCTCGGCTGGACAGGGATGAATTTACAAGCAGGCTCAGCGAGCGGGAAAAGGCCTTGGAGACTATTGTGACAGAGAGTTATTCATCTCTTTGGTTTCCCTCTGCTTCAGGGCAAATAGTTAGGAAGGAGATACGCACTGCTGGTGGAGAATCAGGAACAGCAGTTATTGAACAGATCCGCAAGGTGCTTTTGGATGAAGGGGAACTGGTGACAAGTGAACATACGGGGTCGAGCCATCTGAAGGATCTTGCCAAGCTCTTCTTTTCCAACTCAGATACGGTTTCTTTACGGAAATTGCGTGAAAACTTCTGCAGAATACGTACATGGCCAATTCTTGAATCTCAAGATATCCTTGATCAGCTCATAAGGGCCGGGGTGTCAAAAGGCATCTGGTGTCTTTTTCTCATGGAAAGGGAAGATGTAACCAAACCAGATGAAATTTACACTCCGGAGAACCCTGTTCCATTGAATCTCGACCTTCTGCGGGATTACTCCATCATCACCATGGAAGGAGCTAGAAAGCGGGGCTGGCTAGCATCCAAGGCTCCTGACCCGGACGAGGTTAAGAGGCAGATAAAAGAGAAAATTTATAGACAAGAAGAAGTAAGAGTTGCTGATCTTGTAAGAGATATACATGAAAGATATGGATCTGTTTCCGAACAGACTATAAGGCAGGGGCTGTCAGAACTTTTAAAAGACAATAAGGCAGTTGCCATAAGATCAAAGGAGGCTAGCAAAGAAGCCCAAGCCTATCACGGTTCCCGAGCAGCTATGTTCGTACCTCAAGAGCAAGACGTCATCCTTAGCCCTCAGAACGCATCAATCAAGGGGATCTTTCGCTCTGAGGACAAGTCCAAAAGGTTTGCACTTTCTGGAAAAGAGGGGGCATCTAGGCTCCTTCCACTATTAAAGCGGCTGGGCTTACTTTATGCAAAGGGTGCAAAATCGACCATAGAACTACTGGACATTACAGATCTCAAGCTCCCCAGAGGCGGTAGACTGCGTATCGCCCTAGAAAACACGACTCCGGAATCCATGAAAGACCTGGACGAATTCTTCGAGGTGTTGGCCCAGCTCACAGAATACGATGAAACTACAGAGGCGTTCCTGGAAATAAATGAACCAGATCCAGAGTGTCTGCTCATCGAGGAGCTAAAAAAGAAAAAATAAACGCCAGCAAGGTATTTCAATTGCCATGAGAAATAAAGTTACATCCATCAACAACGAACAAAGGCTTCTAGAGCATTACAAGTCAAAGGTGGCAGCTCTTGTGTCTTCAGCCCCCTGGGTGCTGCGGATAACCGAGCATAAAGGCAAACCGGTGCCAGTAATGATAGTCAAACAGCGTATTCAGCCATCCGACCGGACGGATGCAGCAGAACTCAAGACACCCAGAAGCATACTCAAGGAACGAGGGCTCATTTATGGCCCATCCCAACTGCGCTGTCTGCCTGTAATAAAGGCCATGTTATGCCGTGTCAAAAACCAAGAGGGCATTTCACTAGAGCTTCACCGTTTTCTTAATGGCTCTCGCCTCTCCTTTAGGGGCAATCTGCCTCTGGCTCAAGAGGCAGGGGTTAAGCTAGCCCTTCTATTCAAGCTCCAGGAGAGGATGAAGGAACTGGATCGCGTAGAGCTTCTGGCCAGAAGGATAGACCGATTTACAAGGGAAGAAGCCTCGTATTGGTATTCACGTATGACCAGCTTTTCCCCAGTGATCAACAGATGGGCCGCATCTGGCATGAAGATAATGCTTGCTGGTCAGGCAGGGGACAGAAATGTGCAAAAGATGCTCAAGGAAATTTAGCATGGCCTCCTTAAGTTTTTTTGAAATTAAAATAAAAAGGCCGTCAAAGGCTTCTACTGCTAAATATAGTGTCTGTTGTTTAAATGCATACAATATAGACGGCTTTTCTATTGTATTTTGGCCCAAAGGCCTTTAAATGCAAGGATCTCAGGCATTGACATTTAAGGCTTTTAGTACTAAATCCGATATCACTTACTGAGCACGTAATGGGAAAACCAGAAAAATTTTTAAAAAAATGGCGTGAAAATAAGCCCAAAGAAGTAAGATTTCAGGAAGTCAAAACCGTGCTAGATGCCTATTTTCCTAATATGTGGGAACAAAAATCGGGCTCCCACATAGTAGTTAGGCATGAGGCTTTAATTGGTATTCCCCCTTTTGGTCTCAAAGGTGAATTTACAGTAGCCAAAAAAGGTGGCCAGCACGTTAAGGGTTTTTATTTAAAGTCAATTTTGAAGGCTATAGAAATTATTGAAGAAAAGAGGATGTTTGAGCCATGAAACGCGATTTAAAATATTATTTGAATCTTCCTTATAAGATTGAAATAGAACAAATTCCCGAAGAAGATGGTGGCGGATTTGCTGCCCGATTGCCAGAATTAGGCAAATATGCCTTGGTTGGCGATGGTGAAACCATTGAAGAGGCCCTTAATAGCCTGAATGAGATAAAGGAAATAATGTTTCGGGAGTGGCTTGAAGAAGGGGTGTCAATACCAGAGCCAGAAAGAGACCGGGCTATTGATGAATTTAGCGGCAAGTTTGTCATAAGAATTCCCAAATATCTCCATTATAACTTATCCATGCAGGCCCAAAAGAATGGGGTAAGCTTAAATCAATTCATTACAAGCCTTCTTGCTGAATGTCTTGAGCGTTATAAGCAAGTTAACACCGTGAAAGAGCTGCTGCTTGAGGTGAAAAAAATAACAAAGCATATCTCTGAAGAGAAACATGCAATGAATACGCAGCTTTCTATGCAAAAAGATAGCTTTTCAAACATAATCGCAATGGGAGACTATGAGTATTCAAAAGCAGCCTAAAAAGGCAAAAAAAGCCGGGGCAAAAGTTGAATATAAACTTACGCCTCAGGAATATAAGCAATATCTTGAGCAAACCGAACTTGAATCCATTAGATTAGTTTCATGTTCTGCAAAGATGAGAAGCGAGCGTCTTGCCGAATCCATGAAACATTGGGTAACTGATAAGGTGAGGCATGAGATTTCCGATTCAAATATCGCCAAACTGTTTCAGAAATATCAATTCATTGTGACAAAGTCTAGCAAAAGAGATTATGCAGTAAGAATAGTTTGCGAATTTGAGGTTGAGTTGGTTTCAGAAGGAGAAATTTCAGAGGAGTTCCTGGAGATTTTTGCTAAAGTGAACCTGCATATGAATACATGGCCCTATTTCAGAGAGTTTGTTCAGAACATGCTCCAGAGAATGGGATTACCTCCTCTGACCTTGCCCTTTTTAAAGTCTTAAACCATAATTATCTTTCCGGCCGTCCTTTGGACGGCTTTTTTGTGTAATATAGCAATATGTACAATGACCTTAGACTCATAGAATCAGGCTTTCCTTGCCATCAGGTGGGTGCGGAGACTCAAAGGGAACGCGATACAGGAAAGGCGCCACCACCAAATCGTTTGCATGTCTGGTGGGCCAGACGGCCCCTTACCCCTAGCCGGGCAGCCATACTGGCATCCCTTCTGCCTGCTGACACAGACCCTGAGTTGTTCCTGAAACAGCTCGGTATCCAGAAGCCGGTGGTGGAAATAAACGGTCAGCAGTGGGTGCTTACAGGTCCGGTACTGAAGAAAGTGCATGAGGATGAATCAGGCGCAAAGGTTCTAGAAGTGGATGAGCGTGTACTGATCCTGCTAGAAAAGGAAGAACAGCGCAGGCAGCAGAATAGGGAGCTCATCAAGGAGTTGGTTTCCAATGACCCTTCCTTGGCCTCAGACCCTGTAGTCACGCGCTGGCTAGAGGAATCCCGGCCCATTCCCAAACCCTGGCCGAGCAAAGGGGAGGTGCTGCCGGTAAGGATGGTGGCAGCAGATCCGGCATGGGGAAAACAACGAATAGCGTTTGAAACTGCTTATAATATTCGCACTAAAGACGATAAATATGGATACAGTAGGGCTTATTTAAATGCTCCGGCAAATCGAATGTTAAAAGGAATTACAATACTTGACCCCACAGCAGGGGGTGGATCTATTCCATTTGAAGCCTTGAGGCTCAATGCCAATGTAATCGCGAACGAATTAAATCCAGTAGCAACAGTTATTTTACAAAGCACCCTTTATTTCCCTTCAAAATTTGGGCCTACACTAGCTAATGAGATTTGTACATGGGGTACTAAGTTAAGATCAGCATTACTAACACAAATTTCAGATCTTTTTATCACAGACCAGATTCCCATTTGTGAGCTTAACTTATTACAAAAACATTTGAGAGGCGCTCCAGAACTTATTGAGAAATATATAGATGAAAGTTTAGACGGTTTCCTTTACTGCCGTCAGGTGACATGCCCACACTGTGGCGGGGAGGCTCCACTGCTAAATACCTGTTGGCTCTCCAAGGAATCTGGCAAACAGTGGGGAGTAAAGATAATACCGGACGGCAGAAAAAAGGGGGGGACGGTCCGTTTTGAGACATACAGGGTAAAAAATGGCAAGGGACCCAATGGCGAAGACCCAGGCTTTGCCACGGTCAACAGGGGTATCGGCATGTGCATACACTGCAGGCAGGCCATAGATGCTGAAGAGATCAAGCGCCAGGCCAGAGGCGAGTCAGAACACGGCACATGGAAAGACCGACTCTACTGCGTGGTGGCCATAAGACAACAGCCAAAACTCGACAAACATGGCCGGCCCCAGAGATATAAAAGTGGACCCAGGGCTGGAGAGATAAAGACTGAAAAGGTACGGTTTTTCCGCCCTCCTAACGAAAAGGATTTGAAGGCCCTGGAGCTTGCAGAAAAGCGGCTCAGGGAAAACTGGGATCGCTGGGAGGAACAAGGCCTCATTCCTACGGAAAAAATCCCAGTTGCTCATAAGACCAAGGAGCCTTTGAGGGCTGGCATGACCAGATGGTGTGACATGTTTACTCCGAGGCAGCTTCTGGGCCATCTGACCCTGGTGGAAGAACTTAACAGGCTCAAACCCAAAATCCTGAAGGAGCTTGGAGAGGAAATGGGCCGGGCGGTGGTCACCTATTTACAATTTGCCATTGACAAGGTCATCGACTACAACAGCAGGCAGACACTGTGGCACGCATCTCGTGGTGTTATCGCTCACACATTTACCAGACACGATTTTTCCCTGAAGTGGACCTTTGGAGAGCTGATTTTATCCGGTCCCAATTCCGGAGTGGCTTGGGGTCTTAACCAAATTCTTGACGCATACAAGGGCATCACCGGCCTGATCTACCACGAGGGAAAAGAGCCTGAGGTCACCATCCTCAATGGAAATGCTGCCTACATGGTCGAGGTTGAAGATGGATCGGTTGACCTTGTCTGCATGGATCCCCCCTATTACAACAACGTGCAGTACGCAGAGCTTTCAGACTATTTCTACGTATGGCAGAAGAGGACACTTTCAGATCTCTATCCCGGCTACTTCTCAAGGCGCCTTACCAACAAGAGGGACGAGGCAGTGGCCAACCCGGACAGGGATGGCGGGACCAGGCAGGCCAAGGAGGCCTATGAACGGATAATGGGAGAAATCTTCTCAGAATGCCGCAGGGTGCTTAAGGATAATGGCATCATGACCCTGATGTTCACCCACAAGAGCCAGGACGCCTGGGAGACACTTACCAGATCCCTCATCGAGCAAGGCTGGATCATCACGGCAACAGTGCCGGTGGAATCTGAATCCACACGTGATATTCATCACAAAGAAATGGCAGCAGCCGTCAGCTCCATCTTTATTTCCTGCCGAAAGCGCGTTGCAGACAATGTTGAGCCTGCGAGCTGGACTGGTTTTGGAGGCACAGGAGTCGCCCGGAGGATTCGTCAGGCCGTGGCCGAAGGCCTTAAGGAATTCTCTGCCCTTGGCCTCAATCCCGTGGACGAGATGGTGGCAAGCTATGGACGGGCCCTGCGGGTTCTGTCAGAGCAGTGGCCTGTTATGGACGGAGACGAAGAAGTCGGCCCCATAAGGGCCATGAACGAGGCAAGCCGGGTGGTTGCAGAGCACCAGGTGAGACGCATCACAGGCGGAAGGCTCCAGGTTGAAGAACTTATGCCTGAAACAGCCATGGTCCTTACGCTTTTTGGAATTTACGGCCTTTCCTGGTTCTCCTTTGATGAAGCCTTGAACCTCTCTCGCTCTTTGAACATAGCCCTTGAAACCAAGGGCGGCGGCTATGAGGCAAAGGGAAGGTTTGTAGGCATAAATACAGAGGTGGCAGCGGGCAGGCGAAGAGGTGCTGGGGCAGAAGAAAGGGGGTTTTTTGCTCCCCTTGTAAAAAAAGGTTCCAAGCTGCGCATTGCAAGGCCGGAGGAGCGGGATGAAAGGCGGCTTGCACATCCGCAGACCGAATGGGATGTTCTGCAGGGGCTTCTTATGGCTTATGAAGATGGAGATATTACTGCTGCAAGGCCTTATCTTAAGACGCATGCCGAAGGCAGGCAGGACCTGATTCTGGATCTTCTTGAAGTGTGGGCAGCAGAGGTGGGGGATGAGAAGTTGGCGGTTAGGGCAAAGGAACTGCTCTTCGGCCTTCGGCAGTAGACCTGACTAATATTTAAGGTGAGGGATGTTGAGAAGCAGAAAATTGCATAGATTTCTCTGCCTGCCAGGACCCATTCCTGCGGAGCCCGAATAGATGGGTTGAACCATGACACCGCAGACATTCAAAGACATAGAGTGGCGCACTTCGTACAAGACCTCCAGCCTGAGGCCTGATGGCCGGCCTGTGGATATACTTCATGACTTCTACATTCCTGCCCTGAGGCTTGCTTCCCGCTACGACCGCATAGCCGGTTTTTTCCGTTCATCATCCCTTGCCATTGCCTCTCAGGGTTTTTCGGCCTTTACCGCAGAAAATGGCAGAATGCGGTTAATCGTTGGGGCAGATCTTCACCCTGACGACGTAGCTGCTGTTCTAAAAGGGGACAGAATGCGCCTGGAAGGGAAACTTTCACAGGAGCTGGAAGGGGCGGAAAGGTGGCCGGCTGAGGTTGCCAGAGGCGTGACACTTCTGGCCTGGATGGTGGCCAAGGGTTTTTTAGAGGTCAGAGTTGCCTTCAGGGTACACGGTTCAACTGGAAGGCCCATTTCCATGGATTCCACAGAAGACGGCTACGTTCACGAAAAGTGGGCGGTATTTACTGACAGGCTTGGAAACCGGATGTACATATCCGGTTCACTGAATGAATCGCGAAGCGCACTTGCTCTCAATGCCGAAAACATAGACGTTCACTGCGAGTGGTGGAACGAGTTGGAAAAGCAGAGGGTTGAGGAGGCGGAGAAGGATTTTGAGACTGTCTGGAAGGATAGGAGCCCTTATCTCAGGGTCATGCCGCTTCCTGAAGCTGTGCGGCAAAAGCTCATACGATTTGCTGAGGGAATCACTAACCCTGTGGAAGTGGACGGAACCAGTGGGCGGGAATCAGAAATTGAACCACCCTCAGCCCTTGAGAGGCTGAAATTCTCCCTGGTTCGGCATGGGCCTACATTGCCGGGAGGCCGTTTTGTCGGGATGGAAACGGCTCCAGTTGCACCTTGGCCCCATCAGGAGGTGGTGGCAAGGCGTCTAATCGAGACATGGCCTTTTTCATGGCTTTTATGTGATGAGGTAGGTCTTGGAAAGACCATCGAGGCAGGTCTTGCCATCCGTTCACTAGTGCTTTCCGGTCTTGCCAAACGGGTTCTCATTGCAGCCCCTGCAAGCCTGACAAAACAGTGGCAAAGGGAGATGGCTTCTAAATTCCTGCTATCCTTTGGTCGCGCCCTTTCCGGGCCTGGAAGCCGGCACGAATACATATTCCCCCATGAAACCTGCCGAACCTCCACGAACATTTACAAGCCCGGGCTCATTATCGTTTCAACTGGACTTTTGGCCCATAAGGGCAGAAAGGAGGAGCTGGAGTCTGCACTGGGCTTTGATATCACTCTTGTGGATGAGGCCCACTATGCCAGACGCAAGAATCCTACGGCTCCGGACAACCGGCGGATTCAGCCCAAATTCGGCAGACTCTATAAGACATTGCGTGACAGGCTTAGGCCCAGGAGTAAGGCCCTGTGGCTGGCAACTGCAACTCCCATGCAGCTTGACTGGATAGAGGTTTATGACCTGATCTATCTCACCAACAGAGTAGGAGCCTTTCAGGAAGATCCAACTCTGGTTTGGGGTTATTATGAAATCCTGGGACGCCTTGCTGGAGGAGAAGATTTATCCAAACAAGAATGGCGGTTTCTGGGCAATGTCATAAAATCCATCGACTATCACGATCCTTTCTTGAAGCGCTATCTCGAAGAGGCGGTAGTTGACGGACGCATTCGCTCAGCAGTCCGTCAGTTAGTCCAGTACGGCAGACCCCCAAAGGGAAGAGATGTGGCTGGCATCAAGAGAATTATTTTTGCCGTGGCCCCACTTTCCCGTGTAATGCAGAGGCATACAAGACCACTTCTTGAGATTTACAAGAAAGAAGGCAAGCTGAGGGCCGGACTTGCAAAAAGGACCATACTTCCCATCCCACGGATAACCTTTACTGCCAAGGAACAGGAGGTTTACGATAAACTTGAGGAATTCTGCTCGGGTCTTGCACAGCAGATCAGGGAGCACTCTCAAGACAGGCAGAGCCAGACCAGCCTCAAATTTCTTCTCAGTCTTTTAAGGCTCAGGTTTGCCTCAAGCCTATATGCCATAGAACAGACCCTAAAAAGACGTCTGGAAAAGGTTGAGTTAAGCCTCTTATTTCAAGAGAAAGGAAAGTCGCTTGAGATAGAGACCTTCACAGACGAGGTTTTTGACGAAGAGGACGCTGATGAAAAAATCGTTGATTCCCTGCTTAAGAACAGGTCTAAAGAGGATCTGGAGTGGGAACAGGGACAACTCAAGGGTTTAATTCGTCTGCTTTCTTCCATTGAAACCAGGCCTTCAAAGATACAGACACTGCTGGACATCCTTGAGCAACGACAGATGCCAGGCGGCAGGTTGAAACAGACAGTAATTTTTACAAGGTTCTATGACACTTTGTGCGACATCGTCTCTAAGCTCAGACGCATCAATCCGGCTATGCTCATAGGAACCTTCAGTGGAAAGGGAGGCCAATACGTTGATCCAGCCACGTCCAAGCTTAAGAATGCCAGCCGCGAAGAGATAAAACACAGATTTCTGCGGCAGGAAATAGACGTTCTGGTGTGCACTGATGCTGCTGCCGAAGGACTGAACCTCCAGACGGCCGACCTTCTGATAAACTTCGATCTGCCTTGGAACCCCATGAAGGTGGAGCAGAGGATTGGGCGTATAGACAGGATAGGCCAGAAACACAGCGAGATTTTCGTGCTTAATCTGTGTTATGTAGGCTCGGTTGAGGAGGTGGTTTATGGAAGGCTCCTTGAACGCCTTAACCAGGCAGGGCAAGTAGTAGGAAGCCAGCAGCTTTCTATGCTGCCAGTGTACGACGAGGATTTTAGAGAACTGGCCGAAGGCAAATTGAGCCCTAATCAGCTTGAAAAAAGGGCGATGGAGCGTATTGAGAGCCTCAGGCGTCAGACATCTGCCATGGAGATTCCTGCTGAAGAACTTTATGAAATCTATATGCGTTTGGCTGAGAGGGAGCCCCCTGTTGCCTTACCTGTGACCCTCCAGGGAATCTGGTCAGTTTTTACTGAATCTGATTATTTAAAGGCCCTCGGCTGTGAGGTGTCGCAAGATGGGAAGGTAATGACCATCAGAGGCATTGCTGGCGTGAAAAATGGTACGCTAATTACTCCAGATCGGGAGATATTTGATGCAGGTCTGCCTGGAATAGAATCCCCTGTTCATTTTGCCTCCTATGGTGATCCAGTGTTTCAGGCCATACTGGATCAGGTGAATAGCCATGATATGCCCGATTGTATTGCAGCCGTGTCAGTCACGGTGCCAGGACTTGATACCGCGGTAATGGCATTTGCAGTAAAAACCCGCTCCTCTCATAACGGGAAACTCCAAATCAGGCTTATCTCGTCTCTCCAGGAGGCTCAAGGCCTTTCTTTGGACAACGTGGCTGCCGTAAACGAGGCCGACTGTTTAAAGGCAAAAAAAGAGCTGGAAAACAGAGTCACGGAAGAATTTATGCCAATTCTGGCAGCTGAAGGAATCGAAATGGACAACATAATGGCATCAGAGGCCCAAAGAATCCTGAGCCTGGTGACAGGCTATGCTCTTTTAAACCACCTGGATATGCCTGACAATGAGGCATTTTGGCCACTAGTCCGACAATTGGATGGAATGCTTCTCGATGACCGGGATTTCAGACAGACTAATCTCTGGGCAGATCCCCTTCGACCATTCGAATCCCGTTTTCTTTTCAATGTCCAGATTCCGATTCTAGGAGAATATGCAGAAATAGAGGCCCCGGGCATTATGGCAATTTCAGCGGTTGATTCATGTTGCCGTATTGCAAGCTTAATTCATAAAAAGAAGGCTGAGATTACCATTGGAGAGGTGTTAAATAAAATTGAAAGTGTTGTATGCCAGCATAAATCTGTCTATTAGCCCAGAAATTGTCTATTTTTCTTTGGAACGGGTTTATCTAAGGAAAGAGAGAAAATTTGACATGACCATACAGTTGGACAAAATTGAATACCACTTCAATAATAAGGAAGCCTCAAAAAGTTAAATTTTTTCATGTACCTAAGTAAGGAAAATGACACAATCGCTGCAATGGCAACTCCTCCTGGTCCTGGAGGAATAG
>JAMOVK010000007.1 GCA_027067775.1 Deltaproteobacteria bacterium
TGTGGCCTTTGCCAGCCCTTACGTTCTGGCTGGATTGGTGCTGTTTTTGGTCTATGCAAGGGAGCTTGACATAATGACCCTTGGTGACAGTGAGGCATATCACCTTGGGGTGGATGTTGGAAAGACACGCATGATTTTGTTGTTGGGTGCCTGCCTGTCCACGGCAGCCGCGGTGGCAGTAAGTGGTGTCATTGGTTTTATCGGTCTGGTTGTTCCCCATCTGGTTCGGATGCTTCAGGGGCCTAATCACAAGAGACTGCTTGTTGGCTCTGCACTTCTTGGTGCCCTTTTGATGGTGGCTTCAGACCTTGTGGCCCAAAACCTGTTGCCTGACGGTGAGGAGCTGCCTGTCGGGGTTATCACAACACTTCTCGGTGGGCCATTTTTTTGCTACATTCTCTCCTTGAAAAAAAGACAGATCCTGTAGCAGGCTTTGGTTAGCAGTGTTGGATTAACGCCTTTCTTGAAAGAACTCCTTTAAGACTGAGGCACATCTTTCTTTGAGAATTCCTCCCTGTACCTGGATTCTGTGATTGATGCCAGGCAGACGATTGACATCTATTATGGATCCAAAGGCCCCGGATTTTGGATCTGGTGCGCCAAAAAAGAGTCTTTTTATTCTGGCCCATACAAGGGCACCAGCACACATGATGCAGGGTTCAAGGGTAACAAACATGGTGGTTTCTGACAGGCGATAGTTGTTTATGTGTTTGGCAGCCCTTCTGATGGCCACGATTTCCGCATGAGCGGTCGGGTCTTGTGATGAGATCGGGCAGTTGTGCGCCCTTGCCAGGATGTCGCCATCTGAATTTATCAAAACCGCTCCTACAGGCACTTCTCCAACCTTTGAGGCCCTTTGGGCCTCTTCAATGGCAAGTTCCATAAATTGGGGGATCTTTTCTTCTACAGACATGATGGTCTCTACAGGTCTTGTATGTTGCCCTTGGCCCTGGCAATAAGGCCGGCCTCTGAAAAACTCAAATAATCTGACGGCCCTGCGATTATTATATGGTCTAAAAGCCTGATACCTACCAGAGAGCACGCCTTAACAAAGGTGTTGGTAAGCTCGATGTCTGCCCTTGAAGGTTTTGTGGAACCAGAGGGGTGATTGTGTGCAAGGATAAGGCCTGTTGCGTTTCGTATAAGGGCCTGTCTCAGGACCTCTCTGGGATAGACTGCAGAGGTGTTGGCAGTGCCGGAAAAGAGTTCTTCTATATCTATGACGCCGTTTTGGGCATCAATGTAGATGGCAACAAAGTATTCCCGTTCCCTAAAAGAGAGCCAGTGGCAGAGGTAGTCTACCACATCTTTTGCACACCCTATGTTTTTTTTATTCTTGATGCGCTGTTTAAGAAAGCGGCGTGCCACCTCATGGATAAACTTTAGGGCAAAGATATTGTTGGGACCTATCCCTTTTATCTTTTTTAGGCTTTCTGTGTCTGCTTCTAATACCTCAGCCAGTGAGCCAAACTGTCTGTAGGCTTCTCTGGCAGGGGCTTTACAGTCTTTTCTTGGAGTGCCAAGTGCCAGAAGGAGTTCTATTATTTCCTCATCTGTAAAGGAGTCTATTCCATATTTTAAGAATCTGTCCCGGAGTCTTTGCCTGTGCCCTTCAGCCATTTTGTTCTATTTTGGAAGCCCAACGCTTGCCATATAGATTACTGTTTCTTCCTGGCCGTCTAATTGAAAGAGATGGTTTAGCTCGTCGTCAAAAAAGGCTCCGATAGGACATGCACCAAGGCCCAGGGCCTCAGCTGCAAGAAGCACATTCTGGCATATGTGGGCCACATCCATAAAGATGTATCTTATTCCCCTTGAGCCGTACTTTGACATTGTACGTCGAGGTACAGCAGACCAGACAAATACCACCTGGCCTCGCCAGCACATGGGCTGGCCCATGGAGCGTTCTCCAAGCTCTTTCCCAAATTCCCCCTGGGCCAAAAGCTCCAGATGGGAAAAGGCAACGTTGTAATGATAGAGTCCGGGGGACAGCCCTGCTACCGAGTTGACACACAGGTACGTTTCTATTGGATAAAGGGCTCCAGCGCTTGGAGCGGTACGAAGCAGGTAGTTGCCGATACTGCCTGTTATCCCCTGAGCAGCCCACAAAAGCGCAGACAGTTCATTCACGTCAATGGCGCCATCCTTGTATTTGCGAACAGAGCGCCTGTTTTTTAGCGTGTCCCAAATGGAAGAGTCAGAAGGAGCAGGGCTTGGGAGCTCAACGATCTGTGCGCCACTATACTGTTTAAACTGCTCGGCAGGGGCTATCTGTTCCCTCTTTCTTTCAAATAGTTCCTGCCTCGTGTGTTTTGAAAGCTGCAGATACTTGAAGCCGGGGCTGTCTCGGTATTCTGGCATAACGCCCTCCTATGACAAGAGTTCTGTCCTGGTAAACAGGGAAACCAGCTTGAAACCATGCTCGGAAAGGAGTTGGGCACCGCCCTCCTCTCTGTCTACAAGGGCAAAGACCCCTCCAACCCTGTATCCTTCAAGCTGGGTTCTTTCAATGGCCTTGATCAGTGTGCCTCCGGTTGTCACCACGTCTTCTACAAGGGCAACGAAACTGCCTGCCGGTATATTGGACTTTCCCTCAATCCATGAGCCTGTGCCATGGCCCTTTGGCTCCTTTCTTATTATGAAGGCGGGAATTGGAGAGCCTTCCAGGTAGCTGACAACAGAGACCGCGGTAACCAAAGGATCGGCTCCCAGTGTCATGCCTCCTACCGCTTTTAGATCTGGTTCTCGGCTGATGAGTTTAAACAGGAGTTTGCCGCAAAGATAGGCACCTTCGGCCGATAGGGTCGTCTGTTTGCAGTCTATGTAGAAGTCGCTCTTTTTACCTGAGGTCAGGGTAAAGGTCCCTTCCCTGTATGATTTTTCCAGAAGGATCTTTTTGAGCCGCTCCCTGTCATCCATTTGTCTTTCTCCTTGTTATCCAAAAACCCGCTGAAAGATGGTATCCACGTGTTTGAGATGGTAGTTGATATCAAATATCTCTTCAATTTCCTCTCGCGTAAGATGCTTGAGAAGATCCTCATCCTCCAGCAGACGTTCTTTAAAGGTCCCCATGCCCTGCCATACCTCCATGGCACGTCTTTGTACGATCTTGTAGGCCTCCTCCCTGCTTACCCCTTTTTGAGTGAGCTTTAGAAGTACCTGCTGAGAGAATATAAGCCCTTTTAACATGTTGAGGTTCTTCTTCATGTTTTCCGGGTAGACCACAAGCTTTGCAAGAAGGCCATTGAGACGTGCAAGCATAAAGTCTGCTGTAATAAAACCATCAGGGCATATAAATCTTTCTACAGAGGAATGGCTTATGTCCCTTTCATGCCAAAGAGGCATATTTTCAAGGGCTGGAACGCAGTATGCCCGGACCATTCTGGCAAGGCCGCACAGATTCTCGGAGAGGATGGGGTTTCTCTTGTGTGGCATGGCAGAAGAGCCCTTTTGACCCTTTCGGAAATACTCTTCTACCTCTAGTACCTCTGTGCGCTGAAGATGGCGGATCTCGGTTGCTATTTTTTCCACAGTGCCTGATAAGATGGCAAGGGCAGTGAAGACCTCTGCATATCGGTCTCTTTGGACTATCTGGTTGGACGCAGGTGCCGGTTTGAGCCCAAGTTTTTCACAGACGTACTCCTCAACCCTTGGATCAACGTGTGCAAAGGTGCCCACAGCACCAGAGATCTTCCCTGTGGCAATGGTTTCCTTGGCGGCTTCTAGACGGCGAAGATTTCTTTTCATTTCGTCATACCAGATGGCAAGTTTCAAACCAAAGGTGATAGGCTCGGCATGAATGCCATGGGATCGCCCTATCATTACCGTATTTTTGTGTTCAAAGGCCCTTTTCTTTATGGTTTCAAGGCATTCCTGCACATCATCGATTATGATTTCCATTGCCTGCTTCATGCGAACTGCCATGGCTGTGTCTAGCATGTCTGACGAGGTCAGTCCCCAGTGCAGATATCTTGCTGCTGGTCCAACGTACTCGGCAACGTTGGTAAGAAAGGCAATGACATCGTGTCGCGTCTCCTTTTCTATCTCAAGTATGCGTTCTTCATTGAAGCTGGCCTTTTCCCTGATCTCCTTGGCTGCGTCTTCTGGAATTACCCCGAGTTTCGCCCATGCCTCTGCAGCAAGGATTTCTACCTCA
>JAMOVK010000008.1 GCA_027067775.1 Deltaproteobacteria bacterium
TGCCCTCCCAATTTTTAGTTTTTTAAAAATAAATTTCAGCATAAATGATACCAACATAACTGTCTGATTCTATTAATTTTACTGCATTTATGCTGTAAACCCTCTTGTAAACCCTTGGGTTTACGAAAAAAATTTCCTCTAACTTATGAAGGGCAAAATGCAACAACCAGATATCTCATCGAAATTACTTGAAATTTGACACAAAAAGACGGCAAAGGGAAAAAGTTTTCTCTTGTAGGAAAAATTTTTCGTAAACCCTATTGTAAACCTTCTTGTAAACCCTCTCACTAACTATCTGAAAATAAAGCACATCTATTCGACGTCGAAAAAAAGTCCAATAATTTTCCAAGGGGAATATTTTGCTTGACAGAATATAGCCAAATAGCTATATAGCAAAATATGCAAGGTAAGACTGTTCAAAAGATAAGCAGACGGCTCAAGGCCATAGGCGATCCGACTCGCATAAAAATAATAACGCTACTATCTCAAAGGCCCTGTTGCGTATGCGAGCTTGCCCAGATACTTGGCCTTGCCCAACCAACAATCTCAAGACACCTGAAACAACTTGAAACAGAAGGCTTCATATCTGGCAAACGTGAAAAAAGCTGGATCATTTACAGCCTCACCCCTCAGGAAGAATGCTGCAAACAACTTTTGGAGATTCTTGTAGGTAGAGCAAGAAAAGATAAAGAGGTCATGGGCCTTTTGCAAAAACTCGATGGTGTGCAAAGGCCAGAGCCCGTTGAGCCTTTAGAGGCAGTTCTCCCAGGAGGGCAAAAGCAGTGAAAAAGGTGCTTTTTCTATGCACACAAAACGCATGTAGGAGTCAGATAGCAGAGGCATTAACAAATGTACGTCTTGCAGGGAAGATCAAGGCCTTTTCAGCAGGTATTCAGCCAGACAAGGTACACCCTGTAGCGATAGAGATACTTAAAAAGAGAGGAATAGATATAAGTAATGCCACATCAAAGCACATGGATACTTTTAAAGATACAGACCTTGACGCTGTGGTGACAGTATGCGACAACGCCCATGACAACTGCCCAAACTTGCCCATTTCATGCCAAAGACTCCACTTTCCAATTGAAGATCCTGCAAAGGCTGTAGGAAGTAAAGCGGATATCATCAATGCATTTGAAAAAACGGTAGAGGTTATAGAAACACAGCTTATTCCTCTATTGGAAAAACGTCTTCTCTCTTAGACAACAGAAAAAAATGCTAAAAATATTCACAAATTTTGCAGATTTCATAACCTTTCAGATCCTTGGCCTTAACCAGGGGGAACACCTTAGTGAGGCCATCCACTTCTTCATCGAAGATACGCTCAAGATATTCTTTCTGCTTGTCACCATCATATTTGTGGTTGCCATAGTCAGAAGCTTCTTTCCTCCAGAAAGAACAAGGCGTTTTCTCACTAAGAAAAAGATCATAGTAGCCCATGTTCTGGCAGCCCTTTTGGGAGTAGTGACACCCTTTTGTTCATGCTCTGCTTGCCCGTTATTTATAGGTTTTGTGGAAGCAGGCATTCCACTTGGAGTCACATTTAGCTTTCTAATTTCGTCCCCCATGGTTAACGAGGTTGCCCTAGTATTGCTGTTTGGGCTTTTTGGCTGGAAGATCGCCGTCATATACCTTGTTACAGGAATTCTTGTGGCTGTGGTTGCTGGTTTTGTAATCGGAAGGCTTAACATGGAAAAATACGTTGCAGATTATGTCTGGGAAATACGCATGGGAGAGGCGGAGATTCCTCAACTGAGCTGGCACGACAGGATTGAGTATGCAAAAGGCTATGTCAAGGACATTATTTCACGTATCTGGCCATATGTACTTGGTGGAATAGCCGTTGGAGCCCTGGTACACGGTTATGTGCCCCAGGACTTTTTATTAAGATATGCAGGCCCTTCAAATCCTGTAGCCGTACCCATTGCAGTTCTACTTGGAGTACCTCTTTATAGCAATGCAGCAGGAGTAATTCCAATTGTGCAGGCGCTTATGGCAAAGGGGCTTCCCCTGGGAACAACCCTGGCATTTATGATGGCTGTAACAGCCCTTTCTTTTCCAGAAATGGTGATATTGTCTCAAGTCTTGAAAAGGCAACTTATTATCACCTTTGTAGGAGTGGTTACAACGGCAATCATCATGGTGGGATACATATTCAATTTCATAATATGACACGAATTATGCGCCTCAACTGCCAAGCAAGGCAATTTTTAGAGATAGCCTGCGATGCCTTGTGCATCGTCAGCAAACTTGTTAGCCGCATAATCTGGAATAAATGCATCTGAAGGAAGGAGAAAAAACATGTATTTTCAAGTAGCTGGAATAGAAGTTAACCCCCTCGTACCACCCCTTGTAGCCTGTGTCATCTCCTTTTTCACATCAATGGGAGGGGTTTCCGGGGCCTTTCTTCTCCTTCCTTTTCAGATGAGTGTACTAGGGTTTACTAGCCCCTCTGTCAGCGCAACAAACCAGCTATTTAACATTGTGGCCATTCCTAGCGGAGTCATACGTTACATGCGGGAAGGACGCATGGTCTGGCCGCTTACGTGGATAGTTGTGGCAGGCACACTGCCTGGCGTACTACTTGGAGCCATCATCCGTGTGAAATACCTTCCAGATCCCAAAAATTTCAAGTTTTTTGTAGGCCTTGTTCTACTCTACATTGGCTTTCGTATGGTCAAAGACCTGTTTGCCTCTGCCAAAGAAAAAAACAAACAGACCTCTGCAGAAGACGAGTTTCAGGCCATGGTGAAAAGATTTAAAAAGAAGCAAGACAATAACGAATCGTTACCACGGGTGAGAGTTAGAAAATTTTCTCTCACTACCATCTCTTATGACTTCTATGGCAAAAATTTTCAGGTTAACACCCTGTGGATTCTGCTTCTAAGCGCAGCAGTAGGGATTATCGGTGGAGTTTACGGCATAGGTGGAGGAGCGATAATAGCCCCATTTTTTGTCACTTTTTTTGGCTTGCCTGTTTATACAGTTGCCGGTGCTGCCCTTATGGGAACATTTGTCACATCAGTGGCAGGAGTAGCCTTTTATCAGGCCCTTGCCCCATTTTATCCAGACGTGTCTGTTGCTCCAGACTGGCTCCTCGGGTTCCTTTTTGGTCTTGGAGGAATGGTTGGCATGTATCTGGGAGCGCGGGCACAGAAATTCATGCCAGCACGTTTCATCAAAATAGTGCTTGCAATATGCATCTTTTTTGTAGCTGGGAAATATATTTGGAACTTTTTTAAGTAATGCTTGGAGATGACAGCAATTAATCTGTCATCTTTTTACACTCCCAATAAAAACCATTTACGTTGAGAGATAGATTATGAAAGATATCATCTGTTACTGCTTTGGTTACAAAAAGAGTGACATTGTACGTGACGTTTTAGAAAACAACGGGAACTCATCGATCCTGAATAGGATCGTTAGAAACAAAAATGCTGGTAAGTGCAGATGCAAGGAAACCAACCCCAAAGGGCGCTGATGTTTAGGTGATGTCCGCTGGATTGTGGATAAAACGATTAAAAGCTTAAAAAGCATGTAGCGATAGAGGCGAACTTTCTCTCTTTCGCTTCCACACAATTCCTCATAATGGCTTAAAAAAACAGGAGGTATATAAAGATGAAGATACAAATTCTTGGCCCTGGATGTCCAAGATGCCAGACCCTTGCAGACAACGTCCACAAGGCTGTGCAGGAACTTGGCATTGATGCTGAGATAGAAAAGGTCACTGAGATGGGAAAAATCATGTCACTAGGTGTCATGTCTACCCCTGGAATAGTCGTAGATGGCAAAGTCAAAGGAACAGGCAGGCTTTTCACAGTAGATGAAATAAAGAAGATGCTCAAATGAAAAACCATATGGGTTGTGTCAAACGTCTTGTCTTGTTGGCATTTTGTGCAACTGTCCTTGTGGTTTCAAATGCCCAAGGCAAAGAGATCATTGATCTGCAAGATGCCGTAGAGATGGCATTGAAAAACAGTCCAGTCCTTCAGGCATCCAGAAGTGACCTTAAGGCAAGTACACATGGTGTAAAGGCAGAAAAGGGGCAATTGCTGCCTCAGATTACAGGTTATGCAGACTATTCCAGAAAGAGCGATCCTGTTGTAGTGGTTCCAATAAAGGAGTTTGGAGGACGTCCTCCAA
>JAMOVK010000009.1 GCA_027067775.1 Deltaproteobacteria bacterium
TCCATGTTTAGTTAGGTTTTTGATCATGATTTTACCTCCATGTGGTCTACCATTGTTCTAACAAAGTGTTACCATAAGATGGATTTGTCAACTGCGTCAAAAAGGGGATCAAGATAAAGGATATATCCTAGGCTATTGTGCAAGCTGATTTTTGATTTGCTGTGTCTTACTCAGGTCATTTAATAAAAATCCTAAAGACCTTGAAATAAAATTCTTATTAGAGACTTTGTATGAGCATCTTTTCCCAAAGCTGTTTTTAGTCAAATAGCAATCAGTTTTTCAGTATCAAACATTTATAATGGTATTAAAGTCCTTTTAAGTGTATAATTCTATATAGATCTTTTAAAAATTATTTTATTAGACGGTTGGAGCGCATAAATGAAGTTGAAAAACATTACGTTTCCGGTTCAGCCGCTAACAAGTCCAAGGGGGTTTTTCTGATGAAAATGAAGAGGTGCCACGGTGTCCTGTTGGGAGGGGTAATTGGTATTTTATTTTGGATCAGCGCCGCCGGCGCGGATTCAGAAATGATTGATCCGGATACGATACCAGATCTGGTAACGCCGGTTATACAAGGACAATATAATATTACTAAACCGGGCTTTGAGGTCTTGCCGGACAATGTAGGATTCCATGCCATAAGGGTAACGGATAACAGCGGCGCGGATCTTTATCCCTCCCTGAACAATGGGATTCTGTCCTGGGTGCATAAGGATTCATCAGGAACGTATCAGTTATATCAATGGGATGTTTCAAAGGACGTCTCGACCGCTTCAAAACAGACGAATTTTGATAGGGAGCCAGGGACGCTCTCTTCGTATGGCGCCAGCGCGGTCTGGGATGAATATCTAGACCAAATTAAGTTCTGGAATGGTTCTACAATAAAGGATATTGCCAAAGGATGGGTTCCATCTTTGTTTGATGGTAAAATCGCTTATGCAAAAAAATACGGCCGTAATTCTTGTGGAATATATTATTACAATGGTAGATCTACAATGGCTATAGTTAATAATCAGAAAGATTGTTTTGATGTTTCCCTTTATGACGGCCATATAGCCTGGTCAGCATTTGACGGCCATGATGGAGAAATTTTCTACTGGGACGGCTCTTCCGTTATACAGGTCACCAACAATGAGCAGGATGACTGGGCTCCTTCTCTTTATGATGGCCATATAGCCTGGGTAGGGGAGGATGGCCATGACTTTGAGATTTTCTACTGGGACGGCTCTTCCATTATCCAAATTACCAATAATGATAAGGATGAGCGGGCACCCTCTCTTTATGACGGCCGCATAGCCTGGGAAGGAAAAGATGGTATAGACTGGGAAATATTCTATTGGGACGGAGAGCATATAAGGCAGATTACGGATAATGATGTTGATGATGAAGATCCGTCACTTTTTGGCCGAGCTGTTGCATGGTTGCAGGAGGATCCATCTGGTGGGGATAATGAAGTCTATTATAAGGTGATTGAATCTCCCGATCTTCCGGCGGTTCAGGCCTTTCCTGCCGCAAATGTTACTGAATCATCAGCCACGCTTTCCGGCACAGTTAATCCAAACGGTAAGGAAACTACATGGCATTTTGAGTATGGAACGTCTTATTCTTATGGCACGAATACCTCATCTCAGACTGCTGGCAACGGCTCTACAGATATTCAGGTGGAAAAGACGATCACTGGACTTTCTCCCAGCACTACTTATTATTATAGGCTAGTGGCTACTAATAGCGACGGGACCTCCTCAACCAGCAGGAGGCAGTTTACAACACCACCTAGCGCTGCACAGGTTTCTCCACCGCTTTCCCGGACTATGCCTGCTGAAGACATAACCTCCACTGCTGCCACGATTAAGGCTGTGATTAATCCCAATGGTAAGGAGACCACCTACTTCTTTGAATATGGCCTTGATACTAACTATGGTTCCCGCACTACTACTGCTACTATATCTGCCAATTCCAGCGATGTGACTGTGACTGCCAGTCTTTCTAACCTCCAGCCTGCCACTACATATCATTATAGGGTAGTGGCAACTAATAGCGAAGGCACGGAAAACGGAGATGATAAGACCTTTGTGACAGCAAGCGCCATGCCTCTTCCTGTTTTTGCTCCATCTTCTATTATTTCTTATTTGCCAGTAGTTCTGCCTGTTACAAATGGTGATGTGACCCAGATAAAACCGTTGGGAATAGGGGATATAAATAATGGGAAGTTCAATCTTCATATCGGACTTCCCCTCTTTGCCGGTCCTATTGATGTCTATCTAGCCTTTTATTCAGCAGCGGTTGATCCTGCTAATTTCTATTTGATAACACCCGGCCCTGACTTTGAGAAGTTCGGAACAACACTTACGCCCTTCATTTCCAACACAAGTGGGCCGGTAGATGAGAAGGTCTTGGCAACAGATCTTGATGTTTCTCTCTTGCCAAAAGGAACTTATTCCTTTTATCTTGCAGTTACGCCGCATGGAGTGGGGCTTGAAAAGTCATACATCTGGAATACAGACATGGTGGTGCATTAAGGCCAAAAACTTTTTAGGTTGATTTTTTAAAAGGAAACAGGGGCTGTCCTTCTACAGCCCCTGTTTTTTTATGTCAGGCTTAGGCTATCCTATTATCGTCTTTTTAATAATCGTGTGGAGTCAGTTCGATAAATCCGTTTTCTTTAAGCTCTTGAATTAGCTCAGGGGCATTTGGTTTGTCCATTTGTATCCCAACCCATGCTTGAGAATATTGGTCATAAAGATATTTATCCGCCCCAGTAGGAACATCTATTTCTTCACCAGTGACAGGATTATCATATCTCTCTTCACCTCCTAAAGCATGATATGTGTCATAAAAAAGTTCCATTTCAAAATCTGTCTGTTGCTCCCAATCGTTTAATGAATTATTCAACGCTTCCCCTTGTTTTCTTATGAGGGCTGAAATTTTTTTAAAGTGGTTAAGAGTAGCTTGTGCATCACTGGCAGCATATTGCAGATGAGCTGATAGCCATCTTGGATTAACCTGCCAGCTTTCAGCCATTTTTTCAAATACACCCCACCAGCGGTTGAAACTGCCTTCAGGCGTAACAGCCAAGATTATAGGCGATGGACCCCAAAGATAAGAGTATCCTGCTGATAACGGTAATGTTATATATGTCATGATCCCGAAAATATACATTGGCTTTTCTTGTCCATTCATGTCAACTAAGGCTTCAGCTGTGAAGACCTCATATTTTGCAGAGCCTCGCATACCCCTTCTTGCTATCATCTTTTGGGCTTCTCTGTTGAGTTGGTCGGATAGCTGGGGGTTTGGTTTTACAAACTTGATATGGGGATTATTAAAGATAATCCGATAATTTTGGGCAAGATCTATAAATAAACGTCCAGTTATAAATTCTTCAGGGCCCATAGGAGGTATGCCGCTGGCTATTCCACCCAGTTGCACATATTGATAGAAAGGATAATAAAAGCCAATAAACATCTTTTTCTGATCTGGGGATACTGCCTGAACTATTCTAACATATCCATTTCTTCCAAAATCTGCTGTGCCTCCATCAACACTCCAGCCTCTAGGAACTGATATAGTGAAGCTGCCATCTCGTGGCTGCCAGGGCTCCATTGTCACCTTAACAGCAGTTTGGGAGGAAGGCCTTTTTTTGAGTTTTATGGAAGATAGAGCTATGGAAAGCGCCTTTAAAGTTGATAGGTCGTTTGCTGTAACATAACTTAACTTCTTTGCTGGCTTTCCTTGGGAAACTATCTGCAT
This sequence comes from Deltaproteobacteria bacterium, assembly GCA_027067775.1. Classification (GTDB taxonomy): domain Bacteria; phylum Desulfobacterota; class Dissulfuribacteria; order Dissulfuribacterales; family QOAL01; genus JAADCZ01. Next base: position 3,748 of record JAMOVK010000009.1, read on the forward strand.
GAAATGAAATTTTGCTTGGTCATTGCATATAAAAAATTTTGTATCTCCCTTTGCAAGGCTTTTTATGGGCATACATGAATTGAGAAGTTTCTTCGTCTGTTCATTGGCATCATTTACAGCTATGAGTTCTCCTGATGCATCTGCATAGCTGATTCTTACTTTATTTCCTTCTGTTTCCACCTTAGCGCCTACTGGAACAGAAAGTTGTAAGATCTGATTTTCAAACACTGTCCACCGGTCTGGAAATTTCTTGTGGTTATTGCTGTAATTTTGCTTAACATTGTTTGTGTTAGCAGAGGGGGTTTCTTTTTCTTTTGAGCTATCACAGCCCTTTTTAACAAATATATCT
>JAMOVK010000010.1 GCA_027067775.1 Deltaproteobacteria bacterium
ATCTATTACATCGTATCCATCGGCCTTCAAAGATTCCTTGACCTTGTCAACCAACACGAACTTGTGTTCCTCAGAACAATCCATTCTTATCTCAGGAGTAGAAACCGTTTCAGCAAGGCCATGAAGCAGCATGGACAGGCTTTTGTTCTCTTCGGCTAGCAATTCACAAAGACGAAGAGCAGCATAGGTGGCGTCATCAAAACCAAAGAACCGATCTGCAAAAAAGATGTGTCCGCTCATCTCGCCTGCCAGCAAGGCTCCTGAATCCTTCATCTTTTGTTTTATAAGGCTGTGCCCTGTTTTCCACATGATGGGCCTTCCACCGTGGGCCTTTATATCCTCATAAAGTATATGAGAACACTTGACCTCTCCTATTATTGCAGCACCAGGATTATCCCTTAAAAGCCGTCTTGCAAGAAGAAGCAGTATCTTGTCTCCGTAGATGACATTGGCATTTTCATCAACAACACCTATTCTGTCACCGTCACCGTCAAAGGCAATTCCTATATCCGCACCTGTATCTTTTACGCGTTTTTTGAGGTCCTTCAGGTTTTCCAAAACCGTAGGGTCTGGGTGATGGTTGGGGAAGGTTCCATCAACCTGACAAAAAAGGCTTTCCACAATGCATCCTGCCTGCCTAAAGGCATCAGGGGCCACAAGGGCAGATACCCCGTTGCCACAGTCGAGCACCACTTTCAAGGGCCGGCTTATATTAATATTTTCTCTTAAATATTTGAGATAATCTCCTATTATTTCGTATTTTTCACATAATCCGTTGCCCTGTCCAAACTCTCCATTCTCTATAAGCCTTTTGATCTCCTGAATCTGCTGGCCATGGATGGTTGAAGGGCCCAGGCACATCTTTAACCCATTAAACTGTGGGGGATTGTGACTGCCAGTAATCTGAATGCCACCGTCAGTATCCAGATGAAAAATAGAAAAATACAGCACAGGTGTTGGACACTGGCCTATATCTATGACCTTAATGCCTGTTGAAACAAGGCCGGCAATCAAGGCCTCTTGCAGTCTTTTGGAATGAAGGCGTCCATCCCGGCCTGATGTTATTACGCTACCCCCCTGGCCCTTGACAATAGTGCCAAAGGCCTTGCCAATCTGGCAGACAGCCTCTTCTGTCAGGTCTTTATCAACAACGCCTCTAATGTCGTATTCCCGAAATATATGAGGTGTAATTCCGTGGACTTGCTCCATATCATGTGTCTCCTGTTAGGTTTTTAAGCACCAGCTCCTTTAGACAAGAAATAAACACTGGAGAGTTATTCAGGGAAGGTGTGCGGACCAGTCTAACGCCGCGTTTCTTCATCATGTCTTTATAAAGGATATCTATTTCATAAAGGGTCTCTATATGATCGGAAACAAAGCTTATGGGCACACACAAAATCTCTTTTACCCCATCCCTTGCAAGTTTCACTAGCAGGTGATCTGTGGCGGGTTCAAGCCATCTTACAGGGCCGCTCCTGCTTTGGAAGCAAAGGGTTCCCCTTATGCCTGTTTCCTGTTCAATGGCCCTTATGGTCCTGTTGATATGATCTACATAGGGATCGCCCTGCTCGACCATCTTTTGGGGAAGGGAATGGGCACTGTACACAAGTCTGAACCCTGAATGATCACTAATCTGTGACAGCCCTTTTTTTATGCACTGACAAAGGGCCTTGATGTAAAGTGGATGATCCGGGTAGCTGTCTATTACAGAATACTCTTTTATGCCAAGGTCTTCGGCCGCTTTCTTAAAATCATCTACAGAGGTACCAGCAGTTGCATGGCTATAGTGTGGATACATGGAAAGTGCGACAAACCTCTTTACCCCTTTTCTTTTTAAACGAGCCAGCTGGTCAGGTGTTCTTGGAGCAAAGTATCGCATGCCTGGAACACAATAAAATGGGCCATGTGGCAGATCACACCGGTTTAATTCCTTGCCCAGGGTGTCGGCTTGCACGTTGGTGATGTGTAAAAGGGGGCTTTTGCCGCCTATTTTTTTATAACATGCAGCACTCTTGGGTGCCCTTTTTCTGGCAATGAGCCAGGCAATCGGCCTTTGTAAAAACGGAGGACCAAGCTGTATGATCTTTCTGTCTGAAAAGAGGTTGAACAAGAAAGGCCTTACTGCCTCAAGGCTGTCTGGCCCTCCCATATTTAAAAGAATAACCCCGGTAGCCATATTATATTATGATGAAAGTTCGTGGATGATATCTATTGCCAATCTTACCTTGTCTGGAGGAATCTCTGGCAACACCCCATGACCAAGGTTAAAAATGTGGGCCTTGGCACAAAGCCCCTGATATAAAATCTCTGCTATCCTTTCCCTTAACCTGTCTTCTGTCAAAAATAGAAGGCAGGGGTCCAGATTTCCCTGCACCACTGCATCTTGGCCAAGGCTTTTTAGGGCCGTTTTTATGTCTGTTCTCCAGTCCAGCCCAAATACATCAGCCCCTGAATGACGCACCAGATCCAACAGATGGCCACCGTCATAGACGAAATATATCATTGGAACGCCCTTGTCTTTAAGGGCATGAAAAATTCTTCTGGCATAGACCAGGGCACCGTCTCTAAAATCCTGTCTGGTAAGAATCCCTCCCCATGTATCAAAAAGCTGGACTGCCTGGGCACCTGCATCTATCTGTGCAGAAAGGTATTTAATGGTTACATCTGTGATCAAATTCATCACCGCCCTGAAAAGATCAGGCTTGGAAAAGAGCATCTTTTTGGTGTGCACAAAGCTTTTGGTGGTTCCACCTTCTATGAGATATGTGGCAAGGGTGAATGGAGCCCCTGCAAACCCGATGAGTGGCACCTTTTCCGAAAGTTCTTTTCTGAGTATTCGTATGGTATCCAAAACAAAAATTAAATCTTTTTGGGGATCTACAGAATGAAGGATGGAAAACTCGTCCCATGATCTTACAGGAGGGGTGATCACCGGCCCCCTGCCCTCTTTGAAGGTCAATCCTGCACCCATGGCCTCAAGGGGAATCAGGATATCTGAAAACAGTATGGCAGCATCCACGCCAAGAAGGTCTACAGGCTGAAGGGTGACTTCTGCAGCCAGCTCAGGTGTCTTACACATGGTGAGAAAATCCGCCCTGCCCCTTATTTGCTGATATTCAGGAAGGTACCTGCCTGCCTGCCTCATAAACCAGACCGGCACTGGCCGGGTCTTTTCACCCCTGCATGCCTTCAGAAAGTTGTCATTCATACGTCTCATCCCTCCCCTGCCCGAAGTTTTTTGGGTGTATAATTGCAAAATGGCTCTTCCTCAAGATAGTCCCCAGTTACGGCATAGGCCCTGGCACGGCAGCCACCGCACACCCTGACATATTCACACGAGCCGCAAGAGCCCTTGTATGATGAAAAATCTCTTAGTTCCCTAAAAAGCTTTGCACCATCCCATATGTCTTTTAGAGACTGCTGCCTTACATTTCCCGCAGAAAGCGGAAAGTAGCTGCACGGCAAGACGTTTCCATCAACATCAATCAGACATATAAGCTGTCCAGCAAGACACCCCTTGGCCCCACCGGTAGAAAATTTGAGGCTTCGGTGCTCAAGCCTCTTGCCGTCCCTTTTGGCAAGCTGCATCTTTACCCGGTAGTAATGGGGGGCACAGGTGGGTCTGACAAGCAGATCCTTCTCCTGTTTTTCCATCTCATAGTGCCACTCCAGAAGCTTTTCATAGTCCTCAGGGCTTATAAGTTCACTCATGATCTCCTCCCCCCGCCCTGTTGGCACTATCATAAACATATACCAGGCTGTGGCTCCAAGTTTTTTGGCCAGTCTGTAAACGTTTTGGATGTCGTGTTGGTTTCTTTTAGTAAATGAGGAGTTTATAAGAAAACTTATACCATGTTCTCGAAAAAGCCGTGCAGCATTCATGGTCCCTTCAAATGCCCCTGGCTGATTGCGGAAATTGTCATGGATTTCAGCAGTTGAGCCGTCAAGACTCAGTGACACCATCTTTATTCCAGCATCCTTTATCATTTGGCACACTTCCGAAGTAACAAGGGTACCGTTTGTGGCAAGGCACATCCTTAGTCCCTTTTGAGTGCCATAGGAGGCAAGCTCAAACCAGTCCTGTCTAAGAAGGGGTTCTCCTCCTGACAGCACCACCACAGGCATTGAAAAAGAAGAAATGTCGTCTATGATCCTTTTTCCCTCTTCTGTTGAAAAGTCAGGATGTTCCTTAACTTCCATCTCTGATGACGAGCGGCAATGTACACAGTGCAAATTGCACCTTCTGGTTATCTCCCATGCAAGCCACTTTAGTTCAAAATCCATTTATAAGACCTCGGTATAGTGAAATGTTTGGTATCCATCCTTTTAAAACCTAATCTGTCACATTTTGCATTAAAATAAAAGCCTGACAGCCCGTCCATCAGATCTTGGCAAGCTCCCTTTTGCAGGTTGCCACATAAAGCTTCATGTATCTCTTGGCAACCTTATCCCAGGTATACTTATCCAAGATTATTTCCACTGCCTTTTGCTGCATTTTTCTTAAGGTTGAAGGCGATTCATTAAAGATGGCAACCGCCCTTGCCATAACAGAGGCAAGCTCAGCTGGGTCTTCAGAGTAAAAACTAAGACCATTCACTCCATCTCTCACCTTGACCAACCCACCAGTATGCCTGACAATTGGAATGTTCCCCATAATCTGGGCAATAAAGTCGGTGAGGCCACATGGCTCATATCTGGAAGGAATGATAAAAAAGTCACCTCCAGCATACATCTGGTTTGCAAGTACCCTGTCGTAGCCTGTAAGCACGCACATCCTGCCTTGATTATGGGGAAGTGTGGCAACCCATCTGAGACGCTCTTCTATATCGGCCTTACCACTTCCAAGTATTGCAATATTAAAGGCGTTTTCTCTCTCAAGGCCTCTCTCTAGGGCCTTGGCCAAAATATCCATGCCCTTTTGCTCGGTGAGCCTGCTAACTACTGTAAAAAAAGGCAGATCAGGGCGGTACTCCAGCGTACCACTTACATTTACCTCCTTAAACCTGCCGTTTATAAATTCTGCTGCAGCCTCTCCGGCTGAAAGAAGTCCTAGAAGAGACTTTTTGCATTTGCTCTTTCCTTCAAAGTCACCAGAAAGGGAATCAAAGGAGCATGGAAGGCCTAACCTTTCAGGATTGCCAGGATTAAACTCATTAGGATCTATTCCGTTTGTGATCCCTTCAAGCTTAATTCCCCTATCCTTTAGGGCATGGCCAAGCCAGCCTGTTAGCGCATCCAGTTCTGTTTCTTGAAGTTCTCTGGCATAGTTCTCGCTCACTGTATTAACAGAGCCATACGTTGCTCCGGCAATCAAAGGGTCAAAGGAACCATTTAGCAGGCAGTGATATATAACCCTCCAAGGAAGCCCGGTTATGGCCTTTGCAAAGGGTAGATCGGCTACGTCCTGATGATAGCCAATACCAGCATTGTGAATGGTTAAAAGGGTAGAGCTTTTTAGAAAAAAGTGACGAAAACCGTCCACCTCCCTGATGATGGCAGGCACAAGTCCCGTGTGTCCATCATGGCAGTGAATAACATCAGGCACAATCCTCATGCTTTCAAGAAGACCCAGGGAGGCCTTTTGATGAAGGACGTTCATGGCAAAGTAGTCAAAATGCCCCTCTCCCTTCCGTTTTTCCGGGTCTACTATCTCATCTTCTTCTGTATAGGTATAGATTCCTTTTTTCTCAGAAAATCTTTCGGATTCAATCAAAAAACAGTTGACTCCTGAAACATCTGCCTTCCAGAAACCTACTTCCTCTGTCCTTTCTTCAGACGCATAGTTCATGTTTACTTTAAAAGATAGTTCCATTCGCTCAAATCCCATTGCCTTGGCATCCAAAAAACCATATCTGGGGAGTATCACATGGGTTTCAACACCCATCTCTACCAGGGCACGACTTAACCCTTTAACAACATCTTTTACCCCTCCAGCTCCGGCAATACCTGCATACTCCCTAGAAAGCATGACTATCCGTTTTATCTTCATGGCAAAAAAAACCTTTTACTTTTGTCCTCTGTCTTTAACACGAGGAGGTCGTTCCCTCAATCTATAGACAAAAGACCTTGCGTTTATCCTTAAAACAGGCTTGACAGTTGGCCTTGTATGACTAGCTTGGTGAAAATTCCATATAGGCCATTCAATCTAGCAAATAAGTTAAAATACCGGAGGAAAAAATGATATTTTCCACAAGACACAAACGCCTTTCAAAAGAAGAGGCGCAAAGTCATGTTGGCAACAGGCGCACACATCTTGCCAACGAAAGAACTTTTCTTGCCTGGATAAGGACTTCCATTTCAATTATGGCATTTGGCTTTGTGGTTGAAAAATTTTCCTTGTTTCTCTGGGTAGACAAAAAGATGGCCAAGACACCCTACTCTTCTGCCCTTGAAATTTCTAATCTCTTGGGGGTGGTATTTATAGGACTAGGGGTAATAATGAGCGTTTTGGCAATGGTTAGATTTGTAAAGATAGAAAAGGAAATAGAAACAAACACCTTTAAGCCGCCCATAGTGCTTGATATCATGTGTGGCCTTATCTTTCTAATCCTGTCCATTCTTATTTTCTATTATATCTTTAACTGGCACAATATACTGCTGCTGGCAAGATAGGAAAACAGGGACAGATATTGACTACAAAGAGACAAGATATCCTCCAGGTATTTATACAAAAAATTGATAAAGAAAACTATCTGTCCCTCCAGCCCAAGGATCTTCTTGAAAGAAAGGGTACGCAGTTTTTGGACACAATACACCGTCTCCTAGAGGCGGTGCTTCCCAGAAAAATCTCTGGTCTCAAGATATTAGTTAAACCAAACCTCTTGAAGGCCGGAGACCCAGACTGTGTAACATCGGCCTTGCTTATAATCTCAGTGATTACCTATCTTAAAGAAAGGGGGGCAACAGTCACCGTAGGTGACTCGCCTGCCTTTGGAACGGCAAAACAGGTACTTAAGGGACTGAAAATTCTGGAACTGTTAAATGAACAAGGTGTATCTATTTCGTCCCTTTCCAAGCCACAAAGACTAAGATTACCCTGTGGCGTCACAGTTGCTGTCTCAAAAGAGGCCCTTGATGCCCAACTGATAGTCAACCTTCCACGTCTTAAAGCTCACTGTCAGCTTGGAGTCACTGGTGCAGTTAAAAACCTTTATGGCACAGTTCCAGGCTTTAGAAAGGCCCTTTATCATGTACTTTACGGAAGCAGGCCCTCTCTTTTTGCACGGATCATTTTGGAGATAGGACAGATATTACCTGAAACTGTAAGCATCATGGACGCCTGTGTGTGCATGGGTGAAACCGGGCCAACAGGTGGAAAACCGATATGGGTTGGCAGTCTTGGAGCCTCAATATCAAGCCATGCCTTGGACACGGCATTTTATCATGCAATCGATGCGACTCCTCAAAATGTTCCTGTCTGGCAGGAAGCCATCAAAGTCAAGGAACCAGGTAGTCTTTTTAGTAACCTATCTTTTCCCTGGCTTTCTCCAAAGGATATAAAAACAGATTCCTTTATTCTGCCCCACAGACTTGATCCAGTCACCTTCAATCCTGTTCGGTTTATTAGAGGCAGGCTCAGGTCCCTTGTACGATCCATTGTTTTTTTACGTCCCTGATTTTTTATTTCCAGGTGAGTCACAAAAACCCGTTTCAAAATGTCCGAACAGATTCTAGCCAACAACTGTATATGAAGGTAAAATATTCTTGGTTTTAAAGTTATATAAACTGGCAAAGATTAGGATGTATCTATTGACAAATCAGGGTTTCATGGTAATCTGGAATCCAATTTGAGCCATACTTAAAAGGTGACATTCAAGTTACCCCTGCTGGTCCCTCTGTACCATCTCCAACAAAGACGACCAACATACCCACCTCCATCCTTCTTAAACCAGCAGGGGTTTTTTTCATATCTGCAAAAGGAGAATCCAAATGATCCTGAAAAAGGCAGCTATCTTGTTATTGGCAACCACCATCATTGTACTTACAAATCTCGAAGGACAGACAAAAGCAGCAACCAACCAGCCAACAAAGGTACAAGATGCCTCCCTAGCGCTGACTATCTATCACAATGGAGCGTTATTTGAACACAAGGCTGTAATTCCTGTAAAAAACGGGCAAAACCATATCGCCTTTGAAAATGTCTGCCCTGAAATCATCCCAGGCAGTGTCTTTATAAAGGCTCCAGATGGGCTGCTTGAATCCTACCTCTATCTTTACACACCCCCAACCACCAAAACACTGTTACAGACCTTCAAGGGCAAAGAAGTCTTTTTGAAAAATCAAGAAAAATCCTGCAACAAAGGCATGAAAACAGCGGCTATGCTTTTATCCTATAATGGTAACAAGGCTGTAATCAAAACAGACCAGGGTATTTTTGAAACAGAGGTGTCAAAAATTGTTTTCCCATCCCTGCCTGAAAATCTTTCACTGGTTCCTCAGATACAGGCCACCTTATTCTTTCAAAAAATGGGCCAGGCTCCATTAGAGCTTTTGTACCTCTCAAATAAGCTTGGATGGCAGGCCAACTATACCGGCCTCTTGAGCCAGGACGAAAACAGTATAGAAATTCAGGCCTTTGCCAGGCTGCAAAATTACTCCCAGATGAAAATAAATAGGGCAGGTGTGCGGCTAATTGCCGGAAATGTCAGGTTTGGCCGTGGTAGAGATCTGCCCGTACCAAGGATGTTTGAGGCCAAGGCATTGGCAGCTTCACCTGCGCCTCTACCTGAAGAGCCGTCAAGACAGGAACTTTTTGAGTACCATCTCTATGAAATCCCTCAAGTCATTGATCTTGCACCCTTAGGGGCCAAAAACATCCGTCTCTTTGATGCAGGTTCCCTTCCGTGCAAAAAGAAACTGGTATTGCAATCAGGCAGTTTTTATTACTACAGGAGTGTTGACAGATCCCAGAAGACGCTCCATCCAGATGTCATCCTTGAAGTAGACACCAAGGATAAAAATCTTCCCTTCCCTGCTGGTAACTTCAGGATCTACAAGACAGACTCTAAGAACGTCCCGATCTTTGTTGGTCAGCAAAGAATTCGATCCGTGGCTTCGGGGGAAAAAATCGTTCTCAATCTGGGCAAGGCCTTTGATATCACTGCCAGGAAAAAACAGCTTACCTTTAATCGGATAAAAACAGACAGTAGATACAAATATAGTTATTCCAGCAGTTATGAGATAAAAATTCACAACTCCAAAGACAGGCCTGTCACCATATTCATTAGAGAAGAAATCCCGGGGCAGTGGTCTATAACAGATGAGAACATACCCCATATCAGGGAAGATGTTAGACACAGTGTATGGAAAATGGAAATTCCAGCCTCTGCTACAAAGATATTGAGATACAGTGTTCGAGTTATAGATTAGATTTCTTTTGATGGCCTAATCTTTTTTATGACAAGAGACCTTATCTTTTGGCTCTCCCTCCTTTTCCTCTTCCCTCTTGGCAAGCTCTGACAGATGCCTAAGCCTCTTGTCAACAAGGTAAAAGAAGGAGTCCTCAGGATATATGCCTTTTTCATCGAGAACACCGGCCTTTTTACCAGTTAGTATTTCTATGCCTTCTTCTACCGACTCTATAGACCAGATATGAAATTTGCCCTCGCTAACCGCATCAATCACTTCTTGTTTCAGATTAAGGTCTCTTACATTGGCCTTTGGAATTATAACTCCTTGACTGCCAGTAAGACCCCTGGCCTTACAGAGATCAAAAAAACCTTCTATCTTGGCTGTCACACCGCCAACAGGCAGTATTTCACCCTTTTGGCTCACAGCACCTGTACAGGCCACGTCCTGGCGTAGAGGAATACCGGAGATGGCTGACAAAAGCGCAAACAGCTCTGCTCCAGAAGCAGAATCACCGTCTACAACGCCATAGCTCTGCTCAAAACATATGGTAGCTGTTAGACTCAAAGGTTTTTCCTGGGCAAATTTCTGTCTCATATAGCCAGAAAGGATCATAACACCCTTGGTATGTATCTTGCCGCTGAGTTCTGCCTCTCGTTCTATATTTACCACGCCATCCTTTCCAAGGCTGATGTTAGCCGTGATCCTGCTCGGCTTGCCAAACTGATAGTCTCCAAGATCGTAAACGGCAAGACCGTTGATCTGCCCCACCGCCTGACCATCAGTTGCAACCTTTATGACATCCTTAACAAGTAGCTCCTGTAGATGCTCCTGATACAGGCTTGAACGATAACGTCTCTCGTCAATGGCCTTTTGCACATGACGTGCAGAAATATGATGGCTGTCCTCCTTTGCTGCCCAGAAACTTGCTTCTACAGCAAGATCTTCCAATTCTGTTATCTTGAGACTTAGTTTTTCCTTCGATCCAGCAAGCTCTGCCGCGTATTCTAGAAATCGAGCAGCCCCTGTCCTGTCAATATCTTTTAGGTTGTTATTTTTTATAATAGAGGCCAGAAGCCTAAAAAATTCTCTCTGGCGCTTTTCGTTGTTGTCTGTTTGGGTGTCAAGATGAGACTTTATCTTAAATAACTCACGAAAATCCTCATCAAAGTTGTACAAGAGCTGATAAAGATACGGCTCTCCCATCAAAACTATCTTCACATCAAGTTTTATGGGCTCTGGTTTCAGACTCTTTGTGGTAAAAAGGCCATACTGCTCACCCGGGTCTTCTATCTCAAGCTTTCCTGTCCTCAGGGCCCTTTTCAGTGCCTCATAGGAAAACGGCCTTTTAAGAAGGTCTGCGACCTTTAACAGTAAAAAACCACCGTTGGCCTTGTGAAGGGCGCCGGCCTTTATCATGGTAAAATCTGTAAAAAGTGCACCAAACTGGGCCTGTCTTTCTATTACGCCAAAGAGGTTAGGATAGCTTGGATTTGCCTCAAAGACAAAGGGTCTACCCTTTGCGTCAGAGTTGTCCACAAGGACGTTTATGTCGTATCTGGTAAAGCTTGGCCCAGCTCCAGGCACAGGGAAAGGCAGGCCTGGTGGAGGAACATTTTTAGATGGCAAAAAGTCCTGGTAATGTATTACGATATCTTCGAGAACCTCATCAAAATAGACCTTAAGACGCGGATAAGCAGAATATTTTTCTTTTAAAGGGTCTATTAGGATCTGCGCGGTCTGGCGGGCTACCTGTCTGTCCAGCTCCTTGAGCTTCTGCCTCACCTCTTGCTCAAGTTGATGGACCATGCGCATGGCTGCACCCATTTCTCTATGGAGTTCCTCACTTCTTTTTTTGAGATCGTCCTGTTGCTCCTGGGGCATTTTGGAAATCTCTTCAGGAGTCAAAGGGCTGCCGTCTTCCTTTGCAGGTATGACCATCATGCCTGTTGGGTCAGCCTGAAGTATGAATCCCTTTTCTTTGACCTTTTTGTCAAGCTCCTCAAAAATTTCTGTGCGCCTTTTGTTAAATTCCCGGATTACCTCTTCCTTTCTTACAAGATAGGTTTCCCCTTCAAAGCTTTTTGGCATGTGGAGCTGCAGATTGTCTACCAGTTCGGCCATATCTTTTTTAAGCTGCATACCAAGGCCAGGCTCTAACAGAATCGCTATTGGAACATCCGGGTCCTTGAAGTTATAGATATAACATATGTCTTTTGGCCTAATGCTGTCGTTTTTGGTGAGTTTTTTGAGCTTGGATATGGTTAAATCCAGGGCTCCTGCCTCTTGCAACCCTGCAACAAATACATTGAAACCCGGGTTTGTTATTTCAAGCCCTACATCAAGGGCTCTGTCTGCACGTTCTTGTCCATAAATGCTTAGGGCCTCTTGTTCCAGCTGACTGACATAATCAAAATCAAGGCTGTCTGGATTGATTCTTAGTCGAAGCTGATCTGGATTCAACTTTTCCACTGTCAGTTACCCCCTCTCTTCAGTCCAAGGTGCTGATAGGCCTTGTCTGTTGCCATTCTTCCTCTTGGAGTCCTGTGAAGATACCCTTCCTGCACAAGAAACGGTTCGTAAACCTCTTCTATGGTTCCGCTTTCCTCTCCAACTGATACGGCAATTGTGTCCAATCCCACAGGGCCGCCATTGAATCTTTCAATAATAACACCAAGTATCTGCCTATCCATACCATCTAGACCTTCTTCATCCACATCCAGCATGTCAAGGGCCCTATCTGCAACCTGTCTTGTTATGACACCCTTGGCCTTGATCTCGGCAAAATCTCTGACTCGCCTTAAGAGACGGTTGGCTATCCTTGGGGTTCCTCTTGATCTTCTTGCTATCTCTTGAGCACCTGCTTCATCAATGGCGATACCAAGAACAGATGCGGAACGGGTAACGATTTCCTGGAGCTGATTCACTGAATAAAACTCAACACGCAGGAGCACGCCAAAACGGTCCCGCAGGGGCGGTGAAAGAAGACCTGCCCTTGTTGTGGCTCCAACCATTGTAAATCGTGGCAGATCGATCTTTATGGTTCTCGCACTGGGGCCTTGACCTATTATGAGATCCAGCTGGAAATCTTCCATTGCGGGATACAAAATTTCCTCTACTGATGGACTCAGCCTGTGGATCTCGTCTATGAAAAGCACCTCTCCTGGCTGCAAATTTGTCAGTATGGCAGCCAGATCGCCTGGCCTTTCGATCACAGGCCCCGATGTGCACCTGATACCCACACCAAGCTCTTTTGCAATTATGTGGGCCAAGGTGGTTTTCCCAAGACCAGGATGCCCGTGCAACAGACAGTGATCCAATGGTTCCCTTCTTCGTCTTGCCGCTTCGATAAATAAAGATAAACCTTTTTTAAGTTCATCCTGTCCTACATATTCAGAAAGGCTTTGTGGCCTAAGAGAAGGCTCTGAAGAAAGATCCTCCTCCTGACACACAGGCGAAAGGGAAGACCTTTCCTTTGTCTCCACTGGTGACTGGCTCAACTTTTTGTAATCCATCCCTGTCTATTTCACCCTTGAAAGGCGCTGCAAGGCCATTTTAATAAGTTTGTCCACCTCGAGTCCCTCTTTTTCAGAAACAATTTCAGAAAGAATCCTCTTTGCCTCGCGAGGCCTGTATCCAAGATTTACCAAAGCAGACACGGCATCATCCAGCAAGCCATTTTCAAGATGATCATCCTTACGGTCTACTGTCTGGACCATGTGTCCTTCTTGGGTTAGGATCTTTGCAGCCTTTTCCTTTAAATCAACACAGATTCTCGCAGCTGTTTTTTTCCCTACACCATGCACAGAACGAATCCGTGATGTATCTCCCTTTGCTATGTCAGACACAAGATCCTGTGGTGACAGCACAGAAAGTACATTTAAGGCCAGCTTGGGACCAACACCGGACACCTCAAGAAGAACCCCAAAGACCAGCAAGGCCTTCTTGTCTAAAAAACCGTAAAGATTTATTTGATCATCCCGAACAATGAGTCTTGTATAAATCTGTACTTCATGCCCTACTGGAGGAAGTTTTGCCAAAAAGGAGGCTGGCATCTCTATGAGGTAGCCTATACCGCCCACATCCACAATAACCGTTCCATCAAGTACTTCTACGATTGTTCCCTTGATATAGCCAATCAATTTCTGTCTACCTTAAAAAAATCCACAAGATTGAAACATCAAAAGCAACTTTTTATTGTCTGGACATTTCCAGTCTTATCAGACGATCCATCTCAGCCGATTGAATATGGCAAAGGGCGACGGCCAATGCATCAGCTGCATCCCTTGGGGGGCGTCTGTCAAGTTTCAGTATGAGAGTGACCATATCCTGCACCTGACGCTTGTCTGCCATGCCATATCCCACAACGGCCCTTTTTATTTCAAGGGCTGAATATTCGAAAATTTCAAGGTTGTTGTTTATGGCAGCCATCAAAAGAGCTGCCCTGGCGTGTCCAAGCTTTAAGGCTGAGCCAGCATTTTTTGCCACAAAGACCTGCTCAAAGGCTGCCATGGAAGGGTGATAGTCCCGTATTATCTGACACAGGCTGTCATAAAGGTGCTTAAGCCTGTCTGGAAAACTCCTTTGGGTGCTGGTCCTTATAACACCTGCTCCAAGAACCACGGTTTGTCCGTCATCTAGTTGCCTGATGACTCCATAGCCTGTTGCCACAGAACCCGGGTCCACTCCCAAGACAGGCCCTTTTTTCATCTTTAGGCTACCTTTTCAAGTATTCTGTCAGGGATATCAAAATTGGCATAGACATTTTGCACATCGTCGTTCTCTTCAAGGGCATTCATTAAGGCAATAAGCTGTTGCGCCTTTTTTTCATCCTCTATCTTGACAATGTTAGAAGGAACCATGGTGACCTTTGCAGACAGTATCTCTATTCCCTGATCTGTAAGGGCCTTTTTTACCCGTACCAGATTCTCTGCTGATGTCTCTATTTCCCATTCACTGCCAGCATCCTGTATGTCTTCTGCCTCTGCCTCAAGAGCTGCAGCCATAAGTGTATCCTCATCCACCTTGTCTTTTTCCACTATAATGAGTCCCTTTTTCTCAAAGATCCAGGCCACACTTCCAGGCTCCCCAAGATTACCTCCCCTTTTGGCAAATATATGTCTGACTTCTGCCACTGTGCGCTGCCTGTTGTCTGTGATGGTCTCAACTAAAACGGCGACTCCACCAGGACCGTAACCTTCATAGGTTACCTCCTCGTATGTAACCCCTTCAAGCTCTCCCGTACCCTTTTTGATGGCCCTTTCGATGTTGTTCTTGGGCATATTGGCAGCCTTGGCAGCTTCAATGGCTGCCCTAAGCCTTGGATTGGCTGCCGGATCTCCCCCACCAAGCCGTGCTGCAACCGTGATTTCCTTAATAAGTTTGGTAAATATTTTGCCTCTTTTGGCATCTTGAGCAGCCTTTTTGTGCTTTATTGTGCTCCACTTAGAATGTCCGGACATTAATCTCCTCCACTAACTGAATTAGTCTATTTCTGTCTTAGATTACACAAACAAAATACAATTTTAAAGCAGCAGACTTGTGGTTAGATGCCTTTTTTCAATCAAAATTTCCTTATCTTTTCATAAAAGGCCTGCAAATCCCTTTTTACAAACTTTTTTACCTTGGAAAGATTTCTCTTGTGTCTTACCCAGATCTGGTGACGCGCATTCTTTTCTATCAGCTCGCTCACCCTAGATCTTACCCGTTGCCACAGATCACGATCGTAGGCAGAATCTAGCTCAACCAAACTATCTGGGTCCTGGGCAAACTTTTTGACCAGTCTTGGAAAGGTAATCTTTTGAAAATAGACAGAGCCTGCAGCAATAACCAATAGAAGCCATATTAGAGGCCACAGGAAACTATCAACAGACAGGCTTCCTGTTACAAGACAATATAGCAGAGGATCAGATGGGTAACCGGCAACAATATTCATTACAAGGTCTCCCAACAAAAATGCAAATGTGCCCGTAACCGCAAGGGATTTGCCAAATTTTTTAAGTCTCTCAAAAAAACGTTTCTTAAAACCTTCCATTGCCTGAATAACAAGCTCAAGCTCCCTTGCTGTCTTATCCACCTCTTGCAACATATGAAACAGACGCATCCGTGGAGCATCCAGAATGGCCTTTTTCAATTCCTCCCTCTCCTTATCCCATACCTCAAATTCAGGTGGAACCTGTCGGCCAGGGAGCTTTGCATAGGTAAGGAAAATCCGAGGTATGTCCTTTCTGCCTGTCATTTGCGAAAGATTCCAGCACAGGGTTCCATATGTCCTGACCAGATCCTCTAGATTTTCGCACTCGTCTATCCGGTTTAAGACAAAAAGGACCCTGTCCTCCTCGGAGGATACTGGTAAGGTAATACGAAGAACCTTGTATGTTTCCTTGATGGTACCGGCCTTGTGGGGATCGAACATCAGGACTATCAGGTCTGAAAGCCTTGCAAGTTCACCCACAACACCAAGAAAGTCATAGCCCCTGTCCTGTTCAGTAACAGAATCCAGCATGCCTGGTGTATCGATGATGGCTATGTCCTTTAATCTGTCTGATTCAATCCTTTTCATAACGAGATGAGAAAGAAGCCTCTCTCCAAATTTTCTCAGTCCGGTAAATGGCAAGGATTCATCTGCTACCACTGTACTGCCGGTAAGCTCTCCAGGGCTTTCTCCTTCATCCGGAGCAGTTAGAATCGTGAATGAATCATCAGTTGGAGCCTGTCCTGTCCGCTGTATCTCCTGTCCGATAAACTCGTTAATAAAAGTGGACTTTCCTGATGAATAGTTTCCTATTATAAGCACCAGGGGCTTCCATTTGAGCGGCGTCAACAGCTCGTCCAGGTTGAAGCCATAACATTCAAAAACTCCTGAAAGCTTGCGAGGCAAGATCTTTTCTATCTCATCCTTCAAATGGTTTGCGCTTATCATGGAAGGTTCCATGTGAGACTCCTAAAAACGATAAGTTGGATCTGATCAATGACACACAACCGTTATTTGCCTGAAAAAAACTGGCCTGCTGTAGCTGGCAAACTGGATATGCATATTGCGACGGGATTCCAATTTACTGCATATTCACATAATAATCTGTCACGCCTTTTATCATGAAAATGACTTGGGATGCAA
>JAMOVK010000011.1 GCA_027067775.1 Deltaproteobacteria bacterium
GCCTCAAAGACCCTTGGCAGGCTCATAGTATATAGCCACACCGAAAAGGAACAAAGGGCCCTGTTCGGGGAACTTTCTGCCCCCTTGCCAGATCAGCTCAAAGGATCACTCGAAGCCCTGGGTATCCACAGGCTTTATGTACATCAGGCCCAGGCCATTGATCTTTTGAGAAAGGGTCAGAATGTTGTGGTTGCAACACCTACTGCCAGTGGCAAGTCCCTTATATACAACATTCCAATAGTAGAATCTGTGCTAGAGGAACCTACCAGCCATGCCCTGTATATCTTTCCTCTAAAGGCCCTGGCCCAGGATCAGCTCAGGGTTCTTACCGCCTTGAAAGAGAATATCCCAGGGAGTGATATCACGTGTGAGATCTACGATGGGGATACCTCGTCATACAAGAGGGGCAAGATAAGGCAGAAGCCGCCAAACTGCCTTTTCACTAACCCGGACATGCTCCATCTGTCTCTTTTGCCCTATCATGATGCCTGGTCGGGTTTCTGGAAAAATCTCAAGTTTGTTGTGGTTGATGAGGTTCACACCTATCGGGGTATTATGGGAAGTAACATGGGCTGGGTCTTCAGGAGGCTTAGACGCATATGCAGACACTACGGCTCAGACCCGGTTTTTATCCTCAGTTCTGCAACAATCGGCAATCCTCTTGAGCTTGCAGAGGAACTGACAGGTCTGGATTTTCACATTGTGGACAAAAGCGGTTCCCCAAGGGGCAAAAGACACCTTGTGCTTGTTGACCCCCAGGGGGCAGGGGCTGCTCAGACCGCGGTGCTTTTGATTCTTGCCGCCCTCAAGCGCGGACTTAGAACCATCTGTTACACCCAGTCCAGAAAGTTAACAGAATTGGTAAGTCTCTGGGTCAGCCAGAGGGCAGGCCGGCTTTCAGAAAAGGTCTCTGCCTACAGGGCAGGTTTTTTGCCAGAGGAAAGGAGGCTTGTGGAGTCTCAGCTTGCAAGGGGAGAGCTGCTTTCTGTCATCTCTACAAGTGCCTTGGAGCTTGGCATAGACATAGGGGTGCTGGATCTCTGTATCCTTGTTGGCTACCCTGGTACGCTTATGTCTCTGAGACAGAGGGGTGGCAGGGTTGGCAGAAGCAACAGGGAGTCAGCGGTCATAATGGTGGCTGGAGAGGACGCCCTTGACAAGTATTTTATCAACAATCCCCATGAACTTGTTAATAGACCCTCTGAAAAGGCCGTAGTCAACATAGGGAACAGGACAGTGGTTAAAAAACATCTTGTCTGTGCGGCTACCGAACGGCCACTTGAATGTAACGAGCATCTGCTACAGAGCAAAGGTGTAAGGGATCTGGCAATGGAGCTTGTTCACAAGGGCCGGCTCTTTTTGAGTGCAGATGGCCAGTCTTTTCTCAGCCTGAGAAAGTATCCCCATAGGGAAGTAGACCTGAGGGGGGCGGGTAAATCTTTTCAGATAGTCAATCAGGAAGATGGAAAGACCATCGGTTCCGTTGACGGCTACCGTGCCTTTAAAGAGACCCATCCAGGGGCCGTTTACCTTCACAGGGGCCAGAGTTTTCAGGTGGCACGGCTTGATCTGGATACCAGACGGGTGGAAGTACGGCCTGTAAAGGTGGACTATTTTACCAGGGTCAGGTCAAGCAAGGACACAGAGATAGTGAAGGTGGTCAGGAGCAGGGAGGTTTGGGGAACGAGGTGTCACTGGGGAAATCTGTTGGTGACCGATCAGGTTGTTGGCTATGATGTCAGACAGATAAGGGGTCAGAAGTTGATAAGCAGGGTTGAACTGGATCTGCCGCCCCAACGCTTTGAAACAGAAGGCATGTGGATAGAGATTCCACCTGAGATAAAGGCGGAATGCGAAAGGCAGA
Organism: Deltaproteobacteria bacterium; assembly: GCA_027067775.1. Taxonomy (GTDB): domain Bacteria; phylum Desulfobacterota; class Dissulfuribacteria; order Dissulfuribacterales; family QOAL01; genus JAADCZ01. The sequence goes on from JAMOVK010000011.1 coordinate 1,865, forward strand.
TGTTTCATTTTATGGGAGGCATCCATGCACTTGAGCATGCCTGTATCGGTGTTATGCCTCTTCTTGTACTTTGTGACAGGAATGACCTTGGAGGTATCTCGATTACCTTTCATCCCCAGCTTTCAACCGGTGCCATCTTTGTCTATGATGGTGTGCCAGGAGGTGTTGGCCTTACTGAAGAGGCCTTTAATCGATGCGAAGAAGTACTGTCTCTGGTCTTGAACTCCATAAGAAACTGTCCCTGCGAAAACGGGTGCCCTTCGTGCGTCCATTCTCCCAAGTGTGGTTCAGGTAACAGGCCCATTGACAAGGATGCAGCCCTCTTTCTCCTTTCGATGCTAGAAAGAAAAAGCAAGGTCAAGGCAGGGTCCGTTGTAAGAAAAAAGGCGTCATCGCTTTCTGGGGTTCAAAATTTACCTGGCAACAGGGAAGGGAAACAGAACGGGGCCGGGATAAAGATAGTAGCATCATGCAGAAGTAGTTGGAAAGATGCGGCTGCTACACGGTCCTTTCGTTTTGGTGTCATAGATATTGAGACCCAGCTTTCGGCTCAGGAGGTAGGAGGCTGGCATAGGGCAGACAAAATGAGGGTCAGTTGTGCAGTGGTGTGGGATTCGCTTACATCCTCTCTTGTCGTGTTTCGCGAAGAACAGCTTGGTTGCATGTTTTCACTTCTTGAACAAATGGATCTGGTAGTGGGTTTTAATGTTAAACGTTTTGATTACAAGGTGCTTTCTCCATATTGCCAACTTTCGCTTTGGTCTTTGCCCACCCTCGACATATTAGAAGAGGTGAGCAGGCGCCTTGGCTATAGGCTTGCACTAGACACCCTCGCTTCTGCCACACTTGGTGCAGGAAAGAGTGCAAACGGTCTTCTTGCCCTAAAATGGTGGAAGGAGGGAAAGGTTAGAAAGATTATAGAGTACTGCAAGAGGGATGTTGTCCTCACCAGGGATCTTTTTTTGTTTGGACACAGGAACGGTTATCTGCTTTTTACCAACAAGGAAGGTTCCCTTGTGCGACTGCCAGTTGACTGGAAGCTGGAACAGACGAAAGCATAAGATGCTCTCTAGAGGTTCATGCCGTACTTTATAGCCCTTTCCTGGATTGCCTGACCTGTATGTTTTTCTACAAGCTCGTTTCTTTGCCTAAAAAACGGGATGAAGATCACCTTAACAGATGTGATACGTATCTTGGCCTTTATTAACTGCTCCATCAATTTCCTTTTGTTGCCTACCATGAACAGGAGAAGCAGGGGCAGGCACTGTACTGCCGATTCTGCAGATATGTTAATTGCATATGCCTCGGGAATAGAGTCGATGTTGTCCTTGGCATTAAGATACGAGACTTCGCTGCTGCTGAACCTGCTGCTGAGCCGCAAAAAGAGGGAAGGGTTGACTGAAAAGGCAGGCACCACGAATTGAACCGGTTCCTTTGATAGATCTTTGGGAAACATCTTATAAGAATAGAGTCTTGATAGAAAGCCGAGCCTGTCATGGAAAGAGATGCTGTCACCTTCTATTGCAACCTGGAAGTGGTAAAAGGGGACAAAGACCATGTTGCGCTCTATCCTTCTATACAGTATTTGCGCCTTTTGGGGCAGTATCTTGCTTTGTCCGATGGAGTACAGTCTTTTGCAGTAAGGGCAGAAAAGGACTGAGACCATTGACAGGGCTGGCAGATCGCTGCCGCATTCAGGGCAGATGAGGGGAAGAAAATCATGGCCTGATTTCTTTTCATGGATGCGTTCCTCTCTTTTAAGAAGGGACTGGATAATGTGTCTGTCTGTAATTTTCACAAAATCATGGCCTTTTGTCCAAAGGGGCCTGATGACGATTTTTTCTTCAGTTTTTTTAAGAAGCTCAAAGGGGGCCATGACAATGGATATCTTTTCGCTAAGGACAAAGCTTGTTAAAGGGCTCTGTTCCAAACCAGCCTCTATTCTGGCATTGATATGTCTTATGACATCTCTGATGGGCTCCAGCATTTGGAGATTTGATACAGGGCCGGTATTTAGACGCAGTGTTGCAAGCTGGGTTACTAGACCTAGGGAGGGTAGTTTTTTTAGTTCCTTAAGGGCCGGGATTGTGGCATCCACACGGTTGGATTTGACACTTTTGTCTTGCAACAGGCTGAATCTCAGGCCTTTGAGTCTCCAGTAGGGCAGCATAAGTATTCTTGAGCCTGGAATGTGCTGCATGTCATCTGTAACCAGCACGTAGCTGAAGATTCCGTCTTTAGGTATGATGTAGAGGCTCGTTTTACAAAAGGCACATTTGAGAAGGGGGTCCCCAACCTCCAGGCTTACCTTACCTCCGCATTGGGGACAAAACCCCCATGCCCTATCAGCCTTCATCTTCTAGGCTTTGTCCGCACTGATTACAAAAGGATGCCTGGGGCAGATTTTGGGCCCCGCAGTGGGGGCAGATTTTTGGCATTGGTTCGCTTCCTGCAGGAGTGCCACAGTAGGGGCAGAAACTGGCCTTAGGTGTAAGGTTTTTCCCGCACCTTGTACACTTTCTAAAGACCAATATCTGGTGGCCGCAGTTGGGGCAGAAGCGTGCGTTTGGCCCTATTTCTGATCCACATTCCGGACATCTCTGGCCACCCTTTTTAGGGCCGTTTTTTCCAGGTTCACCTGGTTGTCTGTCAAAGAGCCCCATGCCTCCAAGAAGTCCAGGTATCATGAGTCCAAGGCCCATTCCAATACCACCCTGGGCCAGGGACTGGCTTTCAGCAGATTTTTCAAGGGCCATGGCTGCCTTCATCTTCATAAGATTTTCCATATCCCCTCCAAGAAGCCCAAGGCGCGTCCTATCGTCTATAGCGGCCTGAACATCGGCTGGTGGGGTTATGGCATTTATATAAAGCTCTTTTAGGGCAATTCCATATGTGGAAAAGTCTCGCGTAAGTTCTCTGGAAAGTCCTTGTGCAAACTCCGAATACTGGCTTGGAAGATCGAGAAGTGTATCGAGTTTTTCTCCAAGATAATCGTTGAGCCTTGATACAATGACCTGGCTGAGATATTCCTCGAGTTCCTCTACCAAGAAAGTGGGTTTGGTACCAACCAGTGAGTTCACAAAGAGGACCGGCTGGTTTATCTGGATGTTGAATATCCCATGAGCCCTTAGTCGTACAAGCCCAAGCTCCCTGTCCCTGAAGGCAACCGGGTCCCTGGTTCCCCACTTCAGGTTGGTGAAGACCTTCATGTTGACAAAATAGATTTCCGCTCGTATGGGGCTTGTAAATCCCCAAGGCAGTGAAAGGAGTTTGGTAAGGATGGGAATATTGAGAGTAGATATGGTATGCCTGCCAGGCCCCAGGGCGTCGCAGGCAACACCCTGTGAAAAGAACACAGCCGCCTGGTTCTGTCTCACAATTGCCTGGGCGCCGAGCTTGAACTCCCCTGAGCCTTCTTGCGGAAGTCTGTGACACACTTCGTTTCCAGACTGGTCAAACCATTCCAAGACCTCAAGAAAAACCACGTTGTTGACAGACATGAGCTTTTTGCCTCCCTGTTTGAGGGTATCGGTTTTATGTGCAGTTTCTGTCTTTCTATACGGAAAAAAGAAGATGTTACTTGAGGAAGCATAGCAAAATGCTTGCAAGGATCAGGGGTTGCAAATGCGTTAAAAGGAAATTTTTTCTGGTACATCTTGCCTTGATAAAGGTCGATGCTAATTGTTTTGAAAATGGTTTTTTAATACACTGTGTAATCTTGGACCGGTGTAGATTTGTTGTTTAGAGGAGGAGTGTCATGTCTGTAAAAAGATCAAATGGTCTGAGTGTTGTTGTCTCATCTGTAATCTTTTGTCTGGTTTTTGTGATATTTTCAGCTGTTGCAGAGGCGGTTCCCACCAAGCTTGTAGTCAGGGCAAAGGCCAACGATGCAAAGTTCATAGGGACAGCGGTTGGTGGCTTTAAGGTGGTGGTTCGTAACGCCTTGAGCGGCGAGTTTCTGGCCCAAAAGGCACTAGAAGGTGGCACGGGCAATACAAAGCTCATCATGAAAACGCCTGTATCAAGGGATACGGTTCTTTCAAAAGGTGGAGCAGCCAAGGCAGAGTTTGTATTTGACATAAACGAGCCGGTAAAACTTGATATAGAACTTATTGGTCCCTTAGGGGCTGGTAACAATATTCATAAGGAATCAAAAACCACCTGGCTCATACCCGGAAATGACATAACAAAAGACGGAATCCTTTTTAATCTCTATGGACTGATTGTCCACGTCTATAGTCCAAAACCTCATGAGTTTTATACGCAAGGGTCAATGGTGACAATTGGAGCGCATGTGACTCCAATGTGCGGATGCCCTGTTAGTCCAAAGTTTTTATGGAATTCAAACAAGATCAAGGTAATGGCTCAGGTCTTTTTCAAAGGCAAAAAGGTAGCAGAGATTCCGCTTCATTGGGCCAATAAGATCAGTCATTTTGAAACAACCTTTTCTCCAAAAGAGGTTGGAGGTTATAAGGTGGTGATTACGGCCAGCGATTCAAAAAACAACCAGGGAGTTGCTATTACAGGATTTGTGGTAGTACCGCCCAAAAAGTATCACAAGATTCTTGGGCAATAGATCTAAATAGTATGGCAGGGCAAGGATTTTAATGTTTTGCCAGGAGCTGTTGCTCCACAAAGATTGCCCCCGAAAGAAGAAGCAGGCAGAGAATCCATACGATTATTGAAAAGACAAGGGCCTTCTTGGCCCTTTCTGCCTGCCATATCTTAAGCGGCCTTATACCGTTTGCCGCAAATGTGACAACACCAGACAGGTTTATGCACACGGCATTTATTAAAAAGAGTATGAAGGCTCCCGATGCCTGGATAACCATGTGCTTTGAAAGCATTATCCCAGAAGCCACAAGGGGAGGCAAGATGGATACAGCCATCATCACTCCAACCAGGGTTTCTGGCATGTCTTGGGTGAGAGAGTAGGCGCCAGCAATACCAGAGGCAATGGCAAGGAGTATGAATAGAAAGTCTACCTGGGATCTTGAAAGCACTTCGTGTGAAAAGGCCATAGAGGTTGGGGCAAAAAAACCTGCCAAAAGCCCTATAAAGACGGCTGTCAAGGCTCCAACTGCTATGGTTGGAAGGGAGCGTTTAAGCAGCTGGATGTCACCCATGACACTGGCCAGGGAGAGACCAACAAATGGGCCAAGAAGAGGAGCGATAACCATAGAACCAATAATTACAGCCACATCATCCTTGAGAAGACCAATGGCGGCAACAATGCTTGAAAGAAGAACCAGCCACATAAATCTTTTGGAAAGGACCGCGCTAGGACTGATTTTCTGATACAATTCTTCAAGGCCGATTCCATCTTCTTGGGCCGATTCGGCTGTTTCTTCATTTTCGCCAGTCTCTGCTTCCTGGTCTTCCTCCACATCCTCTTCTCTTGGAACAGAGGCATCAACTGGCAAGACAACAATCCTGTAGCTTCCCTTGTCTTTGAAAAAGGATTGGAAGACATCTATAACCCTATCCACATCCCTTGCTCTGATCAGAAGGCGGATATTTGTCTTGCCATCTGGCAGGGTGTCAGCCCAGAATTCCCGTACAGGAATGTCCTGAAGCAGAAACTTGAGATCTTCCGGGTCTCCTTTTTGGTGGAATATTTCAACCAGTCTGAAAGACATAACTCGGGCTTAGTTAAGAGGTTTTTATGCCAAGGGCCCCGGCAATGGTCGATACCATGCCTGTAGATTCGTTTACAAGTTCTTCAAGGGTTTCGCTTTCTATTCCCAAAGATTTTGCCTCTCTTTCCACCTCTTCGGAAGAGACACTATCTTTAAAGGCTACAGAGAGTTTGTTAGACAGGGCTACAGGGGCAACGACAGTATCCGCAAGGTTTAAGTCCTTTAGGTCGTTGATGGAAGATATATGGAGACCTATGCAACATGTGAATATATCTGGCAGTTGCCAAGATTTTGATATCCACGCTCCAGCCTGGGCATGGTTCCATGAAAGTATCTCGTTTTCTACCTCGTGGAGGCGTCTGTTGTCTTCAAGCCATGCGTAAAACACGTCTTTGTACAGCTCAAACCATTTGTCCATGAGCATGGGAATGGCAATGTCCTGTAGTAAGGCTGCAGAAAAGGCCTCATCGCTTTCAACTCCGAGATGTTCAGCGGTTTTTTTTGAGAATATCGCCCTAAATATGGAGTCAGACCAATACTGGCCAATGTGGAAGCCCTCTTTGGCAGGGTCTTTAACAGTTTTTGTCATGGCATAGCCTACCGCTATGTTTCTTATTTCAGTCAATCCGAGAAGCGAGACCGCCTTTGCAATGCTGGTTACCTTGCCTGGCAGTCCGTAAAGGGCAGAGTTGGCTATCTTAAGGATTTGTGCTGCAAGGGATGCATCTGATTCAAGAAGGGGAACAATCTGATCGATATCAATATCAGGCTGTGAAAGCTTCTGCATCAGGGTTGCCACTACCTCTGGACATGGTGGCATTTCAACATTGGCAAATATTTTTTCAAAATCACCAGTGGAAAATTTGGCGTAATCTAGAAATTTTTTAAAAAGGTTCATTTTTATTTTAGAAACACTTTCATGGTTTTAAATCAAGGATGAATCAACGTAAAGGTAGAATAACTCAAAAAAGGATTTATGAACATAGCCTATGGAAACTTAGCAAGCTCTTTAGACTGCGTTTCTGGTTTTTGGCAACAAAGACAGATGCCAGGCTTCTCAGTTATGTTTATCTCTTTGCTACCTGTTTTATAGCTGTCATGTCCCTTGGCATAGCTGCGGGCTTTTGTTCGGTCAATCTCATTTTCCCATCTCTTGGCCCCACTATCTTCATGCAGTTCTATGCCCCAAGTTCACCCATGTCTTCTCCTAGAAACACCATACTCGGGCACATGATCGGCTGCATTGTTGGCCTGTCATTCTACTGGGTGACCCTTCATTTTGGTCACCTTCCCGGCACCATAAGCATAAAAAATATCGCCATCCTCGGAGTCGCAGTAGGCACCTGCGGCACCATCATGGGCCTTACCGGACTTTTGCATCCTCCAGCTGCTTCCACCACCCTTTTAATTGTATTTGGCTATCTTGGAAGCCCCTTGAACATAGTAGCCTTTCTTGGCGCATCAGTCTTTGTCTCTTTGGAGGCCTGGATGGTGCACAAGATGGCAGGAGTGAAGTTTCCCATTTGGGCCCCTGATGCACCAGAGTCAGCACCAAGACTGCAGACAAAGCTTGGCAGGCTGGACCTGTCAAAAAAGGACGACTCTTTAACAATGGAGGAGATCGCCTCAAGACTGGCATCTCGCCAGAGCATCAAGTAGCTAATTTTTCATAGCCCCTTGCCCTTTAAACAATTTGATGTTTCCTTCCTCGGTATATTATCAGGTGGATGGATCTGTTAGGTGCAAAGAAAAGTATTGTCTGACATATCTCCAGACGGTTCAGAGCGTTCTTTTACCAGGGTAGTTTGGAAAGGCATGCCTGCAATAGAAATAGGGCCAGCACCAGGGAGAGAAGGTTTCAGGGAGGCCCTTTCCTTTTATCAAATTGGATGTCATCTCCTGGGCAAGAATGTGCCAGTACCTGAGATATACCACTTTGACAGGTCAAGCGGGGTCCTGGTGGTTCAAGATCTTGGCTCTACTATGTTTTTTGATAGGTTATCTGTGTTGTTGAAAAAACATGAATTCCCTTCGGTGAAAAGGCTTTATTCTGATGTGTTAGAGGTTCTTCTCCTAATGCAAGTGAGAGGAGGAGTGGATTTTGACACGTCATGGTGCTGGCAGGACGGCACATACGACCAGAGGGTCGCCAGGGAAAAAGAGGCTGGATACTTTCTTGAGGCCTTTGTAAAGGGATATATGGGATGTAATGCCAGTCAAGAGGTTATCAAGGAGCTCGACAGGCTTGTTGACCATATATCACACTTCACATGTAACCGTTTTTTTATGCACAGGGATTTTCAGTCTAGAAATATCATGCTGTCAGCCAGTCATCCAAAGGGCATGGCAGTAATAGACTTTCAGGCAGGCCGTTTGGGTCCTCTAGGTTATGATCTGGCCTCTCTTTTAAACGATCCCTATATCGACCTCGATCATGTCATAAGAAAAGAGTTGTTTGAGACCTATATAAAGATGCTTGAAAAGGCGGGCATGGTCAAAGAGGCCGAGGAGGTGGTGGCACAGTGGCCTATACTTTCTGCTTTGCGGCTGATGCAGGCCCTTGGTGCCTTTGGCTTTTTGACTCAAAAAAGAGCAAGGCCTTTTTTCCATTCGTACGTAACACCAGCCCTTTGCGGGCTTACCTGGATACTTGAAAACGATTTTCCCCTTAAAATGCCCTGCACCGTTCAGCTATGTCACTTTATGCAAGAGAGGCTATCTCAAAGGAAAATATAGGCTGACAGCTAAAAATAAATAATTTATTTTGGAAAGTTACAGTTTATAAAATTTTTTGGAATTTGTTGGGAAACATTCCGCATAGGTTTTCATAGTTAATGAAACGATTTTTACTTCTCTTTCTTGTTTTGGCCATTTGGGTTACTCCCCATATCCTTACCTCTTCTCCAAGGGTGGGAAATCTTTTAAAGGATCTAGTTGCTGGCGAACTCAAGGCACAGGTAGATTTTGGCGGAATCACCTGGTATTGGCTTCCAACACCTCATCTTTCCTTTGTAAGTGCAAGGATAGACAGCCCCGAATTCCTGCTCAGGGCATCAAAAATAGACGTGTATCCTGACTGGCTAGAACTTGCCAGGGGCGGGTTTGGAATCTATGGGATCGGGCTTGAAGACGTTCATCTAACAATCCTGAAACTGGCCAATGATAAAAATGAAAGGCCGGTGCTTCCCAAATGGATAGAGGTGAAAAATGGATTCCTTGAGATCACCAAGGGCGTGAAGCTTCCTGGTTTTTTTCCTTTTAAGGATAGGCGTCCCTATATAAAGAATCTCTATGGGCACATAGATCTTGGCCACGACTGGCTGAGCGCCAAACTAAAAGGTAACATCCGGCAGGCCCAGGCCGTTGATCTGCGTGTGCAAATGGATCTTAAAAGGTTTGATTACGAACTCAAGGGTTCCATCAAGCAGTTTGATCTTTCGGCTCTCAAGATAAAGCCGCTGACCAGTGCCAAACAGTTTCCAAGTTACGGATTCTTAAATCTCGATTTCAATGTTAAGGGTCAAGGCCTTGAAAAGGCTGATGGATACCTGAAGGTCTATTCCAACTGTTTTGTTTCTGGGAACAGGTCTCTGACGGCCATTTTTTCGTGTGGAAGTCTCGGTTTGAAATTCAGGTATGACACGGATCAGGTGCAGGTGGTGCTTCAAAATCTTGACTTTCAGCATCCGAGACTTCATCTCACAGGAACACTGGTTTTGAAGAAAAGGCAGGGGGAGCCCTGGCTTAGCGTAGAATTGAAAGGAAAAGATCTGGATCTTGCCGAGATAAGACGTGTGCTTCTTGCCATGTCCATAAAAGACAAGGACGTGGACGATTACTGCAACGCTATCCGGGCAGGTACTATTGAATGGGCAACGTTAAAGATGGTTGGACCTGCTTCCAAATGGCATTCGCTTTCCGACATGTGCATTCGCGGCAGTGCAAGAGATGTTAGGATTTATGTCAAGGATGAAGATTTTTTTGTGGATTCCGCATCAGGGCCCTTTGAAATTGTGGATGGGGTACTCCATGTTACTGATGCCCGTGCACGTCTCAGAAAGACTGTAGGCACTTCGGGTAATCTTGTCCTTGGCCTGTCAAAGGGGAGGGATCAGTTCAAACTTGATCTGGAACTTGTAGCGCCGGCCCAGGATGTAAAGTGGGCGCTTTTTAAGTTTACTAAAGAGAAACAGCTCCATAAAGAGCTGGAATTGGTCTCTGATTTAACAGGAAGGTTAAGGGGAAAACTCCAGATAGGTGACACAAAGCACCACAAAAATGTCCGGGTTTATGTAAAAGAGGCCCGTCTTTCTGGCTTTTACCAGAGACTCGACATGAAGGTGGATATTGTAAAAGGTCAGGCAAGATATAGTGATGATACCTTGTCGCTCATTCATCTGTCAGGTGACTTTGGCCCAAACCGTGTTAGTGATCTGTCTGCTACGGTTTCGTGGAAAGATGGCAGGCTCAGGGTTAGGGTGGACAGGGGAAGCGGCCGTGTTGTTGCCCAATCTATTGTTGGCCTTTGCAAGAAATTCGATGTTGCCCAGGACTTTTTTAACAGTCACAAGGTGACGGTCAGCGGTCCACTGATAATAAATAGGATAAAATTTTATGTTGATTTTAGTGATCCCGCTTCTTTGACATATCTGGTGGCCTTTTCTCCTGTTGGAGTGGATCTCGAGACAGATTTTATGCCATTTCCCGTGTTCCTAAAGGGTGGCAGCATGTATGTGTCAACAGCCAAGGTTTCTGCCTCCGGGCTTAAGGTGAAAATGGCTGGAAACCTGTATCGGCTCTGGATGCAATTACGTCACAGAAGATTTCACAGCTGGACAGGTTTTATTAAGACAAATGGGTATGTAGATAACAGACTCTGGGGTTGGCTAAGGAAAGAGGGGCTGGACCTTGGTGACCTGACTCCAAGACTGCCTTTTTATGCAAAAAATTTTAAGATTGGCTTTGTCTCAGGCAAACCAGTGGATTTTGACGGCAAGATATTGTGGAAGGACAAAGGCGCTACCCTGACCCTGAAGGTGAGAAGGGATAGGGATCTTTTGCACATCTCCAAGGCTGTCATTACAAAGGGCCCCAAAAGTGCATTCATTTCTTTTAAGAGGTCTGCTGGCAGAAAGTTACAGTTCTCTTTTGATTTTAAGGGAGAGCTTTCCAAGGATATGCTTCAAGCAATTCTCATGAGGAAATCTTTTCTAGATGGAGTGATTGAGGGCGAGTTTGCCTTCAAATTTTTGCCATTTTTGCATAAAAACCCCATTTTTTTTAGTGGAAGGCTCCATATAGAGGATCTTAAATGGCCTTTGGATCTGGATGATAATGTTGATCTTGTTTTAAGGAATATAGAGCTTTCCGCAAGGAATGGAAAAGGGAACCTAAAGGCACATGTTAGATTCCTAGAAGATAGCTTTGATCTAAATGGTACTATTGAAACCGTATCTGACAGTCTCAAGGGGCATCTAAAACTTACTGCACCTCTCCTTTCCTCCCGGGTTCTTTCCTACATCCAGCAGATTTCAGATAAAAAGGAAACCTCAATCGCGGCTCGGCGCAATGCTGGTCGCAAGATCGGTGACATTTTTAGAGAAATAACAAAAAGGATTTTCTTAAAGATGGACTTTGATGTCAAAGAGGCCAGGTATGCAGTAACAGATTTTGCTAAAAAGGGAGAAGACAGGGTTCATGAAATCATTCTTAAAAATCTCAGAGGCAATGCAAGCTTGAGAATGGGGACTCTTGAGGGGCTTGAGGCCTATTCAGGCGATACGTGTGGACTTGATCTTTATCTAAAAAAGAGTCGTTTAGATGGACACATGATCAGCGAGTTTTCTGTTATAACTCCCAGGGACAGAAAGGTCAGATTCGAGCAGGTTCTTGATTGTCTTGGAATCGAGCAAGACATGATAACGGGGATAGTAAATTTTAATCTTTACCTGAGAGGAGGTGACAGGGTCCTTCTTGGGAACGGAAATCTGAAGATCAAGGCACGAGACGGTTACATACATAAGTTCGGATTGCTTTCAAAGATTTTTAGCGTGGTGAATATTGTTGATATCTTTTCTCTCAACAAGGGGCTTTTAGAGGGGACCTCTCCCTATAAAAAACTTTTGGTAGATGCTAAGATAAGATCAGGCAAGGTGCATATGGAAAAGGCCTACATCAAGGGCCCGGGCATAAATTTTTATGCTACGGGAGATGTATACCTTAACACCAAGCTCCTCGATCTGGTAATTTTCATACAACCCTTAAAAACGGTAGACAAGATCATTACGAGCCTGCCCATAATCGGTGGGATAATAGGTGGAAAAAACAGGTCACTCTTTGCCATACCAGTCAAGGTTAGTGGAAACTGGAGTGATCCAAAGGTTGACACCCTTCAGACAAAGACGGTGACAGACATATTTAAAAAACTGATATTCAATGTGCTTACAGCCCCTTTTAACATCAAAAACTGATCTCATGGCCTTGTATCTTAACCTGTATTTCCAGGATACTGCGCCTGTGACAGGCAAAGAGGAAGTTGCGAGATGGTAAGCTCCCTGCTTTTGAACTTGGCCTGTCTGGTAATTGTCATTGCTGGCATAAAGGCGTGCACGCCTGTAATTGTGCCTTTTTTGCTTTCAGCCTTTTTTGCGGTTCTGGCCTCTCCCCTCCTTTTCTGGCTGAGAAAGAAAGGTCTACCAGACTGGTTTTCCATTGTTTTTCTCATCATCCTTTTCATACTTCTGGAGATGGGCCTCGGGACACTTCTGGGAACCTCTGTTGCTGAGTTTACTAAAGAGCTTCCAGTGTATCAGGAGCGTCTTGGAGCCATCTATTCAAAGATCACCCAATTTGCAAAACGGCTTGGCTTTTCAGAGGTTGAGCTTGCCGTGCTGCAGGAGTTGGACATATCCAGGGTAATGGCCTTTGTTGCCTCTACTCTGAGAAGCATGGGTGTCCTGATTACCAACACCTTTGTGATAATACTTACCCTTATATTCATGCTTCTTGAGGCAGGGGGCATGGTATATAAGCTAGAGGCCCTGAACCGTCTTGGTTTTGAAAAGACCAGGGAACTCAGGCTTATCATGAATGGAATAAACAGTTTTTTTGCCATAAAGACATTTACAAGCCTTCTTACAGGTCTTTTAATCTGGCTGGCTTTGTGGATACAAGGAGTTGATTTTCCCGCCCTTTGGGGTGTATGCGCCTTCGCCCTCAATTTTATTCCCACAATTGGTTCCATTATCGCTGCTGCTCCGGCTGTATTGCTGTCTTTGGTAAAGCTTGGTTTTGGCCACTGTTTGATTACCCTTGTAATATATGTTGTAGTAAATATAGCCGTGGGAAATATCCTTGAACCCAAACTGATGGGACAGGGCGTGGGGCTTTCACCCCTTGTAATATTTTTGTCCATGGCCTTTTGGGGTTGGGTGCTCGGACCTGTAGGGATGTTTCTTTCGGTTCCAATCACAATGTCCATCAAGATAGCAATGGGGGTAAATGAGCGCACCAGATGGCTTTCGGTGCTTCTTGGAACAAATTCAGAGGCTGCCAAGCTACTGGAACAGGCAGATGAGGTCGCCAAAAGTTGAAAGGATACGTTCAGGTATACACTGGTGACGGCAAGGGGAAGACAACAGCGTCCCTTGGAATTTGTGTAAGGGCGATAGGGGCGGGCAGAAGGGTGCTGCTTGTCCAGTTCTTGAAAAGGGGAAATTTTAGCGAGATCAAGGGCCTTGGCTATTTTGGCAAGAGGGTGCGCATAAAACAGTTTGGGTCAGGACGTTTTGTAAGAGGAAATCCTGGCAAGGAAGATAGAGAACTTGCAGCTGCAGGCCTTCGCTATGTTAAAGAGAAGATGAAAACCGGCGGATATGATGTGGTTATTCTTGACGAGATAAATGTGGCCATGGATATGGGCCTTGTATCTGTTGCTCAGGTGCTTGATCTTTTATCCAATAGACCTGCCAATGTAGAACTCGTACTGACAGGCAGATATGCGCCAGAGGAGATAGTGGATGCAGCCGATCTTGTAACCGAATGTCGCATGGTAAAGCATTATTTTTCAAAAGGAGTTAAGGCAAGACGGGGAATCGAAAAATGAGTCCGATAATAAAAGGGCTAAAAGGGCCGGAAATAGAAAAGATGAGTATGGAAATCATAGAGAAAGAGCTTGGTCCTACGGATTTTTCTTTTCTCAACTACAGGTTGTCAAAAGGATTGTACACGCCACTGCCGACTTTGAATTTGCCAAGAATATCAGATTTCATCCAGAGGCTATAGATGCGGCGGTAACGGCCATAAGGTCTGGTTGCCCAATAGTCACAGATACCCAGATGGCAGTATCTGGCATTAGCCAGTCCCTTCTTCCAGAGGGTACTGCGGTTACATCTCCTATGGGTACGCAGGAGTGTCGCAGCCTGGCAGAGAAAACAGGGGGAACAATGGCCGAGGCCGCGATGGAGATAGCTGCAAAAGGAAGGCCTGGAATAGTAGCTGTTGGCAATGCCCCTACTGCCCTT
>JAMOVK010000012.1 GCA_027067775.1 Deltaproteobacteria bacterium
CCCATCTACGAAAATAGCCCCTGCTAATATGTCAAAAAAGTCGATAAATGCTCCACCCACATTGATAACAAAAAGAAAAAGAAAATACATGGCCAGCAAAAAGATGGGAATGCCCAAAAATCTGTTCAGCACTATTTTATCAATTTTGTCAGAGACTGTTTCACTGACCTGGCGGGACTTGTTAACAACGCCTTCAGTCAAATCTGCTATAAATTCATACCTTGCAGAAGGGATAAGTATATCGCATTCTTCTCCAAGCTCGGCCTCAATACGATCCTGAAAATGTTTTACAAGCTGCTTAACATTATCATCCACCATACTTAAGGCGTCAGGGTCATCTTCCAGCAGCTTAAGCGCAAGCCAGGATCTATTAAAATATCCTGCTCCCTTAACCGAAGCTTCTTCCAGCACATGGCTTAATTTTTCAATAGCCTCCTGAATTTCCTTTGGATATTCTATTTCAGCACTGGGCACTGGCCGTTCATACAAGGCCCTGTCAATAACATTTTTCAGCTCTTCAACACCCTGGCCTTTTGAAGCAACTATTGGAACAACAGGGACACCAAGTTTTTTGGACAGGGCATCAACGTCAATCTTTATGCCATTTTCCTCAGCCACATCCATCATGTTTAAGGCTATCACCATGGGAACCTTCATTTCTATGAGCTGGGTGGTAAGGTAAAGATTCCGCTCTATATTTGAGGCATCTACAATGTTGACAATAAGATCGGCTTCCCCGGAAAGCACAAAGTCCCTGGCAACCTTCTCATCTATTGAGGAAGCAGACATGGAGTAGATGCCAGGGGTGTCAATCACCTCTATTTCAGATTTGCCATGCCTGTAATAACCAACCTTTCTG
Source organism: Deltaproteobacteria bacterium (assembly GCA_027067775.1). Classification (GTDB taxonomy): domain Bacteria; phylum Desulfobacterota; class Dissulfuribacteria; order Dissulfuribacterales; family QOAL01; genus JAADCZ01. The sequence goes on from JAMOVK010000012.1 coordinate 860, forward strand.
TCAACAGTTACGCCGGGCCAGTTGCCCACCCTCTGTTTTGCCCCGGTAAGGGCATTGAACAGTGTGGTCTTGCCACAATTTGGATTTCCAACAATTCCTATCTTAAAATTACTCATTGCGCCTAACCCTCCACCATAACAGCTTTTGCCTCATCCCTTCTAAGGCTGAGATTGTAATCCCTGACCATAATCTCCACCGGATCACCCATCGGAGCCACTCTAGTCACAACAAAATGGGTGTTGGGTGTAAGCCCCATGGACATGAGCTTCTGCCTGTACGGCTTGTGTGTCTTGTCAAATCCTGCTATTTTCCCTTCGCTGCCAACAGGCAGGTCCGCAAGTGTCTTTTTCATTTCCTACTGCTCCTTGACTACAAAGATTTTTTGGGCCATTCCTCCTCCCAGGCCATATTTCTGCTCATCCTTGGAGATAACAACTGCTCCCCGTCCTTGTAACTGTTCCACCTTCACCACATCATCCACATTTATCCCCATACTCAACAGTCTTTCTTGCATGCTGGCCCCTGCCCGGACCGTGGCTATTCTTACCTTCTCTCCAGGTCGTGCCATGGAGAGAGGAAACATGGCATTTTCCATATTCCTGTATTCCCTTTGTCAAAATTAATAAAATGAGTCACAAATATTTAGGCATACCTAAAATTATATGGGCGTATCTAAAATGTTTTTCCAGACATGTCAATAGATAATCTAAAAAAAATTAGCCAAGACTAACTTTTTTGTTGACCCGGGCGATGTGGGGTGGTATAAAAGCCGAAAAAATGGTTGACTGAAATAAAGACATGACAGATGCATCCCAGCTTTCAGCAAGCCTTGAGGACTATCTTGAGGCCATATACAACATCATTCGTGAAAAGAATGCGGTAAGGGCAAAGGATATTGCCAAGAGGCTCAAGGTGAGCAACGCCTCGGTAACCGGGGCCCTCAGAATGCTTGCCAAGCGCAAGTTCCTCAATTACGCACCCTATGACGTGATAACCCTCACTCCGGAGGGCGAGCGCATAGCCAGGGAAATCGTCAGAAAACATGAAGTTCTGAGGGATTTTCTGGTAAAGGTGCTGTCGGTTGACCCTGGGCAGGCGGACGAGGCGGCGTGCAGACTGGAACACGGCATACCTGCTGAAATAGTGGACAGGCTGGTCAAGTTCATTGAATTTCTGGAGATATGCCCCCTTGGAGGGCAGAAGCTGGTAGAGGGATTCAGGCGGCACCTCAAATGCGGTGCGTCTGACAACTGTGATATGTGCATAAAACTTGCGCAGGAGCTGGCTTCAAAAGAGGTCTCTGTTCCGGAAAAGGTAAAAAAAAATTCACTGGCAGATCTGGCGCCGGGAGAGAAGGGCATCATAAAAAAGATCAGGGCAAAGGGAACCCTTAGAAAGAGGCTGATGGATCTTGGTCTTCTTCCAGGGTCAGTGGTGGAAGTGGAAAGGGTGGCTCCTGCAGGGGATCCCATTGAGGTGAAGGTCAGGGGGTATCATCTGAGTCTAAGAAATGACGAGGCAAAAAAGGTTGAGATAGAGGTCAGGTAAGAGCCAAATTTTTTTTAGCACCTTGTTTAGGTAAAACTAAAATATTTAATTCTATCTAAAGAAAGGAGTGTCATCATAGCGCCGCAAAATCGTGCATTACATCAAGACAAAACATAAAGATGAAGGGTTATCAAAAACATTTGCAAAGGGAGGAAAAGGAAAAAATGGTGAACAAGAATGTTTTTTATCGCATTACTGTCTTTTTTGGCCTGTTGTTTATTTTTGCTGCAGTCCTGCCGGTATGGGCTGGCGGACTCGACAAGACCGGAGTTACAAGAAATGAACTCGAGGAGCTGAAGGCACGTCTTGAGCGCCTTGAGGCCATTGTTGCTGGTCAACAGAAGGTGATCGAGGAACAAAAGGATGTGATCAGGCATCAGGAGGAACGTCTTGCAGCTTCCGGGCAGAAAGAAACGGCAGCGGGCAAAGAGACGTCAGAAAAATCGTGGAGCGACCGCATCCACATGGGCGGACTCATAGAGGTAGGAGGAGGATGGTCAAACGTAAAGGATCGTGCAGGACATCACGAGGCCGAAAGCGACCTCACCCTGACTACAGTGGAGCTCCATGTGGATGCAGAGATTTCCGACTGGATAAGCGCAGAGTCTGTACTTCTTTATGAAGATCCCCTGTTTGGAGGAGATGACCATGACAGCTTCGACGTGGACGAGGCTGTGATTACCTTGGGCAACACGGATAGGTTCCCCTTTTACCTGGCAGCCGGAAAGATGTATGTGCCCTTTGGCGCGCTTCTCACCCATTTTCCAGACGATCCCCTTACCCCGATTCCCCTCACTCTCACCATGGGGGAAACCAGTGAAAAAGCGGTCCTTCTTGGGTTTGAAAAATGGGGGCTTGCCGCCTCCGCCTATATCTTCAACGGCGACCTGGAAAAGGGAGAAGAAGACCATATAAAGGACTACGGCTTTGACATCCACTACGAGGGGTGCTTTGTGCCAACAGGCCATGTTGCCTATGCCAAAGGTGAGAAGTATGCCCATGAGGCAGAAGGTGGCTTCGACTATCTCCTGGGCTTTTCCTACATCTCCAACATAGCCGAGTCAGACGGGCTTACAGAGGCGGTGGAGGACAATCTTGGGGATAACGAGATCCATGAATCCATCCCGGGCATAGACGCATATTTTCATGTGGAATATAAGGGCATATTCCTTGATGCCGAGTACATGGCTGCCATACGCACCTTTGAAAAACAGGAGCTTTCCTACCGGGGCAAGGGAGCCACGCCAAAGGTATGGAATTTCGAGGCGGGCTTCAACTACAACTGGTGGAGAAACCTGGAAGTGGTGTTCAAGTATGCAGGCTCAGACGACTATGCCGAGATGCCCGAGAGCCGCTTCGGCATATGCTTCAACCAGGAGATCTTCGACAACGTGACGGCTTCCCTTGGATACATCCACGACGAGTATGACAAATACGAACGTGACGACGAGACCATCATGGACAAATCAGATATGATCTTCTGGCAGATAGCTACCGAGTTCTGATTTTG
>JAMOVK010000013.1 GCA_027067775.1 Deltaproteobacteria bacterium
GAGCGGTTTTGTGTGCCCCAAGTGTTCTGAGACGGTGGATATCTTTGGAAGTGGAACAGGAGAAAAACTGGCTAAAGAGACAGGCATTGCATATCTTGGTTCCATTCCGTTAAGCAGGGACATAGCACAGGCAGGAGATGTAGGAAAGGCTCTTACCGAACTGCCTGAAGACCATCCTGTCAAGCAGGAGCTTGGCAAGATAGTGGATAATATTATCTCATAGGAGGTTCCAATAAGGCTCCAGAAGTTTTTGGCCCATGCCGGGATCTGTTCAAGACGAAAGGCCGAGGAGTTTATCAGGCAGGGCAGGGTAAGCGTGGATGGCCAGGTGGTAACAGAGCTTGGGACCAGGGTCGATCCCCAAAAAAGCAAGGTGTTTTTCGATGGGCAGCAGGTCCTGCTGGCTGATGAACATGCCTATTTCATGCTAAACAAGCCTCCGGGCTTCCTTACCACCCTGTCCGATCCCTATGGAAGACCAACTATCAAAGATCTGCTGGGGCATATAGGCAAAAGAGTGTTTCCGGTTGGAAGGCTTGATCGGGACAGTGAGGGCCTGTTGCTCCTTACAGATGACGGGGAGCTTTCTAATCGCCTGCTTCATCCCAGGTTCAAGGTGCCAAAGACATATATAGTCACTGTGTCTGGACATCCTTCAAAAAACGCTATAAATGCACTGGAGCAGGGAGTAGAAATCGCTCCAGGCCAAAGGACCAAGCCCTGTACTGTAAAACTTTTGGGACGAAAGAAAAGGCAGGCCGTATTTCAGGTGATATTGAGCGAGGGAAGAAAACGTCAGATCCGCTATATGTTCAGGGCAATTGGATATAAGGTGATACGTCTTATTAGGACAGAGATGGGTCCTATAAGACTTGGTGAACTTGAAAGTGGTAAAATACGTGCTTTGACAGACAGGGAAGTGCAGGCATTAAAGCAGGCGGCAGGCCTATGAAAAAGGAAAGCAGCAGGACTGGTTCCATAAGAAAGTGCTTCTCTCAAAATCCTTCACGTAGTATAAAAAGGGACTGTTTTTTGCTAACAGATATCTGTTTGCAGAGTTATGATGTTACTTTTGTAAGACAACCATGCGGATCAGATTATGACTAAAAAGAGTGTGCTTGGTGTATTCAGGGAGAGGTCTCATTCGCCAAGGCGAGAGTTTGATGATGAGGCCATCTTGAAGGAGACTGCAAAGAGGCTGTCAGAGCGTCTAGGGGCTGAAATACCACTTTTACATCCTGAGGAGTTTTTGCAAACCGGTCTTGATATAAAGCCAGAACTCATCTTTTTCATGTGCGAAGAAGAGGCCTGTCTTGAAAAGCTCAAACTGCTCAACCAATCAATGGGTTGTCTTTTGGTTAACAGTGTCCAGGCGGTGGAAAATACCTTCAGGGCCAGGATGCTAGAGATCCTGTCGGGTCAGGATTTTTTTCCAGAAAGTAAAATTGTAAATGTGGATGGGTCAGTGCCTGATTGTGCCAAGGATGGGGTATGGCTCAAAAGAGGCGATTTTCATGCCATTGAAGATGGTGATGTGGTCTATGCACGCAACGGTGGTGATGTGGGAAAAAAGCTTAAACGCTTTGCCAAGCGGGGCATAGGACAGGTGTTGATTCAGGAACACATTCCAGGTGATATTGTAAAGTTCTATTCTGTAACGGATTTTTCTAAAGACAGTCTCTACTGGTTTAAATGGTTTTATCATAAGGATCAGGACCTTCATAGATATGATTTTAGTGATAGAGAGTTGTATGCCAAGTGTCAGCTTGCTGGGAGTTTGCTGGGACTAGAGATCTTTGGAGGGGATGCTATTGTGAGGCCAGACGGCAAGGTCTTTGTTATAGACGTTAATGCCTGGCCAAGTTTTGCCCTGTTTCGAAACAAGGCGTCAGAGGCCATTTCTGCCTTGATCGTTGAAAAGATGGTCTCCAAAAGTTGTCAAATCTCCATGAGCACCGCAGCGCACTCAGCAGGGGCCTGCAGTCTAAACCCGTGAGTAACAGGAGACAGTGTCATGTCACTAGATATGAACGCATTCAGGGTTCCAGGGCCCAAATCTGCCAAACTTTTTGAAGAAGAGTCAAGGTATATGGCCCCTGGGCTTCAGTCTATTGGATTGTTTTCCAGAATTGTAGTCAAGAAAGCCAAGGGTGTCTGGGTAGAGGATGTAGATGGTAACAGGTACATCGATTTTACCGCAGGAATAGGTGTTGGCAGTCTTGGTCATGCCCATCCCCATTATGTGAAGGTATTGTGTGATCAGATAGAGCGGGCAAACTATGGAAGTTTTTCTAGTGAAAACAGGGTTGAATTTCTTCGTCTCCTTTCCTCGTTGACTCCTTCCGGCCTTGATGCGGTTCAGATGTATTCTGGAGGAGCCGAGGCTGTGGAGGCAGCCTTGCGCCTTGCAAAGTCCGTTACTCACAAGTATGAGTTTTGTGCCTTTTGGGGTGGATTTCATGGAAAGACAGGAGGGGTGCTTGGGCTTTTAGGTGACACAAGCTTTAAGGTGGGCCTTGGACCAATGATGCCAGGTCTACATCTTCCAGGCCCATATGCCTACTGCTACAGATGTAACCTTGGTCTTAGGTATCCCGAATGCGGGTTTGGCTGTCTCGAACTTTTCAGGGAGGGCATCAGGAGACAGACCTGTCAAAACATTGCTGCAATCTTGGTGGAGCCTGTGCAAGGCACTGCCGGAAATGTGGTTCCTCCTCCGGGATATATTAATGCGGTCCAAGAGCTTGCCAGGGAGTTTGATGCCCTTCTTGTGGCTGATGAGATGATTACCGGTTTTGGTCGCACAGGCCGAATGTGGGGTGTTGAACGGGATGGAATAGTTCCAGACGTTATGACCCTTGGTAAGGGTATTGGTAGCGGTTTTCCCCTGAGTGTCTTGGTAAGCTCTATGGAAATGGCCAGTGCTAAACCCTTTGGCAACCCAAGCGGCAGTTCATCCAGTTATGGCGGCAACCCCATGGCAGCTGCTGCAGGGCGAGCCGTATTGGAGGTTATAGAACGGGAAAGACTTGTTGACAATGCGAAACGTGTTGGTGGCATAATGCTTAAAAGATTCCTGGAACTCAAGGAAGACAGCCCTTTTATAGGGGATGTGAGAGGCGAGGGGCTTATGATTGGTGTTGAGCTTGTTGAGGACAAAAAGACAAGACGACCTCTTTCCAAGGAGCTTACCAGGAGACTTTTTCATGAGTGTCTCGACAGAGGGCTTATTTCCATGTGCTATTCCCACAATGTAAGAATCAATCCACCTTTGGTGATTTCAGAGGACGAGGCCCTGGAGGGATGCGAGATATTCAGGAAGGCTCTTAAAAGCCTGGAATAGTTTCTAGACGGGTCGACTAGCTATGGCATTAAAGGGAGCAATAATCGGATTTGGCCATATAGCGGCAAATGGACATGTACCCGCCTATAAGGCCTGCAAGGATGTGGAAATATGCGCTGTATGCGACAGCTGCCTTGACAGAAAGGCACTGAATCAGAGGCTTCTTTCTGGAAGCAGGTTTTATACCTCTGCAGAGGAGCTTTTAGAAAAGGAGGCAATAGACTTTGTGGATGTCTCTACCCCTCCTGCAATGCATGCAAAATTTATCAAAGAGGCGCTATCAAGGAACAAACACGTGCTTTGTGAAAAACCGCTGGTCCTCAGCAGTTCAGAGCTTGTTGAGATTCAGGGGCTTGTTAAGGATAGTGGCTGCTGTGTGGTAACTGTTCACAACTGGCGTTACTCGCCTATAATGCAGGAGATTTCCAAAATTGTTGAAAGCGGTATCCTTGGTAAGATCCGTAAGGTAAAATACGATGTCTTACGGGTGCAGCCATCTGTTGCGGTCGGTGACAGCGACAATGGCAATAACTGGCGTCTGGACCCGTCAGTGGCAGGAGGAGGGATCC
>JAMOVK010000014.1 GCA_027067775.1 Deltaproteobacteria bacterium
AGTCACTATAATTGCGGGAGGAACAGGGATACCCTCCTGGGCCAAAAGAAGCAGGTTGTATCCCTTGTTTCCAAGCTGTATAAGGTTGCCTGTTACCTTGTCTGGCTGATGTATGGAACAAAGGTCTTGCTCCGGGTCGTAGCTCAGAAGCATATCCAGTTCCCTTGGGCTCAGATATTCTCTCTGACTGGAAAGGGCCTGATAAAGTCTTGCCACAAAATTATCCAGGTGCTGAAGACCGAATGTGGAGGAAATAAGTCCCCGCAAAAAGGCCTCCGATACCTGATGCACCACCTCCTGGATAGAGACGTCTCTACTGACTGCATTTTTATACTTGGGCAAGAGCTTGTCTGGCCAAAGCTGGCGAATGATCTTGTTGAGATTATCTTCGTGAGGGCTAAGATAATAGACATAGATCATATCCTTAACGCCTTCTGACAGTCCCTTTACGATATCAAGATACTGGGTAAAAGAAAAACGTCTCACTCCCAGAGACTTTTCCAAAAGGGTGAGATAGGTTGCAAACTTCTTGGAGTAGACCCCGTTAAGTTGCACTGCCCTCCAGAGAAGCTTCAGGTGCCGCAAAAGCTTAACAAATGTGGAGCGGGTAATGAAGGGAACTTCCAGTTGGGTAATAAGCCTCTCAAAAAAGAGATTGGCCAGATTTTCCAGCCTAAATGTAAGGCCCAGAGCATCAAATTTTTTCTCATGATATTTCCCATACATGGAAGGGATATCTGCTGCAATGTGCCTTTTGTGATAAATGGTCTCCTGAACCTCGTATCTTTCTTTTGAAAGGATAATGTCTTTCAGGGCCTCGATTTCATCTAGGATAACCTCAAGGGCGTGTTCATTGTCTTCAGAGTCTATTACCTCAAGAACCCTGTCCATTCCCTCAAAACCCAGTTTTTTTGCCTCTTCCAGATTGAATCTGATTTCCTGGACTCCAAGGTTGTACTTCATGTATTCAAGACGGTACATCTTTATCAGAAGCTCAACACGCCGCTTTTCATAAGGGGGAACATCCTCTACCTCTTCTATGAGCTTGTGTATCTCTTCCTCTGATGAGCTGAGAAAAAGGTGTACCTTTTGAGCAAAGGGCTCCAGGTCTAGACGAGAGGCAAGATGCCTCACTATCTTGTGAACATGATCAATGTAGCGGCCGTAGGGGCTTATCTGTTCGAGTATCTCCGGAGGCAGAAAAGGGGCTAGGCCTTCCTTCTGCCTGCTGTACCAGAAGCTGAAGATGGCCTCTATAAAATCTACTATTAGGTTGTTGCTCTCTACATGACTCTGTTTTCTGAGAAAGTGTATAAGGATATCTCTCCGTCTTGAAATCTCATCAAGTTCTGTAGACACATCCCTTAAGAGACCTTCTGCTCCAATCTCGTTGAAATAGACCGGAATGGAACGGGCAAACTCCTTTACAAGATTGTAGATAGGCTCTATGTCACTGTTTAGAAGTTTGGTGATGTCCCGCTGAAAGAGGTCTGTATCCTTTATGCATGTCCCGCCAAGCTGCAGATTAATGGTGAGGGCTGAAAGGAGTGTGCTGCATACCTTTGGCTTCTGACATACCAGATCAAGCCATGCCCTTATGTTTTGCAGATGTGCCGGATTGGACAGGACATGCCATTCGGTATCGACTCCTTCAACTCCAGGGGTTTGAAAACCAAAATCCACTACCTCTTCTAAAAAAAGCTCAATAAGCCTTGTATTGTCTCGCTGGAGAATCTCTGTGCCGAGGGCATTTATGCACTGAAGAGCTGTCCTTGGGAACTGGCCAATCTGCTGCTTTAGAAGCGCAAAGCTTTTAGGAATAATCTTGCGCAGTTCGTTAAAATCTGCTGTCTTTACCAAACAAACAAGATTTTTGTTCAGCTGGCGCAGGATCTCCTCGTGAATAATATTTAGCCCTTCCATTTCCACCATATGAAAAAGGAAAAGCAAATATACAGATATTCCATCAACTTCCCGACTCTTTTCGTTCTTAAAGGAGAGCCTGCACGAGGTCTGACCCAATACGCGGGCGATTTCCTTGTACTCTTTCACCACATCCATATGTCCAGGCATGTCAGCCAGGGCCAGGGCAGCCGCCCTGGCATCGTCCATTGCCTCTATCTTTTTGGTCTTTTCCAAGAGTTTTTGAAAGGCACCATGACTGACAGGCTCAAGGAGTTTCATCACCCTTTTGTAGTCCTGCTCGTCTATCCAAAGACCGTACTGGGTAAGGCTAGACTTGAGCCACTTTTGTGGCCCGTCCTGACTCAGCCAATAGTTGTATGTTATGCGCCTCGTCTTTAAGAGAAGCTGCTTGCACCAATACCATAACTCTTGTTTTTCTGGATCTTGATCAAGACGTCTAGCGAGATTCTTTATCAGACGCGAAAGAGGATGAAAACTTGTAGCAATGGCATAGGACACCGCCTCCTCTACTTGAGACAACTCCCTAAACACGGTGGTAAAGGCCGATACCAGGCTGTCAAGGGTCTGCTGGTCTGCGGCCTTCACAATCTTTTCCATGTACGCCAGAAGCCCATCGGCTGCCTTCTTTTTTTCCTTTTCTCTTGGGGCCTCTTTAATAAGCTTTAAAAAGGTGTCTAAAAGCAGGCTGCATGCCTCTGCACCATGCTTAGAACGTACATAGGTATTAAAATTTTTGAGAGAAAAGGATCTCAAGTCATAGACCAGCGCTGCCCAGTTCTTAAAGGGATGGTGCAGTTCAAAAAGGAGATGGTCGGCCTGCCGCAACACACCCTTGTAGCCTTCCACTGCCTTTCTGAGGACCTGATATTTCTCATCTATCTCGACCCGTTCAACCTGGGTCTCTTTCAGGTTAATTTCAAGTGCCTTGGATTGGGCTATCAGTGTAGTCATGGTTAGACAGCCTTGTTCTCCTCCATATGCAGTACCAAGTCTAACAAGCGGTTAGAATAACCCCATTCATTGTCATACCATGACATTACCTTGACAAGGGTCTTTTCAATCACCCTGGTTGAAAGCGCGTCTACGATGGATGAACGAGGATCCTTTACAAAGTCCGTGGAAACCAGAGGTTCTTCCGTGTAGCCAAGAAACTTGTTAGTCGCAGCCTTCAAAGCGTCATTGACCTCTGGTACGGTTGCCGGCTTTTCAACCCTCACCACAAGATCCACCAGAGACACATCAGGAGTTGGAACCCGGACAGCCAATCCATCAAACTTGCCCTTGAGCTCTGGTATCACCTTGCTAACCGCTGCTGCTGCGCCCGTTTTTGTAGGAATCATATTAAGGGCCGCTGCCCTGGCGCGCCTCAGGTCAGAATGGGGAAGATCAAGCAAACGCTGATCGTTGGTATAGGCGTGTACAGTTGTTACCAAACCGCTGACAATCCCAAATCTATCCATTATGACTTTTGCCACTGGAGCAAGACAGTTGGTTGTACAGGAGGCATTTGAAATTATCTTGTGATTTACCGGGTCGTAGTCGTCTTCATTAACGCCCATCACTACAGTAATATCCTCTCCTTTGGCAGGTGCAGTGATTATCACCTTTTCTGCTCCCGCCTCAAGATGACCAGCTGCAAGAGTGGCCTCCCTGAATCTCCCCGTAGCCTCTATGACATATTCAACACCCGCCTCTGCCCAGGGAATCTTGGCTGGCTCCTTAACATCTGTAACCCTTATCCTCTTACCATTTACGGTAATCCCCTGATCATCGTAGGAAATCTCCGCGTCGAGCCTCCCCATGACAGAGTCATACTTTAAAAGATGAGCGATGACATGATTGTCAGTCAGATCGTTAACAGCAACAATATCAATATCTTTGAAATCAGGGTACATCATGCAAGCACGAAACACATTCCTGCCAATCCTGCCAAAACCGTTTATTCCTACTTTAATAGCCATGTTCACCTCCTGTGGTAGTTCGGATTTTCTAAGAAAATAAGTTAATCATTCCTGAAACAATTTCATCGCCATTAGACAAAATTTCCCCTTGAGCTTATCTGGAGGGCAAACAAAGAAAAAACCGTTGCGTGCATAAAAGGAAATGGCCTGATGATTCTGCTTGCATACATCCAGAGTCACCCTTTCAATCCCACGATTTTTCCAAAAATTCAGGGCATTTTTCAACAAAAAGGACCCGTAACCCAACCTCTGGTACTTGTCTGCTATGGCTATATTGGAAAGGTAAACCTCATCAACAATCATTCTAAAACAGATATAACCTATAACTTTTGATAGACTGCTGGTCGGGCTGAGGACCCAAAAAATAACCGAGTTTGTAGAAAATTCACTAAACAGCCCGTTCCTGCTCCATGGTACTGGTTGAACAGAATGCTCGATGGCGGTTATCTGTTCCAGATCGTTAGCCTGGGCCTTTCTTAAAATTACAGTAGCCATGGACGTAGTATTTTTAGATGAGCATTAAAAAAACAATTAAAAATATGGCGGCTATCTTTGCAAAATCTGAGTGGCTTGATTGATGCTTTTTCTAGCATATTCCACCAGAGACTGGGCTGCTTCTGCAAGAGTCATAGCTTCTCTGCACTGAGACAATCTTATAAGCATAGGCAGGTTGACGCCGGTTATTACTTCTACCTTGCCTTCTTCCAAAAAGCTAAGACTCATGTTTGCGGGCGTACCTCCAAACATGTCTGTCAGAATGAGGATACCATCTCCTGAGTCCACCTGTCTAATAGCTTTTTTAATAGCATTTTTCATCTCATCAACACTGGCAGAAGGATCCACAGTAATGGCTACTATGTTTTCCTGTTCTCCAACAATAAAACTGGTTGTTTGCACAAGCTCTTGCGCAAGGCTGCCATGGGCTGCCACCACTACCCCGATCATTAATCAACCCTCTCTGTCCAAATCTCGATGAGTGACAATAACCTCTTCCCCTTTGTGTGTAAACATCTGTCCCAACCAGCGGGCAATGGCAACACTCCTGTGTCTGCCGCCGGTACACCCTATGCCAACTACCAGGTAGACCTTGCCTTCAACCCTGTACTGGGGGATGAGAAAAGAGAACATGGACTCAAGATGATCTAAGAACTGTTTGGTCTGTTCCTTTCCATGTACATAGTCATAGACCTCCTGATCTAGACCAGAAAAGGACCTGAGTCTTGGATCAAAATAGGGATTTGGCAGAAAGCGTACGTCAAAAATAAGGCTGGCATCTGCAGGCACTCCATATTTAAAGCCAAAAGATATAACATGGATGAGGGGCTGTGTAAGATCTTCCCTAAAGGAATACATGTCAAGTACTACCTGACGTAACTGGTGTACATTCCGGTTAGAGGTATCAATATAGTTGTCTGCGAATTCCCTTAGCCCTCTAAGCCTCTTGCGCTCTTCTGCAATAGCAGCAAGGATATCACCCTTTTTTTGCAAAGGATGCTTCCTCCTTGTCTGGCTAAATCTTTGGACCAAAACGTTGTCAGATGCATCAAGGAAAAGAACTTCTAAGTGGAAGTCTTGGTCTTTTACTTGGGAAAATATAGAGGCATACTGATCCAGGAAGCCTTTTTCCCGCACATCCATAACCAAGGCCACCCTGGTTGGAATGGCAGTGCTGTTTTCTGTGAGAGACAGAAAGTCTGGCAAAAGGGCTATGGGCAGATTGTCCACACAGTAATAGCCCATATCTTCAAATGCCCTTAAGGCCGTACTTTTCCCAGATCCGGACATGCCGGTAATAATGACTGTCTGGATGTTTCTGGAACGCCCCTTTGTCAAACTAGCACACCATAAAACCTATTTTCCGCCTTTTCTATTAAAGAAAATATCTGTTTGATAGATTCTGCCCTAACTAGCTGGTCTATCATCTCCCTATCTTTGAGTAGCCTGGAAATCTTGGCCAGTACTCTTAGATAGTTGGTTGTATATTCCTCTGGTGCAAGAAGCATGAATATTACATGGACAGGTTCTCCATCTACCGCGTCAAAAGGAACGCCCTTTTTACTCACTGCAACCACTACCTTGAGACTTTCTATTCCTTCCGCCTTGGCATGAGGAATGGCGATTCCTCCTCCTATTGCTGTAGTACCAAGCTCTTCCCTGTCCGTAACCACTCGGTAAACATCATCTTCAGACAAGTCTCCAGCGCAAGAAGCAGCCTTGGCTGCAAGTCTTCTTATCACATCTTTCTTTGAGGAAGACTCCAGAGGGAAAATTATGCACTCTTCTTGGAGATAATTTAAAATTCGCACTTAAGGTTCCAGTAGCCCTAGTCCACCATCTTTTCTCCAGTAAATAACATTAACCCTGTTGGTATCTGCATTTATGAATGCCAGAAATTCCTTTCCACTTATCTGAAGCTGATCGGCAGCCTCTTCAATGGACATGGGTTTTGGGTCTATTTTCTGGATTATTATTACCTGGTCTTCCTCAGTTGTCTCAGGTTCAACACCAGAGACCACGGAAACAGGGCCTGTGCCTTGCCCTGCTGACCGCCTATTTTTGACCTTTTCCCGAAATTTTTTCAGTTGCCGCTCGATCTTATCAAGCACAAGGTCAATAGCCGCCCTTAGGTCATCATGCTCCTGTTTTGCAGCTGCACGGATTCCGTCTCCAGTGATGACCACCTCTGCTGTCTTTCTAAACTTCTCAGCAGTCAGCACAACATTCACATTCATTGGGGCGTCTGAATACTTTTTCAGACGGGCAAATCTATCGTTAATATATTTTTTCAACTCATCAGAATGATCCATATGACGAAATGTCACGTTAATTTGCATAAAAATTTGTCCTCCATTTCAATATGTGGATAATCAAACCTTGGGCCTCTTTCTTCTGCTGGATGGCAAAATCCCCATAAGATCCCGATACTTGGCAACTGTACGCCTGGCAATCTTGATGTTATCCTTGGCCAGAATCTCTACTATCTGCTTATCGCTAAAGGGTTTTGTTGGATCCTCACTCTCTATAAGCCTTTTTATCCGCTCTTTAACACTCTGGGCAGCTACATCCTTTGAACCGTCTTTTCTTGGCAAACCTGTACTGAAAAAGAATTTGAGTTCAAAAATTCCCTGGGGAGTATGTACGTACTTATTACTGGTTACCCTGCTAATAGTGGATTCATGCATGCCAACATCCTCTGCAACATCCTTCAATACCATGGGCTTGAGATATGCTATCCCCTTGTCTAAAAACTCCCTCTGAAATTTTACTATACTCTGAGTAACCTTATAGATGGTCTTTTTCCTCTGATGGATGCTTTTAATCAGCCAGACGGCAGATTTCATCTTTTCGTTGATGAACTCTTTTGCCTTTTGAGACACATCTCCATTCTTGGCAGCCTCTGTGTAGTAAGAGTTGACACGAAGGTTGGGCAAATCTTCCTCATTTAGGGCAACCACGTACTCGTCCCCAACCTTGAAGACATAAATATCTGGAACAATATACTGAACCTCCTCCGAGGAGTAGGCTCTGCCTGGTCTTGGCTCTAGAGACTTAATAACCTCTATGGCCTTAACCACATCCTCAGGACTTCTCCCAGTAGCCTTTGCAATCTGCTGGTAGTTATGGAGCTCTACCTGATGCAGGTGCTTTGATACCAGCTCCTTTACCAATGGGTCATCAATACCAAGATGCTCTATCTGGATAAGAAGGCATTCCCTCAGATCCCGCGCGGCAACACCAACTGGATCAAATTCCTGGACCTTCTTCAACACCCTTTCCACATCCTCGGGATCAACTCCGGCATCTTGGGCAATCTCTTCAACACTGGCCTTGAGATATCCGTCCCTGTCAAGATTACCAATTATAAAACCTGCAATTTTTTTGTCTTTATCTGAAATGCCTGACATCTGAAGCTGCCAGGCAAGATGATCCTTCAGATCTGACTTGGAGGCCACTATATTTTCATAGTTTGGGACCTCTTTTTCCTCAAAAGAATAGGATGGCAGGGAACGCCTGTACTCATCGTCCCATACCTCCTGCCAATTGGTTTCTTTAATGGCCTCCTTATCCCAGGGTGTCTTTTCCGCCTCAGAAGCAGCAAGCCCTGGAATCTGTTCCTCATCCCGGCCCTGCTCCTGCCCTTCACCCTGTCTTATCTGTTCCATTTCTGAGGTAGAGGCCTCTTCTAACAGAGGATTTGTCTCCAGCTCCTGATTAATTGTTTCTATGAGTTCGAGACGAGAAAGCTGAAGCAGCTTGATTGCCTGCTGCAACTGGGGCGTCATGACAAGCTGCTGGGTCAGCTTTAAATTCTGTTTTAGTTCTAGGGCCATAACTTACAGTGAAAATTCCTCTCCTAAATAAATCTTTCTGGCAATTTTGCTGTTAGCAATCTTTTCCGGACTGCCAAATTCTATGACCTTGCCGGAACTTACAATATAAGCGCTGTCACACACAGTCAAGGTTTCCCGGACGTTGTGGTCTGACAGAAAAATACCGATACCACGGGATCTTAGCCCCTTGATAATGGACTGTATATCAGCAACAGCCAAAGGATCCACTCCTGCAAAAGGCTCGTCAAGAAGAATAAATTTGGGGTCGGTTGCAAGAGCCCGTGCAACCTCTACCCGGCGTCTTTCTCCTCCTGACAAAGACTCTGCCTTCTGAGCAGCCAAAGAGCTAAGACCCATCTCTTCAAGAAGCTCTTTCACCTTTAACTTACGCTCCTTTTTGGGAAGACCCTTGTTTTCAAAAACAACCTCTATATTTTCAAATACAGTCAACTTCCTAAACACAGAAGGCTCCTGGGGAAGATAGGTCAGGCCCATGTTGGCACGTCTGTGCATCGGCATATCTGTAATATCCATACCATCCAGAAAAACCCTTCCCCCATCTGGCCGTATAAGCCCTGCTATCATATAAAAAGTGGTGGTTTTGCCTGCTCCGTTTGGCCCAAGAAGACCGGTAATGGATGAACTTTCAAGAACGAGACTTACTCCATCAACTACGGGCCGGCCCTTGTATATCTTCTTGAGTTCCTTGGCCTCAAGACAGCTCTTACCAGCCATCAGTCTCCTTCTGAGTAAACAACCGCCTCCACCCTTTCCTTGCCCGAGCTTTCCACAACGCTACGATTTTCATTGACATAGAGAACAATCTTGTCTCCTTTTATACTGTTGGGGCCGTCCCATACCTTGGCGTTTTTGAGAAGCACTATCTTCTCCTGGGGTTTATAGTAAATAGCCTCTTTGGCAGTTGCCTTTCTTCTTCCCTGAACTATTTTCAAATGTCCCTTTACAACTATCTTTTTAAGGATCCTTTTTTTCTTGTTATCGGCTGTCCTTTTCTGACCATAAAAGACCTCAAGACGGTCTGCATAAATAGTCAGGTTGCCTTTTTTGGCAATCACATTGCCAATGAATACCACCGTGCCCTTCTCATCGTAAGCCTCCATTTTATCGCTGGTTATCCTTATTGCCTGGGAAGGCTTTGACTTGGCCTTTGAGGCCTCTTTACATTGACCAACATTTGAAAATGCCAGCAAAAAAAACGATGCCAAGATTATACAGAAAAATATATCAAAACCGCTTTTTTTAGATATTATTGTCATGATAGAATCACCTCATCAAAAATCTACGTTTAGGCCTGTATATCTTCTTCTTTTATAATTGCCCTGGGAAAATAAAGCAAAAGTTTGTGCTCTTTGAACGAGTAAACCATATTTTTGCCAATTAACTCGTTTCCATCCCCTCCGACTAGCCTAACATCTCCTGGCGCCTCAAGAACGCTCTTATCAGGGTAATAAAAAAGCAATTCCGTTTCCAATACATAATCCCTGACACCGGTCACCTTTACCTTTCCCGAAACAGATACCACTCCATTTTTGATCTGGTATTTACCTATGTCGGCCTTTACACTGATTGGATTTTTCTTACCAGGTTGAAAAGTGATGTGAACGTCTTCAAACTCTACCTCTTTTTTTTTCTCATAAAAACGGGCCAGCCTTGCCCTTACCAACCACTGAGAGGCCCTGTCACGCGCGTCCCGCCTGTATCTCACTCCATACAGCACAAGGTCTGCCTTGATATTTTTCAGCTCAGGGGAAAAAAAGGTCCGCTCCTGTTCGTCTCCCTTAAAAAAGATTATTCCCACCACAACGGTAAATAGGATAACAGAAATCCAAAATGTGATTTTTTTATTCACGGGATGGTCTTCTCAGGATGATCAAAGATAGGCCCTAATACTTGTTTCCAACAGGCCCTTTGACTGGAGTATCATCTCACAAATTTCCCTGACTGCACCTCTGCCTCCAGGCAGTGCAGTGACATAATCCACATATTTTCCCATACAGGTAGCCGCATCTTTTACTGTCACAGACAAACCGCACTTTTTTAGAACGGGCAGATCCACCCAGTCATCTCCCACACCACAAACCTGATGATAGACCAGGCCAAGCTCTGCAAGAAGCCCATCAAGACATGCAAGCTTATCTCCCACAGACTGAAACACATGCCTTATACCCAGCTCGTGACACCTCTTTTCCAAGGCCCTAGAAGCCCTTGCGGTGATAATCGCCGTTTCAATGCCGTGAAGAGCCAAAAGCTTAATTCCTAGTCCGTCCCTTACATGAAAGGCCTGGACCTGCTCACCGGTTCCTGTATAGACTATGCTACCGTCTGTTAAGACTCCATCCACATCTAAAACCAAGAGCCTTATCCTGGCTGCCTTTTCTATTATCTCACTCGGCAGGGATTTGTTTTCAGTATTCATCCAAAGTAATATCAAAAATCCGTTTCAGTTGCCTTAGAAGAAGCGCGGCATCTTCTAGTCTTAAACTGTTTGGCCCGTCACACTTGGCCTTGTCAGGCTCAGGATAGACCTCCATGAATATGCCATCGCAACCGCAGGCTGCCGCTGCCCTTGCCAGAAACGGAACAAATTCCCGCTGTCCGCCAGAACAGCCCCCCTGACCACCGGGAAGCTGCACACTGTGGGTTGCATCAAAAATCACAGGAAAGCCCAAGGATCTCATTATGGGTAGGGATCTCATATCCACCACCAGATTGTTGTAACCAAAACTTGAACCTCGCTCAGTCAACAGGATGTTATTGTTACCTGCATCTTTGACCTTTTCAACAGCATTGCCCATATCCCACGGAGCAAGAAACTGACCCTTTTTAATGTTAACCGCCTTGCCTGTACGAGAGGCTGCCACCAAAAGATCTGTCTGCCTGCACAGGAAGGCTGGGATTTGAATACAGTCAACCACCTCTGACACTGGAGCTGCCTGATCAGGCAGATGGATATCGGTAACAACAAGGCACTGGAGCTGCTCTTTGACCTGCGCAAGGATTTCGAGCCCCTTTTTTAGACCGGGGCCCCTGAACGAACTTATGGATGTCCGGTTCGCCTTGTCAAAGGAGGCCTTAAACATATAAATGAAACCGTTTTCTTCAGCGGCCTCTTTCATGAAAATGCCTATTTCAAGGGCAATGGGTAGATTTTCCAGCACACACGGGCCAGCTATGAGCAAAGGCCTTGAACCAGGCCCAACCTGAACATCTCCAACAGATATCGGAGCAGGACTGTTACTTTCTGTCATATTTCCTCTTAAGGGCCGCTCCTATAAAAGAGACAAAAAGCGGATGAGGGTCAAGGGGTCTGGACTTGAATTCAGGATGAAACTGGCACCCTAGAAACCAGGGATGATCATCTATTTCGACTATCTCCACCAATTCCCCATTGGGGCTGAGACCTGATATTTTCAGGCCAGCATCCTCAAGAGGCTGTCTATAGGAGTTGTTAAACTCGTAACGATGTCTATGCCTTTCAAAGATTTCTTCCTTCTGATAGGCTCCATAGGCTGTGGTATCATGGACTAGCTTGCAGGGATAGGCTCCAAGCCGCATGGTTCCGCCCATCTGACTGTTTTCATCTCTTTTTTGGACAGTATCCGTCCTGTAATCGTACCATTCCTTCATAAGATAGATAACCGGATCAGGAGTGTTAGGGGCAAACTCGGTGCTGTCCGCCATGGAGATACCTGCCACATGTCTTGCAAATTCAATGACAGCAAGCTGCATTCCAAGACATATGCCAAAAAATGGGGTCTTATTCTCTCTGGCAAAGCGTATGGCCTCAAGCTTTCCAGGTATTCCTCGACTTCCAAAGCCTCCAGGAACCAGAACACCGTCCAACCCTGAAAGTCTTGCCTCTAGCTCCTGTCCCCTCACCTCGTCAGAATTTATAAAATCGATCTCCACCTTAGTATTATTTGCCACACCGCCATGAAAAAGGGCCTCGTTCAGACTTTTGTAGGACTCCCGCAGATTAACATACTTTCCGACCATGGCGATCTTTACAGAATACTGGGGCTGCTCTATCCGCGCCATGAGATTTTCCCAGGCAGTAAGTAATGGCTGCCTGGTCCAGATGTTAAGACTCTCCACAATCCTTTCATCCAAGCCTTCTCTGTGAAAACAAAGGGGAACCTCGTAAATACACTTTACGTCCTTGGCAGTAATAACCCTGTCTTCTTTAACATCACAAAAAAGGGCTATCTTGGCCTTGATCTCAGGGGCAAGATCCATCTCTGTTCGGCAAAGGATTATGTCTGGTTGGATACCTATTGAGCGTAGTTCTTTGACACTGTGCTGGGTTGGCTTTGTCTTAAGCTCGCCTGCTGCCTTTATGAAGGGCACATAAGTGACATGGATATACAGGGTGTTATCTCTTCCAAGATCACCCCGCAGCTGACGAATGGCCTCTATAAACGGCAGGCCCTCTATGTCACCAATGGTTCCTCCAATTTCTACAATGGCTATGTCTGCCTCACCATTTAGCTGTAAAATGGCCTGTTTGATCTCGTCGGTTACATGAGGAATAACCTGAACGGTTCCCCCAAGATAGTCTCCTGCCCTCTCCTTGGTAATGACACTGTAGTATATCCGCCCTGATGTATAGTTGTGGCGCTGTCCACACTTGGCGCTGGTATAACGTTCATAATGGCCTAGGTCCAGATCCGTCTCTGCTCCGTCATCGGTTACAAAGACTTCACCATGCTGAAACGGATTCATGGTGCCAGGGTCCACATTGATATAGGGATCAAGCTTCTGAAGCGTTACTGTAAGACCCCGTGCCTCAAGAAGTGCCCCTATAGAAGCGGCAGCCAGGCCCTTGCCAAGGGATGATAAAACACCGCCTGTAACAAATATGAATTTAGTCTTCATCTCTGCCTTCCGTCATATCAGATTGTAATATGTTACCAAGGACTATAACAAAGCCAGGATCTCAACCAAGACCCTGGCATCTCTGGGTTCAAAGGCTAATCATAGAAAAACATGGGCTCTACAAGCTTGATATCCGCCTTTTCCAAGGCATCCAGAGCAGCCTCCAACATCTGGGAAGGGACCTTAAAGATAAGAACCGCCTTACTGCTTCCGCCAACAAAGGCATAGGTATAATCAATGTTTATATCCGAGTCTGAAAGAACCTTTACCACAGTGTAGAAACTGCCTGGCTCATCCGGGACCTCCACAGCAAACACATCCTGTTCCCTCAAGGTAAATCCGGCAGATGACAAGACACTCTTGGCCTTTTCAGGATTGTTCACCACCAGCCTCAGTATCCCAAACTCAGCAGACTCGGCCAGGGCAAGGGCCCTGATGTTTATTGCCGCGTCTTTAAGGGCCTTGGTTACCTCAAGAAGCCTTCCCTTCCTGTTCTCTAAAAAGATGGATAACTGTTTTATACCGTATTTTTTAATCATTTTTGCAACCCCTCTGCTTCCCTCTTGTCTATGATTCTCTTTGCCTTGCCCATACTTCTTTCAAGGGTCTTGGGCTCCACCAGTTTTATCCTGACGTTTATGTAAAGGTCGTTTAGCATCTCCTGCTGAAGCCTGGTCTTGAGTTGCTCAAGCGCCCCTATTCCATCTGCAAAGGTACGGTCATCCACCTCAACCCATACCTCCAGTTTGTCAAGGACACCCTTTTTGTCAAGGACAATGACATAGTTTGGCGTGACGCCTTCCACTTTGGTAAGTACATGCTCTACCTGTGAAGGAAAGACATTGACACCATTTACAATAAGCATGTCATCGGCCCGTCCCTTTACAGACTCCATGATAGTCAGTGTACGGCCACACTTGCACGGCTCCCTGTGAAGGACAGTTATGTCCTTTGTCCTGTAACGTATGATGGGAAGGGCCTGTTTGGTAACAGTAGTAAACACCAGCTCTCCCTCAGTACCGTCAGGAAGAACCTGACCGGTTTCAGTATCTATTATTTCAGGAATAAAGTGGTCTTCAAAGACATGCAGATGCCCATATGGACATCCTGCCGCAACTCCAGGCCCTATGATTTCAGAAAGCCCGTAGGCCTCAATATATACAAGGCCCCACTCGTCTCTGAGGGCCTGCCTCAGCCCCTCACTTGCAGGCTCTGCGCCAAAGAATCCTGCCCTTATCCCAAAATCCTTTTTGAGCTCGTACCCCTCGTCCTTTGCCACCTCTGCCATATGAAGGGCAAAAGAGGGGGTTGAACACAGAATGGTTGCACCAAAGTCCTTCATTAAAAGAAGCTGCCTCTTTGTAAAGCCCCCACTTGAAGGAACCACAGCGGCACCGACCTTCTCTGCTCCATAATGAAAACCAAGCCCACCGGTAAAAAGCCCGTATCCATAGGCGTTATGTACGACATCTTGCGGCCCCGCTCCAACCATTGACATGGTCCTGGCCATTACCTCTATCCACACGTCCATGTCGTGTCGGGTGTAACCTACCACAGTGGGTTTACCAGTAGTGCCTGAAGATGAATGTATCCTGACCACCTGATCCAATGGCACTGTAAAAAGTCCAAAGGGATAATGATCCCTAAGGTCCTGCTTGGTAGTAAAAGGCAGTCTCTGGAGATCATCCAAAGATTTGACATCCTCTGGTCTTATGCCAAGTTCATCAAATTTTTCCCTGTAAAAAAGCACCAAATGATAAACCCTTTGAACCGTATCCTGAAGTCTTTTAAGCTGTAGCCTTTCAAGCTCCTCCCTTGGAGCCCCCTCAATTTGATTCCACATGGTTCCTGTGCTCCTCCCAGCCTATTTCGGACCTGTATCTAAAAAGTCCGAGAAAATAGATTCACAAAAACGTTACTTTTGACAGCTTTAACACAAGAAAAAATTTGTTCAAGACCCTGATAAAACCCTAATCAGAGTGCAAGCCTTATAAGGGCGTTGAGTGCTGCAACAGCAACAGGCGTTCCACCTTTTCTTCCAAGACATGTTATAAAGGGAACCTTGGAGCGGGCCACAAGCTCTTCTTTTGATTCCAGGGCATTAACAAATCCTACCGGGACTCCAATTATCAGTTTTGGGAAAAAACGCCCTTCCTCCATCATATCAATCAGCCTCAAAAGGGCAGTAGGGGCATTGCCAACAGCTACTATTCCAGGCCTTCCTTTTGCAGCTATCTCCATCGCGGCCTCGGCCATTGTTCCCCCTGTTTTCTCTGCCAGGCTGCGACACTCCTGCGTACCCATTGGGGATGTAACTGTGACACACTCTGGGAGGAGGGACCTACTAATACCAGAGGTGGCCATTTGGGTATCTGTGACTATTGGGCATCCAGCCTTTATGGCCGTTACAGCCGTATCTATAGCCTCTGGATGGAACCTGATGTTCTTGGCAAAATCAAAATCAGCAGTGGCGTGTACAATCCTTTTGACAACCTGTAGTTGAGAAAAGGAAAAATCCGTGGGGCCAAGCTCTTCCTCTAT
>JAMOVK010000015.1 GCA_027067775.1 Deltaproteobacteria bacterium
TAGACGGACATATTTTATCCCATGAACAATCTTATCAAATATAGAAAAATGAATTAGTTTATAATGTATGAATCTGCATCCAGTAACACTTAGATTTAGTGGGCCGGATACGCAACTTGAAGGGGAGTTTCAACGGTATTTTTTTGTTCATTCTCTTCCTGTCTTTCGCTGGGGGTTTGTCTTTGGCATATTTCTTTACTCAATCTTTGGCATTTTGGACGCCATGTTCATGCCGGAGGTCAAGGAGCAGCTTTGGCAGATCCGTTTTTTACTGGTAATCCCTGTATTAACTGCAGGCATCATCTTTTCTTTTTACAAAGATTTTTCCAGATACTGGCAGGCTACGATCGCCGTTTTAATTGCAACATCTGCATTTGGAATTTTTTGGATGATTGTTATAGGGACAGAGCCGAATAAATATTACTACTTCATGGGAAACATGTTGGTCATTTTTTTCGGACTTACGTTGATTAGGGCAAGGTTTGTATGGGCTTTTGCAACACATCTCCTGGTGCTTGGCATGTTTGGGGTCACCATCATATTTTTAACCAACTGCCCGTTGTCTGTGGCCTTGTCCTATTGGTTTTCTCTTGTTGGTGCATTTTTGATTGGAGCTGTTGCCAACTATAGCATGGAGTATTTTGCGAGGAAAAATTTTTACCTGATGCACCGTCTTGAAATGGAAGAGGACAGGCTTAAAAAGGCCAACCAGCTGCTGAAAAACCAGTTTGAAGAACTAAAAAGTGCCAAGAACGAGATTAAGATATTGACTGGTCTTATTCCCATATGTGCAAATTGCAAAAAGGTTAGAGATGATAAGGGCTACTGGAACCAGATAGAAAGTTACATCTCAAAACATTCTGACGCCAGATTCAGCCATGCCCTCTGTCCTGAATGCCTGGATAAGCTTTACGGACACGAAAAGTGGTTTAAAAGGCGTGATAAAGGGCTTAAAAGTGAGAACTAGATCAGCCAAGCAAATCCATTTTTCAGGGACAGTTTATCTTCACCAGCCTTTTGTCAAAGGTATAAAAAACGCACTCCTTCCCTGCTTCCATTTCCAAAATCTGTGATGGCATGAGTCTGGCCTTGCCATGACCGCCAGGAAGATCAGCTACAAAGTTGGGAATACACATCCCTCCTGTATCTCCCCACATCTGTTCCATGATTTCTATCCCCCTTGAAAGAGGTACCCAAAAGTGTCTGGTGCCGTTTACCTGGTCACACTGAAAAAGGTAGTAAGGCCGTACCATTATGGATTGGAGTCTGCAGAAAAGGTGATGGAGAGTTTCAAGGTTGTCATTGACCCCCTTAAGGAGTACCGTCTGGTTTGAAACTGGAATGCCTGCAAGCTGGATTTTGTCTATTGCCCGTGTTGTCTCAGGTGTTATCTCTCTTGGATGATTGAAGTGTGTGTTTAGCCACAGGGGTCTGTTGTCTTTAAGTAGCGCACACAGTTCATTACTAATTCTCATGGGAAGCACCACAGGCACCCGGGTCCCGATGCGGATTACCTCTAGGGTTGGTATAGAACGAAGTGTTTCAATAAGCCTTTTCAGTCTTGTTAATGGAAGTAGGAGCGGATCTCCTCCAGATACAAGGACCTCCCTTATTTTGGTATTAGACCCAATATATCTTCTTATCCTATCCAGTGCTTCATCTGTCAACGGAGTATGTTCACGCCTTCTCCATGTCCTTTTCCTGTTGCAATGCCTGCAATAACTGGCACATATACCTGAAGCAAGTATGACCACACGATCTTTATATCTGTGGATTAGTCCAGGAATGGGGCTATAGAGGCGCTCTTTTAGAGGGTCTACTCCATCAGTGTTATCGTCTAGACCAATTTCGTCTTGACAGGGAACTATTTGTCGTCCAATAGGATCTTGTAGAAGGTTTTTGTTTTGTATGAGGTTAACATAGTAGGGAGTAGAGGCCCACTTGTACTGTTTTATGACGGCCTTTAGATAAGAAAGGTCTTTTTTGAGAAGGGTGCCGAGTTTAGATAGTCCCTCGGCACCCTTTAGGCGGTGTTTAAACTGCCAGCGCCAGTCATTCCAGAGGTAATCAGATACCCCTGGCCACAAAATTTTTCTCAGGTTCACTTGTCACTGATGCTGCCTTCAAAGGGATTCTTTAACAAAATGGTCTGATCCCTGTCAGGTCCAACCGAAACTATTATTACCGGTGTGCCTGACATCTCCTCTATTGTTTTGATATAGTTGCGAGCGTTGGCCGGGAGATCTTCAAATGTTCTAACAGCGGTTATGTCTTCCTGCCAGCCAGGGACTTCCCTGTAAGAAGGCTTTATGCGTTCCACCTTTCTTATGTTAGAAGGCATGTAGTTAAAGATTTCCTCATCTACCTGATATTGGTGGCATATTTTGACCGGGTCTATACCGCTCATGACGTCCAGCTTTGTTATGGCAAGGCCGTTAAGGCCATTAAGACGCACGGCATCACTTAACACAACTCCGTCTAACCAGCCACAGCGTCTCTTTCTGCCAGTGGTGGCTCCAAACTCGGCCCCTTTTTTTTGTATAAGGTCTCCTGTTTCGTCGAAAAGTTCAGTTGGAAAGGGTCCGCCTCCCACCCGTGTGGTGTATGCCTTGCAGATCCCAACAACAAAGTCGATGTTGCTTGGCCCTATACCTGCCCCACAGCAGGCACCTCCTGCAACCGTATTTGATGAAGTGACAAAGGGATAGGTACCATGATCTATGTCGAGTTGCGTTCCCTGGGCACCTTCAAAAAGGATGTTTCCGCCCCTGTTTCTGGTTTCATCAATCAGCATTGAAACATTGTCTATATAAGGCTCAAGTCTTTCTGCAAAGGCCATGTATTCCTTATAGATTGGTTCTGCATCCAGGCCATCTGCATTTAACAGCTTGGTAAGGAGAAAGTTTTTTTCAGCCACGTTGGACTCAAGCTTTTCCCTAAACAGTTCAGGGTCCAGCAAATCTCCAACTTTTATGCCGTTTCTTACGATCTTGTCTTCGTAACAGGGACCTATACCCCTACCGGTTGTGCCAATCTTTTTGCCTTCGCTCTTTGCCGCCTCTCGAGCATGATCCAATGCCTTGTGATAGGGCATGATCAGGTGGGTATTAAAGCTTATCTTGAAACGGTCCGGACTGACATTTCTGCCCCTTTTGGCAAGTTCGTCAAGCTCTTCTATCAAAACAGACGGATCAAGCACTACACCGTTTCCTATGGCGCACTTTTTGTCTTCGTAAAGGATGCCAGAAGGAATAAGGTGAAATATGTATTTTTCTCCATCTACTACCAAGGTATGACCTGCATTGTTCCCTCCCTGGAACCGTATGATCAGGTCTGCATGCTCTGTAAGAAGATCTACAATCTTGCCCTTTCCTTCGTCACCCCACTGGGTTCCAACTACAACTACTGTAGCCATTGCTGTCACTCCCTCTTTACTTTTCCAACGGGGCAGGATACTTAACCATCATGGAAAAGTCAAATAATGGGTCAGTAACTCAGACAAGCAAGGATGTGCAAGCTCAAAAAGCCAGAGGCGATGCAAAAGATACAAAGACCATTTACGTGGTCGATGGCAGCTCCTATCTTTACAGGGCCTATTTTTCAACCCATAGAGAGTTTACAAGTTCCAGCGGTCTTCCAACCCGAGCCATCTATGTGATTACAAACATGATGTTAAAGATTCTACGGGAAAAGGATCCCGACTATATTCTTGTGGCCTGGGACGCCAAGGGACCAACCTTCAGGCACGAACTCTTTGACCAGTACAAGGCCAACCGTCCACCCATGCCAGATGATCTTTCCGTTCAGGTTCCCTATGTAAGAAAGATATTGGATGCCCTTGGAATTGCTCAAATGGAGATCCAGGGGTTTGAAGCAGACGACATAATGGCTGCAGTGGCAAAGAAATTTAGAAATAAGAGGGGTTACAAGGTTGTACTTGTCACAGGAGACAAGGATATGCGCCAGCTGGTGTCTGAGAATGTAATTCTGTGGGATCCAATGAAAGACAGTATCACAGACTTGGATTCCTTTCGAAAGGAATACGGCATCGAACCTCACCAGTATCCAGATGTGCAAGCGCTTTCAGGGGATGCCTCTGATAACATTCCAGGCGTGCCAGGGGTGGGGCCCAAGACTGCCCTAAAACTGATAAGGGAGTTTGGTTCCATAGAAAATCTTGTCAAGAATTTAGACAAGCTGAAAAAGGGGAAACTAAAGGAACGACTCTTGGAGAACAAGGATCGGCTGCCTCTTTGGAAAAGGCTAGCAAGCCTTGATGACGGCATCCCAGAGGAAATAGAACTGGAAAGCCTAAAAAGGCGGGAGAGAGACGACAAGAGGCTTCTTGAGATTTTCCGGGAACTTGATTTTGAAAGCCTGATCCCAATGGTCTCAGATGCAAGGGTGTTATCTGACAAGGCCTACAGGGTAATCGAGGATAAAAAAAAACTTGAGCAGTGGATCAGGGCCAATGTCTTATGCAAATGTCTTGTCATAGATACAGAGACAACAAGTCAGCACCCTATGGAGGCGCGTCTTGTTGGAGTGGGCTTGTGTTTCAGGCCTCCTGAAGTCATATATATCCCGGTTGCTCACAGGGAACAGGTATTACAGATGGATCTTGGAAGCCTGAGAGAGGTTCTGGGTCCCTTGCTGGCTGATGGGTCTGTGGAAAAGATCGGTCAGAATATCAAATATGATCTTATAGTCCTTGGGCGGCACGGCTTGCCCATGAAGAAGGTAGGAGGTGATACCATGGTTGCCTCCTATCTGCTTGATCCTACCAAGAGACGTCATAACCTCGACGAGATTGCTAAGGACGTGCTTGGCCACAAGATGATATCTTACAAGGAGGTCACAAAGGATCTTCAAAAGGGAATGGATTTTTCCTATGTAGATCTAGAAAGGGCAAAGAAGTATGCCTGTGAAGACGTTCATGTCACAGCCCTTGTCAAAGACAGGTTCCACAAGGCCTTGAGGGAAAAGGGTCTATGGGATCTCTATTACAACGTTGAGGTGCCTCTTATAAAGGTGCTTGCCAGCATGGAGATGAACGGTATCCTTGTAGACAGACAGGGGCTGAAACGGCTTGGTCAGGCTCTTTCCCAGCGTCTTCAGGCCTTAAAAGAAAAAATATACGATCTTGCAGGTTGTACCTTTAATGTTAATTCCACCCGTCAGCTTGCTGAGATCCTCTTTGAAAAACTAAATCTTCCCCAGCTCAAAAAGACCAGAAAAAAGACCGGCTATTCTACAGATGTTGAGGTTCTGAAATCCTTGGCAAAGCTTCATCCCCTTCCAGAGGTGCTTTTAAACTATAGAAATCTCGCAAAACTCAAGTCCACCTACATAGACGGGTTAGAAAGGGAGATAAATCCGGAAACCGGGCGTATACACACATCCTTTAATCAGACGGTTACCGCAACAGGAAGGCTGTCTTCTAGTGAGCCCAATCTACAAAACATACCTATAAGAACCGAGGAAGGACGGAGGATCAGGGAACTT
Organism: Deltaproteobacteria bacterium; assembly: GCA_027067775.1. GTDB lineage: Bacteria > Desulfobacterota > Dissulfuribacteria > Dissulfuribacterales > QOAL01 > JAADCZ01. The sequence continues at coordinate 5,506 of JAMOVK010000015.1, forward strand.
TTTGTTGCCGGACCGGGGATGTTGTTTGTGGCAGCTGATTATTCCCAGATAGATCTGCGTGTTCTCGCCCATTACTGCAAGGATGAAAACCTTGTTGCCGCTTTTAAAAAGGGTGAGGACATACATAAGAGAACCGCTTCCCTGATATTCCAGGTGGACCCCCAGTTTGTCACTCCTGACATGAGGCGTGTAGCAAAGACTGTCAACTTTGGCATAATCTATGGTATGAGCGCCTTTGGTCTTGCCAAGGAACTTGGAATATCAAGGAGCGATGCCAAAAGCTTTATAGATGCATACTTTGAAAGACATCCTGGCGTGAAAGAATACATGAAGGAGACGGTTGCCCTTTGCAAAAGACAGGGATATGTGGAGACAATCCTTGGAAGAAGGCGCTATATAAAGGATATTAATGCAAGGAGCCGCAATGTGAGACAGTTTGCAGAAAGGACAGCTATAAATACTCCCATTCAGGGCAGTGCAGCAGATATTATCAAGCTTGCCATGCTGAAGGTACACGATCGCTTTGAACAGGAGGGTGGCAGGGCCAAAATGCTTCTGCAGGTTCATGACGAGCTGGTGGTGGAGTGTCCTGAGAAAGAGGCTGAAAATATTGCGATGATCCTTAAGGAGATAATGGAAAACGTTGTCAAGCTTAGGGTTCCCCTTGAGGTTTCTGTAGGCGTTGGCAAGAACTGGGATGAAGTAAAATAGGCCAGACTAAGTCTGGGGTTTTGAAGGATGGAATCGATGGATGTGTAAATGGTGCAACTTTCCATTCAGCCAATAAATTTTTTCTCAGGTTCTGTGAAGAAGAATGGAGATCATGTTGTTCTAAAGTTTCAGATAACACTGGATTGCGGATGCCCCACCTGTGCTGGAGGACGGTTTGACCCTGAAAGGTTCAGGGTTCGGCTGCGCCTTTTTAAAAAAGATAGGGAAATTTGTCAGCTAAACTGTTCCTATACAGGCCAGGCAAGCCAGTTTTTGTGTCGGTTGCCTTCAGTGAGACCTGGAAAATACCATCTTGAAATAGATGGTTTTGATCCTGAAACCGGTGCAGCAGGTCGGCTTGGGATGTCTTTGAAGGTAGAGTGATATTAGGTGCCTGTATATCCTTGCAGCCGATCTTTGGCAGGGTTATAACAGTGGCAAAAGTGGTCTCAGGCAGATTAGCAAAATATTTTTAAGGGAGGATGTTCAGATGGCCAAGATAAAAAGAGCGATAATTAGTGTCACGGACAAGAGTGGAGTTCAGGAGTTTGCCAAAGCCTTGGAGGAAATGGGAGTCGAGATTGTCTCAACAGGTGGTACCGCACGGGTTATCAGAGAGGCAGGAGTGAAGGTTAAGGATGTATCCGATCTTACTGGTTTTCCAGAGATGATGAACGGACGGGTCAAGACCCTGCATCCAAAGGTTCATGGAGGCATACTTGCAATAAGGGACAATCCGGAACATATGACACAGATGAAGGAAAATGGTATCCCAGAGATAGATCTTGTAGTGGTTAATCTATACGCCTTTGAAAAAACTGTTGCCAAGGAAGGGGTTACTCTGGCTGAGGCCATAGAAAACATAGATATTGGTGGTCCAACCCTGCTTCGTTCTTCAGCAAAAAATTTTAGATACGTAACTGTAGTGGTAGATCCTGCTGACTATGACAAGGTTTTAAAAGAGATGAGGGAAAACCAGGGGGCCACTACCATCAAAACCAGGTTTGAGCTTGCCAAAAAGGTCTTTGCCACAACTAGCGCCTATGATGCTGCCATTACAAAGTATCTTGCAACCATAGACACTGATTCTGATCCATATCTCCAATAGTTTTTAAGGGCTGCTCTTTTTGCAGCCCTTTTTAATTTTTTAAAGAATACCTAAGGGCCGTTTTTATGATCTGTATTCCTGTTTTTGGAAATGATGAAAAGCAGATAACCTCCTTGCTAAAAAAGATCCATGGTCTTTGTGACATAGTTGAGTTGAGGCTGGATCTGATAAAAGGGCTTGATTCCCGTCTTCTTAAGCAGATCATCGTTCAGGCGGGTTTGCCTGTCATAGCTACCAACAGGGCCTCATGGGAAGGTGGTGGATTTCAAGGGAACGAGGACAAACGGATAGCCCTTTTGGAAATGGCGCTAGAATGTGGAGCAGATTTTGTTGATATTGAACAGGCAACAGAAACGGCCTTAAAAGAAAGACTCTTTGAGTTTGCTAAAAACCTGGGTGCACAGGTTATTCTTTCACATCACGATTTTAAAAAAACCCCTTCGTCCAGCCAGTTGCTTGCACTTTTTGACAACATGGCATCCCAAGGGCCCCACATACTGAAGATTGTCACCCATGCCTCAAACAGTATGGATTTTTTGAGGCTTGCCATGCTCTATCCTAAGGCTGAAGAGAAGGGCAAAAAGCTCATTGCCTTTTGCATGGGAAGACATGGGTGCTACAGTAGAGTCTTTTGTACATATCTTGGCTCCTTTTTGACCTTTGCATCCATTGAGGCGAATCTTTCTTCAGCCCCTGGCCAGATTCCTGCAAGGATCATGAAGGAGATTCTAAGCAGAATAGATTCTGCTTGTTAAGGCAATAGGGTCATGGACATACTAATAACAAACGATGATGGCATTCATGCTGCAGGGCTGTGTGCTCTTTATGAGGCCTTTCGTTCAGGTGGTTTCAATGTAACTGTAGTGGCCCCGGACAGTGAAAGAAGTGCTGTAGGTCATGCCATTACCCTGTCTGATCCAATAAAGATCAGACATGTTTTTATGGGTGGTCAGCCCTTTGGTTGGTCTATCAATGGAACTCCGGCAGACTGCGTAAAATTGGCAGTCAACGCCCTCCTTGAAAAAAGGCCTAATATGGTTGTCTCGGGGATAAACAGAGGTGCCAATACTGGAATAAATGTACTCTATTCAGGCACTGTATCTGCAGCTACAGAGGCAGCGATTTTGGGTATACCCTCTATAGCAGTATCTATGGATAGTTTTGAAGACCATGATTATTGCTATGCGGCATTTTTTACTGTTGAATTGACTAAGAAGTTCTTAACACCTGAAAGAGATTGTCTGGCACTAAATGTAAATATTCCTTCAGTGCCAGCAAACCAAATTAAAGGTATTAAGGTAGTAAGACAATGCACAAATCCATTTAAGGAAAAGTTTGAAAAGAGGCTAGATCCAAGGGGTAACATCTACTACTGGCAGTGTTCATCAGATATAGACTGGACTCGGGTTCGAGATACAGATATCTACTGGCTCAAGCAGGGGTTTATTACTATCACACCGATTAAATTCGACTTGACCAACAATCAATGTTTAGAAAAGGTTCACAATATTTTTCAAGACCTTTCATGCTAATTTATATAACTGTTTATTCTTTGTCTTGACACCGATGTTGGACTAATATAGCCTGAAATTAATAAATGCTGCTAAGTGGAGGTAAAAATGGCGAGAAAGAGAAGCAGACCTTATACCAAAGAAGATGTGGAATTTGTTCATAAAAATTATGCTGAAATGACTGCTAGCGAAATTGCAGAGAAACTTGGAATCAGTAAGTTTCAAGTGTCAAAGATTGTCAGCGAGTTAAGGAAACACATTGATCTTCCAAAGAAAACTGCCAAACGTCCCAATCCAATTATCGAATATCTTAAATCTAAAGGACTCCCTATAAAAGATGAAGATGGCAAAACTACAAAAAAGACTGGTAGCAGGGGAAGAAAAAAGAAGTCCTAAGAAAAAGAAAGGCCATTCTTCTTAAAGACAAACAACATGATGCTCGTTGTTTGTCTTTTTTTATTTGATAAAACAACGAAGCCCAAAAACATAAATCAAATAATTTTTCTATAATAATATCTGAACACGGGTACGAACTAGTCATGAAGGTAACAGATTACAGTTTTGGCAAAATAGAGATAGATGGCAAACCGTATACGGGAGACATAAAGATTATAAAGGGAAAGGTTATTCCAAATTGGTGGCGTAGAGAAGGTCATCTTCTTCAATTGGAAGATATCAGGGATGTTCTTGAAGCCTCTCCTAGGGTACTTGTGGTTGGTACAGGTTCTGCAGGGGTAATGCGTATCCATCCAAAAGTAAAAGAGCATCTCAACAACCTTGGAATAAGGCTTGAGGCTCATAGGTCAGCCAAGGCCGTGGAGGTCTTTAACGATCTTGTAGATAAAATGGGGCCGGAACAGGTAAGTCTTGCCATACACCTTACATGTTAGGTGCTCCTCCTGCCTTTGTCATCGCAGGAACCAAGAGCGGATGTGGAAAGACAACCGTTGCTCTTGGGTTGATGGCCGCCTTTAGACGACGTGGATTAAAGGTGGCGCCTTTCAAGACAGGTCCTGATTTTATCGATCCTGGATTTCACAGCCTGATTTGTGGAAGACCCAGTCATAATCTTGATGGCTGGATGATGCCTGAGTCGGCCTTGGTAGATGTATTTCATGCTGGTTCCAGGGATTGCGATATCGCAATCATTGAAGGTGCAATGGGGCTTTTTGACGGGGCCTCTGGAGGCTCTGAAAAAGGCTCTGCCGCCCATATTGCAAAGGTGTTAGGCGTGCCCGTGCTTCTTGTGGCTGATGGAAGAGGTGTTGGAAGAAGCATATGTGCAATGGTTAAGGGATACGTTGAATATGATAGCTCGTTGAAGGTGGCAGGGGTGATAGTTAATATGGTAGGCGGTGAGCGGCATAAAGAGATATTGCAACAGGCCCTGAAAGAGCTGAAACTACCTTTTGTGGCGACTGTTAAAAGGAGGACAGAGATCAAGCTTCCTTCCAGACACCTTGGTCTAGTGACTGCAAGAGAGCACAAAAATTGGGATAGGTTAGTGGAAGGATTGGGCAATCTGGTAGAAAAAGAGATGGATTTGGACGGTCTTTTAGAGACCGTGTCTCGATATAGCTCGAATCGTTCCTTGCTGTTACATGAACATGACGGCACTCTCTTCGCCGATACTTCCTGTGTTCCTGAGGTTTCTAAAGTCAAAATTGCTGTAGCTAGGGATAAACCTTTTTGTTTTTACTATCAAAGGAATCTGGATATTTTAAAGGCCCTTGGAGCCAAGCTTTGCCATTTTTCACCATCCTCTGGAGACTCCCTTCCCGAGGGTGCCTGTGGTGTATATCTTGGGGGCGGCTATCCAGAGCTTTATGCCAAAGAGTTGGCCCGTAATCAGGCTTTCTGTCAAAGATTAAAAGAGGAGATAGATCGGGGCATCCCTGTGTTAGCGGAGTGTGGCGGCTTTATGTTTCTCGGTAAGGGGCTTTTGGTGGAAGAGGGGCTTTTTGAGTGGTGTGGCCTTTTTAATTCGTGCTTTTCCATGGAAAACAGATTTCAGGCCTTGGGATACAGACAGGCGCATCTAGACAGGTCATGTGTCCTTGGAGATAGGGGGATCAGCTTCAGGGGGCATGAATTTAGGTATTCTAGAGTGCTTTCTGAGATATTTCCTCCATGGCCTTATCTAAGGGTTTATGATGCATCTGGTAAGTTGGTAGAGGTGCCACACTTTGTATACAAGAACGTCTTTGCCAGTTATATTCATATCCATTTTGACAGCAATCCGCTTGTGGCAGAAAATTTTGTAAAAAGATGCAGGGAATACCTAAACCGTGATTTCTCAAATAAGGGCGCTAATCAGATCCCTTGTAATTAAATGGGTTGGTCTTGTAATTTCCAGGCCACGGCTGGTTTTGCTGGCAGGTCTCTTTATTACATCAGTATCTGCCCTTTATTCAGTACAAAATCTTGGAGTCATCACTGACACCTCGGTGATGCTTTCCAAGGATCTTGGTTATCTCAAGGTATATCGCCATTTTAAAAAGGAGTTTCCACACTCTTATAACCAGATAGTCATTGTGCTGGAAGGCCTTAGCCCAGATCTAGCCATGGATGCCAGGGACAGGTTGGCTGCTGCCCTGAGAAAAAAACCTAAAATGTTTCCATGGGTCTATATGCCTGGAGATGACACCTTTTTCAAGAAAAATGGCCTTCTTTTTCTTTCTGTAGATGAGCTTGAAAGACTGGCAGACAGTCTGGCTGCTGCCCAGCCCATCCTGGCAAGCCTTGTAGAGCGTACAGATATAGCAAGTTTCTTTAACGTCCTTGCAGATGCCTTGATAGAGTTGAGAAAAGGCCAACAGTTTGGCTTGAAAACGGTTTTTCAGGAACTTGATCGTACATTTGAGGCCCTTGAACAGGGCAGGTTTTACCAGATGTCTTGGGTAAGGCTCATGGCTGGCAAGAAACAGCACAGGTCAATGCAGCTCATACTCGTTCAGCCGAACGTAAGCTACGAGTCTCTTCTTCCAGGCAAGGAGGCCATAGGCACCATCAAAGATATGGCCCGGAGGCTGAATCTCACGCCATCAAGGGGTGTTAACGTAATGTTAACAGGCGATATCCCCATGCAGTATGACGAGCTGCGTAGTGTCACAAAAGGTGCCAAGCTGGCAGGCATTCTCTCCCTATTTATGGTAAGCATTGTGCTTCTTACAGGTCTGGGGTCCCTTAGGCTCGTAGTGGCTACCCTTGTGCCTCTTGTAATGGGTCTGATCCTCACCGCATCCTTTGCCACTGCGGTGATAGGGCATCTGAACATGATTTCCGTGGCCTTTGCAGTCCTTTTCATTGGCCTTGGTGTTGATTATGCCATACATTTCTGTCTACGATACAGGGAGTTGCTTTTTTGTGGCTTTCCTTCGCCACAGGCCCTTTTAGATTCGGCAAAGGATGTTGGCCCTTCCCTGGTATTGTGCGCCATAACAACGAGCATCGGCTTTTACAGCTTCATGCCTACAGATTTTTCAGGGGTTGCAGAACTTGGACTGATTTCAGGAACGGGGATGTTTATCGCCCTTTTTTGCAACTTTACTTTTTTACCTGCTGTAATATCGCTTTTTCCCTTACAAACAGGACGTAGACAGCGCTATTACATAACTTCCGACAGACATCCACTTTTTCTGAAGATGATTGCCTGGCCCTATAAAAAGGCCAGGATACTCAGGCTGGTTGCAGTGATTGTTACCATCTCCTGCCTGTTTTTTGTACCCAGGGTGCGTTTTGATTCAAACCCGATAAATCTCAGGGATCCGGACGCAGAGTCCATCAAGGCCTTTAAGAAACTTCTTAAAGATCCAAATGGTTCTCCCTGGAGTCTGGAATCTCTTGCAAAAGACAGGATAGAGGCAAAAGAGAAAAGGGAGAGGTTTTCAAGGCTGGATCTAGTAAGGCACGCCATAGATCTGACTTCTTTCATACCAGAGGATCAGGAGGAGAAGTTAGAGATAATTTCTGATATGGAGATGATACTAGGGCCTATTCTTGATGCAAGGATTCAAGTGATTGCTGGTCCTTGGGATCGCCAGATAGGTGCCATGCTTCGTTTCAACAGGGAACTTGCCAGGACGTTGCCTCATCTTGACCAGGAGACAGGGCAGGTTGCCACAGACCTTGTGGAAAGGTCAAAGAGATTTGTAATAAGGCTTGAACGTCTTGGGCCGGACGAGGGACAGAGGGAGCTTCAAGCTCTTTCCCAGGCTATCCTGGGTTCCTTCCCAGGCAGGATAAGAGAGCTTCAGCTTGCCATGTCTGCAAGTACTGTAACGCTGGACAGTTTGCCTAAAGATCTTGTCTCGGAGTGGGTGGGCAGGTACGGGAGCTGGCGAGTTGAAGTTGTTCCTAAGAAAAATCCCAAGAACGATCAGGAGATAATGGCCTTTATAAAGGAGGCAAGAAGTGTTGATAGAAATGTCACCGGTTATCCTGTCTTGATAATGGAAGGGGGCAGGATAGTGGTCAGGGCATTCAAGCAGGCCTTTTCCTACAGCCTGGTTTCAATATTCCTTTTGCTGCTCATGCTCATGCCAAAGAAAAAGGATGCATTTCTTATCCTGTATTCTCTTTCGCTGGCTGGACTCCTAAGTGCCACTGTAATGGTAATTTTGGATTTGCCTCTTAACTTTGCAAATATAATTGCCTTACCCCTGATATTGGGAATAGGGGTTGACAATGGAATACATATTGTTCACAGACATAGACAGGCCCTTGAAAGACCATCTTCTCTTTTGCAGACAAGCACGGCAAGGGCCATTTTCTTCAGCACACTTACAACTATTTGTAGCTTTGGTAACCTTGCTGTGTCTCCCCATCTAGGGATGTCTAGCATGGGGAAGCTTCTTACCATTGGCATCTTTATGACCCTGGTGACTTCCATGTTTTTTATTCCAGCATTTCTGTCGTCCAGCCGGAACAATGATCAAAAGGAAAGCAGACAGGATGAAGGGCCTTAGAAGGAAATACTACGATATTTTTTCAAACTTTTATGACAAGATCATTGCGCTTCATAGCAAAGATAGGAGCCAAAGGCTAAGGAGATATTTGATAGAAAAGAGTGGTTTCAGGCCCGGTCAGTATCTTCTTGATGCATGTACTGGCACAGGCTCCGTGGCCCTGGAGGCAGCACGGTTTTCTAAGGGTAAAGGAGTTGTTGCAGGGGTGGATTTTTCAATAGGAATGTTGTCCAAGGCTGTCAAAAAGGCCAGTGGAATAGGTAATGTGTTTTTTGTACTTTCAGATGTTGGGACGCTTTCCTTTAAAGACGACACCTTCCATGTTGTCACCTGCTCTCACGCCATGTATGAGCTTTGTCCACAGACGAGACAGGCGGCTCTTTCACAGTTCAGAAGGGTGTTAAGGCCGGGAGGAAGGTTTATCATGATGGAACATACTCCGCCTTCGTCTCCTGTAATCAAGTTTCTCTATCAGTTAAGGATACTGTCCATGGGTTCAGCAGGAAACAGGGAGTTTGCTAAGGACGAAAGGAGAGAGCTTTCGATGTTTTTCAAAGACGTGGTTCTAGAAATTGTCCCAGGAGGGCGCTCAAAGGTTGTTTATGGTACAAAGGATTAGACAGTATCCAGCTGTAATTTGATTACCTGTTGTCGGCAAGCTCTATGCCATAATAGGAAACCAGCCGCCTGGCTGCCAAGGTGGCGAGCAGCATGGAGCCCAGGGCATTTGATGCTGCTATCATAAACATGATGACAATCTGATATGCCACCGCCTGAACGGGAGAGGCCCCGGCAACTATTTGCCCTGTCATCATCCCCGGAAGAGAGACAATGCCTGCCACCGTCATGTTGTTGATTATTGGGATCATGCCCGTTCTTACTGCCTGTCTTGCCCCTTCTAACACAGCCTCTTGTCTTGTTGCGCCAAAACAGAGTCGAAGTTCCACCTCTTGCCTTCTTGACTTTAGATATTCCAGAAACCTGTCAAGGCAAAGACAGATGCCATTAAGAGAGTTGCCAAATATCATTCCAAAAATTGGGATCACATACTGCGGGTCATACCAGGGACGAACCTTTATGACTATCTGTGTTACTATTAGTCCAACTGCAAGGCTGGTGAAGGTCATGGTGGCCAGTGCATCAAGTTTTATCCCCTTGTATTTGGTGCGCGATCTTCTTACAGCCTCTCTGGAGGCCATGTACAGCATGAGAGCCAACCATGCCATGACAAGCAAGGGTGAATTGATTTGAAATATCTTTTTTAATATCAGCCCTATGGCGCCGAGCTGTAGCATGCAGCGGGCTGCTGCAACAGCCAGGGATCTGGTGAGTCCAAGTTGCAAGGCAAGGGAGATTCCAGAGGCGATCACAATCAGCCCCACTGCCAGGAAGAGATCAAGAGCGCTAAGCTCTATGTAGTGTCCCATCTTTCAACCTCATTGTAACGTCGGCAAGTTTTGTAAAGCGTTCTTCATGCAGCACGCACAAGACCACTGCAGGTCTGTTTTTAGAAAACTCAAGAAGCAGCTGAAAGCACCTGTCTGCAAGCTCTGGTTCAAGGCCGGACAGGGGTTCATCGCAAAGGAGTACAGGCGGAGACCACAAAAGACCCCGGACAAGGGCAAGCCTGTGACGCTCTCCACCAGAAAGCCCTTCTACGTTGTGTTCAAGGTCAA
>JAMOVK010000016.1 GCA_027067775.1 Deltaproteobacteria bacterium
CTTGTTGCCCAGGCAGGAGATGAAAGATCAAAAAATAGGGAAGGCTCACCGGCGGAGCAGAAAAAGGCGCATGATTACCAGAAATTCATCTTGAATTACAATGGAGAATCCAGCCCGCGCACAGAAGAAGAGGCCAGAAAAATCCTACAGAGCTTTTTGCCATTATATGCAGATGACGTTGTAAATCCTGCCTCTGCCGCTGATTATGGACTTGGGCCAGGGCAGCAGACCGGCAGGCTGACCATCCACCTCAAAGGCAAAGGCGTAAAAATCCTCCATATCGGGCGTGTGGATGAAAAGAGCCAAAAGGGTTGGATAAGGGATGACAAAGGCACCATCTTTGAAGTTGCCAGCAATATAATCAAAAAAATCGAAAATCCATTAGAGGAAGATAAAAAGGCCCAGAAACCAGGAGACAAACATGCACGAATTTTGGGGACAGGTAAATGAAATAATAAATTATTAATTTCCCTAATTTACATCTTGATCCCGGGTTTGCCTTATTCAATAATTTATTCACCTGTCCCCAGTCATCCAGTCCTACTTCAGCCCTTCTTCCCGGTCCCCGCTGTTTGGCAGACCTTGCCTTCCGGCTCCACCTCGCATTTCTGCATCTTCTATGGCTCGCTCCGCTGTAAGTTGCACAACTCGCCTGCCGTTGGCAGGCTCAAACAGTACAACTTACAGCCGCTCCGCTTCACCTAGAATCTGCAAGAAATTGCTCCCAGTCGCTACAAGCAAGATCCACCAAACAGCTTTACGGCAGATATCAGACTCTGGCCTTGAAAATTTTAAATTTTGGGGATGGACAAATAATACCAATTCGTCAGGCAGTTATCGCTTCTGTATATCTGCATTTCGGAAAAGCGCTGCATGCCCAAAATGCATCTCCGACACTTTTTCCTTTCTTTGCTGTCCTTTTAACCATCGCTGATGAACATTTAGGACAGATTTTGTCTATTTCTTGTAGACTTTCTTCATAAGCCAAATCCATTAGCTCTTGTGGGCCCCTGGGCAGGTAATCAGCAATAGATTTGTATATTTCTTTAACGGTGTATGCTGGTCTTGCAGGAATCTGGACAAAGGGAAGATCAGCCGACTGGCATGCGCCTCTAAGAAATGCGTCTCTTTTTTTCCTCTTTTTTGACTTGTGAGAACTATCGTCAAGCTCTATCGCACACAAAATAGACATGTCATCTTTTTTACACAGCAAATAATCAAAGTGCTTCGCTGATATTTTGTTGAAGGCACTTTGCCAATCACTTTTCGCAAGTCCCTTTTTCGGTCTGATGACATCAGCTACACGAACCTTACCGAATACACAAACATCATCACCAGCTGCTTTAGTAAGCACACCCAAAAAGGAACGTTCTGCCGGAGTAAAAAGACTATCCATTTTCATGTAAGGATATTCAGTTGAAGTGGTTTCCTGTTGTTGCGAGAGTTTCAAAAAAATTACAACCACTGCAACCACGACTAAAGCAATCCCTATCCAACTCATCTGGTTCTCCTTTCAAGCACAACGTCTTTATAAAAGCTTGATGAGGCAGCAGCCATATTCAGATATTTCGGAATATGTCAAGCAAATATAAATTTTTGAACCAAATGATAGACGACAGTCAGATTTCAGATTATTGTTCTATTGGCTCACTCGTGAATTTTGATCGTGAAGTTAACTTCTTTATCCAGTGTTCGCCTCAACTTGTCCTCTGTTTTTCCAATTCATAACGTGTCTAGCGATTCATCCAAAATTATAACCTGATATACATCCCCTTCTTTCCAAAAAAACAAGTTCTCCATTGAGTGTTGACGCATATGCTATATTGGCTTGCCCTATTTCCCTTTAATTTCTCAAGTTTATTCCGGAGCGAAATTCTTAAATCATTTAAACTTCAGCAGCATCCATAAAAAGCAATTTAAACCTAGCTTTTTTTGGATATTTTAAGGTTAAAAATGGATGTTCTTTTTAGGAAAGAAACATAAAAGGCCCTGCATAATAGCTGGGCCTTTTACTTAATTTCTGTTTAAAATTTATTCTATCTTTTGAGACAATATAATAAAGGTGTTAGTTTTTTACATATGTTGTGCTCCACAAATAATAATTTGCTAATGATAAATCATTGGCTGGAACAGTCAGCAAATAAAAATAGTAGTTTCCTTGAGGTAAATCCTCAGGTTTTACATACAAACTGACTGGTTGATTAATATTCCCTATGGTATTAGAAAGCCATGTTTTTAGGCCATTGGAAAGCCAATTAATCTCGCCGCCATTGTTAACAATTAACAGTATATCATTAGGATTAATAACCGGAGCGTAAATACCCAAATATAAATCTACCGCAGAAGCAAAGGCTGGCAAATCTACTGCTAACGTCAAAATACCACTATCTACTTTGAAAGCCATAGGCTTACAATTAGCAGGCTCATTAGCTCTTTTGGTAGTCTCTTCTGTTTGATAATTGAATACATTAACCCCATGAGGCAATGGAAGAGCTGAATTATCTTGTGAGCCACTTTGGATGGAGCGAACTGCGCGCACGGAATAGCCATAGTCCTTAACATAGGGCATGACGCCACCGAGAAAGAAATATACGGGCCATGCCTCGCTCGTATTGTTTGTATAGGTAGTAGACGACCAGTAATCGGAGGACATTATATTTGTTGGGAAATAAGCGGTATCTAGTGCAAGATTATACCTTGAGTAGTCCAAAATGGACTGAAGCTCGTTCCTATTTGGAAGCCGCCAATCATTATAACCTGCAAGCTCTAGGCCTTCACAAGCTGCCAAGGCCTGCTGCCAAGTATATTTATTTTCTGATCCGTCACATCCATTGGTTGATGTGTTATAAGTTTGGCCCATGCTGCACTTCTGCCACATAAGGCCTGTTGCTGTATCAGTTATTGTTCCATCATGATTGTCCACCAAATGATCAAAGGAACGATCCTGTCCGGAACGAACTGCACGCACGTAGAGGTTGCCGTCGTCGTCCTTATCGACGAGGCCGACGATGCCAAGGCTGAAGTAGAAATTCACGCGCCACGCATCGTTCGTACTGTAGACATTGGTAGTAGACGACAAGTAGTCGGACGACATCGTATTTGGAAAATATGTAGTGTCAATGGTTGGCCCAGAAGATGGAACACCACTGTTCACAAGTGTTGAAAGCTCCTTCACCGTAGGAAGCCGCCAATCTGAATACCCTCCAAAGTTAGCTGAGTTCAGGGCGTTAACAAAATCCTCTGTGTCAGTGCCGTCGCCGCAGCTACCCTCGTATCCTCCATTTGTCTCTGGGTTATGATCACACCATGTATAGATATTATCCTTGTCATGAATAGTGCCATCATCTGTCTTTATCTCCCATATCAAGCCTGTTACATTATCCCGGGTCATAATCCAGCCATTGGCAATAGTAGCGCTATCAGGAAGCTCAACTCCACCATGACCAAGCTTTGTATAGGAACGCTGAGGCCCTTGATACTGAGCATCTTGTCCATAAAATGGTTCACCTGGAGCAGGACATGGAATTTCCTTCTCATTATCATAACATTTTGTCTGCCCTGTATCTGGCCAGACACTGAAAGCTGCCCCTGCATTATTGCCAGCAACTGCCTTATCTCCCAAAATACCTGTGCCAAAGGCAAAAATAATCCCTAAGAAAAATACGCCAATAACTAAACCAACTCGTCCCGCACTTCTGCCCGTCTTCACGCCCAAGACCTCCTTTAAAAATTTTTGTTATGAAAACTATCTCAAAGCTGACTAACCGCTCCATCCTTTTAGTATGAGTAAATATTTTCTAATTT
>JAMOVK010000017.1 GCA_027067775.1 Deltaproteobacteria bacterium
GCCAAGCAGGCACGCTGCAAATGCGCCTGCCTGCCAGAATCTGTGCCATTGGAAATCCTTCATGGTCTTTATACTTGTAGTCAAATAAAAAAATACTAATAGGCAGTTGACCAACCAGGAGCCTTTGTGCCGCTTCCCCTTCTCGCCACTCTTTCCTGAAAGATGCGCGAAATCACATCACCGTCCCCGGCAAGCAGGGCCTTTGTGGAACACATTGCAGCACAAAGGGGCACCTTGCCTTCGGCTATCCTGTTCTGGCCATACAGGCGCCTTTCTTTCTCGCTAAAATTGGGGGCTGGTCCTCCTGCACAGAAGGTACACTTGTCCATTACCCCACGCTTTCCAAAGGTATCACCCTTTGGAAACTGCGGAACACCAAAAGGACACGCAATAAAACAGTAGCCACAGCCAATGCATACGTCCTTGTTTACCAAAACAATTCCGTCATCTCGTTGATATATGGCATTTACAGGACAGACAGCAATACAAGGGGCGTCTGAACAATGCATGCAGGCAATGGAGACGGATTTTTCCCCAGGCTTTCCCTGGTTAATGGTTATAACCCGTCTACGGTTTATGCCAACAGGCACCCCGTTTCCCTCTTTGCAGGCAACTACACACCCCTTGCAGTCTATGCAGCGCTCTATATCACACAGAAATTTCATCCTGGCCATTTTTTAACCTCCCTGAAGGCCCATCAGGCCTTTTCCACCTTGCAGAGCCCTTCCTTGGTGCCCTGGATCTGGGTGATAATGTCATAACCATAGTTGGTTACGATATTGGCAGGCTCTCCTATCGCATATGGTCTGCATCCATCTGGATAGTTGCCAGACAGATCCTGTCCCATAAACATGCCACCAAAATGATAGGGCATAAAAATTGTCTTGTCGTCCACCCTGTCTGTCACCTTTGCCATGACCTTTACCTTGCCCTGCTCTGGAGACTCTATCCACATCATTTCTCCATCTCTTATGCCAAGGTTATTTGCAAGCCTGGTGCTTATCTCTGCGTACATGTGTGGAGCAAGCTCAGCCAGATACTTGTTGCTTCTGGTCTCTGCACCGCCTCCCATATGTTCCACCATTCTTCCAGTAATAAGCACATAGGGAAATTTTTTTACAAGTTCCGGTTTCTGCTCGCTCTTGAACTTTGTATAGACCCGGTAATGATCTTTCTTGTCAGGATAGGTGGGATACTTGGCAATGAGATCTGGCCTTGGAGAATGTATTGGCTCTCTGTGCACGGGCACCTGATCCGGAAAGTTCCAGCATACACATCTTGCCCTGGCATTCCCAAAAGGGGCCATGCCCTTTGATATGGCCACCTTTATTGTTTTCTGGGACAGGTCCGTTTTCCAATTTGTGCCAGGCACAATATCCTTAAACTCCGGGTATCCTCCCTTGACCTCGCTGCCTGGATTATAGACTCCAGGTGCAGCCAGGAGGTTTTCCTTTCTGCCGTTCCAGTAGGTATGCTCTGTACCAAAGCGTGCCCTGAATGGAAGCCCACCCTTGGCCACAGGCTTTGAAATATCATAAAGGATCGGGGTTCCCGGGTGGGTTTCTGTCCAACATGGCCATGGAAGCCCGTAGTATTCACCGTCACATGGGCCACCCTTGGCCTGAAGAGTATCTACATCAAAGGTTTCCCAGTGAAGCGTGTGTTTCTTTATCCTTTCAGGCAGGGCCCCGTTGTAACCTATTGTCAAGGACCCCTTGCAAAGCTCTCTTGTTATGTCGTCCGGAATCTTTTTGATGTTTTTATAAAACTTGTCATGAAAGCCAAAACGCTTCACCATCTGATCCATTATCCAGTAGTCCTCCTTTGAATCATGGACCGGATCTACAACCTTGAAGCGCCACTGGAACTGACGGGAACTTGATGTCACGCTTCCCTCGGATTCATACTGGCTAGATGAGGGAAGCAGGTATACGTTATCTTTCTCGCAGGCTGCAGCAGTCATTGTGGGAAATGGATCGATTATCACCACCAAGTCAAGTTTATCCAGTGCCTTCTTGAGCTTGTGGTATTGGCTTTGAGAATTGGATGCACATCCCCAGAAAACTACGGCCTTTATAGGAGTATACTGGCTTATCTTATCTTCCTGGATAACCCCTTGGTACCAGCGGGCCAGGGTAAACCCTTTTTTATTCATATACTCCTTGGAATGAAAACGAGATTTCATCCACTCATAATCCACATCCCACACCCTGCACCAGTGTTTCCAAGAACCGTCTTTGATTCCATAGTAGGCAGGCAGTGAATGGGATAAAACACACATGTCTGTCGCGCCCTGGACGTTGTCGTGGCCACGAAAGATGTTTGTCCCTCCACCAGAGACACCCATGTTGCCAAGGACAAGCTGCAATATACAAAGGGCGCGTGTGTTGCTGGAGCCAATGGAATGCTGGGTTGCCCCCATGCACCATACCACGGTTCCAGGTCTGTGAATGGCAAGAAGTCTTGCTATTCTCTTTACCTCTGATGCCGGAATTCCTGTAATATCCTCTACCACCTCTGGGGTGTAGTGCTTGGCAACCTCCACCATCTCGGGAAAACCGGCTACCCTTTTCTGGATAAAATCCTTGTCATGCCAGCCGTTTGAAACGATTTCATTTACAAGGCCCATGACAAAGGCCGTATCCGTTCCTGGACGAATTCTCACATAATCTGTGGCCTTTGCGGCAAGTTTTGTAAAGCGCGGATCGACAACAATGATTGGCGCGTTGTTGACCTCTTTAGCATAAAGTATGTGCTGAAGGGCAACAGGATGAGCCTCTGCCGCATTTGAACCAAGCATAAAAACCAGCTTTGAATGACGGATATCGTTCATGCTGTTTGTCATTGCCCCGTAACCCCATGTGTTGGCGACACCTGCCACCGTTGTGGAGTGTCATATTCGGGCCTGGTGATCTATGTTGTTTGTCCCCCAGAAGGCGGCAAGCTTTCTCTGCAGGTAGGCCATCTCGTTGGAGACCTTTGCACTGCCATTCCAGTGCACTGCATCTGGGCCGTCTTTTTCTCGGATCTCTAGAAGCTTGGAACAGATCTCGTCCAGTGCCTGTTTCCATGAAATCTTTTGCCACTTGCCGTTTACACGCTTCATTGGGGAGGTAAGCCTCTTTTCGCTTGTAACCATATCAATGGCTCCAGCTCCTTTACAGCAGTGGCCGCCACGAGAGATAGGGTGGTCAGCAGCTACCTCCTGACGCACCCAAACCCCGTTTTGTACCTCGGCCTTTATGCCACAGCCAACAGCACAGTGGGTACACACGGTACGAACAATCTTTGACCCAGGATAGGCATCCTTCTTCTCTTCGGCCCTTAGCCCTCTGACAGCCTTAGGGCCAAGACCTATTCCAGCAACCGCGGCTGTGGCAGCTGCAATCTTCATGAAAGAGCGTCTGGCAAGTTTTGGATTTATGGTAAATCGTGAAGAAGAAACATGGGCTAAACCGCCTTTGGAGACGGACTTGATCATCTTTTTGGAAGCCATATAAAACCTCCTTTTATCAGTCCTTAAGAGAATCGTAATAGGCCCTGAACTCTTGCGTTTCTCTATAGAGTACCTCCTGGTCACTTACAGACCCTGCGAAATCATTTGAGGCCTGGACACCTTTTGAAGCTGCTGAACCAAGAAAAGCCGCTGCTCCAGCGGCAATCACTCCTTTGATAAAAGAGCGTCTATTATCATCTGATAAACCTTTATGTTTCATGACCCTCCTCCTTTAATCAGTAGCCCGTTTGAGGGAAACAGGCTCTGTTCAAGGCCAAGAAATGCCGTGGCTACATTAAATAGTGCCCTATACACAGTAAAATTTTCAAGGGCCCCTAACACATTGGAGACCCCTTTGATACATGGAATTAGATAACCTTCTAACATCTCCTGCTGTGCCTTGACGCTTTCTTCAGGCACCCTGTCGTGCCTTTGGATCAGGTGCATCATTACATCTATCAGAAACACCAAATGATCCTCTGGCTCCTTAAAACCTTCTATTTTCCCTATGTTAAGGTTATAGAGCAACTGCCTTAGATTTACAAGGCTTGGGCCCATGGTTTTTCCATCGGTATAATAGGAAGCGCAAAGCTGAACCCTGTTGGGACTGAAAGGATTTTCAAAAAGCTCGTAATACTCATTCTGACATCCAATAGGCCTGCTGTTGCCAAGGGCATTACGCAGGGTTAAAAGGGCCTCGTCAAGAGGAGCGGAACCGGTTCCAGAGGTCATGGCATCAAGAAGCCCAAGCCAGTACCTGAACTTTTCATCAGTTGGAGGACTATCCAAAAAGGAGCGCAAAAAGGCATAAAAAACCAGTCTGGCAGTCTGAATTTCTTTTTGTTCACTATCCATTGCTATTCTCCAAAGGCATCCTCCAGCATGGTTATGGCTCTACATTCCTCACACATTGACAAAACCTTCAACTCTTTTTCACTGTATCTGCCGCAGTCCTTTAAAATCTTCATGGTGCGCTCAAAACTCTTTTTGTTGCCAAAGACCTTGCCGCACCGTTCACATTTGACAAGTTCATCCCTGGCAAGGAGATGAAATGAATGAAAATCATCGGATAAAACAAGACCGGGAATAAAGTACAGTGCCTTTTCAGGACATATCTTCTCGCACGCTCCACAATTTATACACAGACTTCTATTAAAAAGAAGCTGCAGGTATTCTGTCTCTTTTGCCTGTAAGGCCTCCTGGTTGCATACGTTTAAACAGGCAAGACACAGGCTGCAGGTGTCGCCAATATTGGCGGTGGCAAAGTCATCAGAGGAAATCTCTGCTGAAGATTTTCCGTTTTTTTTCTGAAATTCTTTAAAAAGGGCCCAAAGCACGCTGTTCAAGGCCTTACGCCTGCCGTCTGAAGCGAGCTCAGACAGATCAGATACAAGCATAGGGACTTTTACCCCTCCACCTGAAGAACCACGTGCCAAAAATTCTTCAAGTTCTGTATCAAGAAAGAATCGAACAGGAGCCTCCTTACACATGGAAAGGTCTGTTAACACATCGTTTGCAAAGGCTGCCTGATTTCCAACAGGCCCTTTTCTTACAGAGGCATCATCTGTCAAAATTGCTATACGCCTGAAACCCAATGTAAAGAGAAAGAGAAAATGAACTGCCCCAAGGCTTGCCGGTTGCGGATGTTCTAGAAAAAATATCCTTTCGTATCTTTTGTCTCCGGCCTTCCACCAATATTCCTTCAGGGACTCCTGATTCCCTATCACTATTGAAAGTCCAGGAGCAGGATCAAGCCTGTTGAAGTAACCGAAAAAGAGAGCATCATTGAATCTTTCAAAGGTCATTGCCCCGGTAGGGCATACACTTACACACCTTCCACACTCGATGCACCTTGCTTGATCGATTGAAATTCCTTTCTCTCCAGCCTTTATGGCCATTTCAGGACATACGGATAGACACCTTTTACAGCCAAGTCCAAGTCTTGGAACAAAGCCACAGTATTCCACATTATGGATAACCGCCTCTTCCACGTGGAACGTACCTATTTTAGAAAAGAGTTCCGAAAGGGTGTCGGTTGTGAAAATGTACTGCTCAAATGCTGAAGTAACAGGTAGTGAAAAGGATGGATCTTTGATAACCAGATCAACCTCTTCCCTAATACGCTCCATTCTGTGAAGGTCGATTGCACCTTCGGGACAGGTGTCAACGCAGTCCTTGCAAAAAGAACACAGTTCAAGGTCAATTGAAGGGCTGCTGTTTATCGCGTCCTCCCTGCAAAGGCATGCACACCTTCTGCACATGCTGCAAAGAAAAGGGTCAAGGGGTAATGGGAGCTGATATTCAATAATCAGTTTTTTATCCTTAGATAGAGAAAGGGATGGCCCTGTCCGTTTAGGCACTTTTATGGGCAACAGGTTCAAGACCCCGCCATAGGTAGATAGAAGTCTGTCAATAAAGTCTTGATTTGAGCTTAAAAGCCCAACAGTTGGTTCAAAGGTCTTTTGATAGGACCGTATAGAAACAGATTCGGCACGGAATTTTTCGCAAAGGGCAATTTTTTCGAGCTCCTCCTTGGTAAAGGAGGCTAGATCAGCATTGAGGCGAAGGGTTGGTGAATAGATTATCAGATCTGGTTTGTCTCGTTCGGTTGGGAAATCTGCCTTGAGGATAACCTCTTGGTCAAGGTTTTGGTCTCCTCCCTTTACCAGTACAAGGGTTTTAGAGCCATCTTTTGTTAGGTAACAATGCTCCTGCGGCATGTTCATTCTTCCTGGCAGATGGCAGAAAGCCTTCCAGAACCCTTCCAACCGGCTGAACGGATATCGCTTAGGAGGGTGACCGGTACCTCCCACTTGTTAAGAGGGCTTATCAGATAGAGCCCATCTACAAAACTGGCAGTCTGTTCTATAAGATTTCGCACTATGTCGATTCCTTCTTTTCTCTGATCTTCCACCTTTTCATAGCGTCTGAGTCTCTTTCTTATCTCCTTTGGTATGGTGATACCAGGAAGTTCGTTGTGCAAAAACTCGGCGTTTCTTGCAGAGATCAAAGGAAAGAGTCCTGGAAGGATGAGAAGGTTTAGGTGCGAGGTCATTTCCATCATCTTTTCAATAGTTGCAGCATCAAATATTGGCTGCGTCATCACAAAATGTGCCCCAAGGGCGGCCTTTTTTTCAAGACGCCTTAACTGGAGATCTGGATTGGAGGGCCTAAAACTAAAGGCCACCCCGATGGAAAAGTCTGTGCGTCCCTTCATGTCTCTGCCAGCAAGATTGACTCCCCGATTAAAACCCGAGATCATTTTCACGAGACCAAAGGAGTTAAGGTCAAATACACCGCTTACCCCTGGCTGATCGCTTGAAGAGGCAGGATCGCCTGTTACCGCCAGTATGCCTCGGACACCAAGAAAATGTGCCCCCATAACCTGAGTCTGAAGCCCAAGGACGTTTCTGTCCCGACCTGTAAGGTGAATAATGGTTTCTATCTTAAACCTTGATTTTATGAGATGGGCCAAGGACAGGTTGTCTGCACGCAGGACTGCAAGAGGATTTTCTGCAAGGGTTATGCAGTCTGCCCCTGCCTCTTTTAGGGCCTCTGCTCCCCTTAACACCCCGTCTATATCAAGGTGAGGAGGAGGGTCCAGCTCTACAAAGACAGGTATATGGTCCTTGGAAATTGCCCTTAGCAACCCTCCTGCACCTATTTGCCGTTGTCTTGCCCCGTCATGTTTCTGATCCCTTGAAACGATAGGTGTTATCCTGGCCTTGCCGCTTCGAAGGTGGAGTCTTTTTTTGAATTCCTGGATATGGGCAGGTGTTGTGCCGCAGCATCCGCCAATTAGGCGGACTCCAAGCCTGACCATCTCTACCACCTTGTCTGCCATGTAAGAAGGAGGAGTAGAGTAGACCATCCTCAGATCCATCACCTCTGGAATTCCTGCATTTGGAAAGGCAGAAACCGGCAGCGAGTCAGTGAGAGAGGATAGATGTTCAACAGCTTCCAGCATGGCCTTTACACCCCTACCACAGTTTGTGCCAAAACAGTCACAACCTGCCTCCATGGCCTTTTGGGCGCAGTATAGGGCATCAAGGCCGTGGGCTGTCATTCCGTGGGATGGAAAGACCATCTGGGCTACAACGGGTATGGACTCATCTATGGCCTTAACGCACTTTAGTGCCAGTAGCAGTTCTTCAAGATGGGTGAAGGTTTCAAGGATAACGATGTCAACCCCACCATCCAAAAGAGCCCTGATCTGTTCGTCAAAGGCTGCCTCCACCTGGCCTTGGTCTATTTCATCAAGGTCCATGGGAAACTCAACGCCTGTGGGACCTACTGAGCCGGCAACAAATATATCCTTTCCTGCCGCTTTCCTGGCTAAAGAGGCCCCAGCTATATTTATCTCCCTTACAGAAAGATTTTTCCCAAGGTGGCCCAACCGGAACCTGTTTGCCCCAAAGGTGTTTGTCTCGATAAGCTGGCTTCCAGCCCTTATGTACTCTTCGTGTACCGAGTAGACCAGATCAGGGTCTGAAATATTCAACAGATCCGTATTTGTACCAAGGGCGACCCCTTTCTCATAAAAGTAGGTACCCAGGGCTCCGTCTGCCAATAAAGGACCTTCATTTAATAGTTGAAAAAAATCGTTTGTCTTCATTAATAAGCTTCTACCTTTTAAAAGAAAAAATTTAATAACGTTTCAGATCTCTTATTTGGATGTTAGTTATAACAACAAACAATAACAATTTTGTATCACTACCTTGAATAAACTAAAAATAGCCATCTAAAATGGTTGCCAAAAATAGTAACAATGACCATAAAAAATTTTTTCTTCTTAAAAAAGAAAGAAATAGAAAAAACATCTGTTAATTACAAAATATTTTTTTCCGGACTTTCCATCGGATTAGCTACCATTATTGTCCAACTTGTTCAAACCCTGAAAGAGGTTATTGTAGCTGACCAATTTGGGACAGGCATAGCACTTGAAAACTTTATAATCGCATTTTTGATCCCTGGCTTTCTAATATCTGTAATAGCTGACTCTATACCTCCCGCGCTTTTACCTGCCTATGAACGTCTCAAGCAAAGCGAAGGGACAAAGATGGCGAAAAATTTCCTGAGTTGGACATGTATCGCACTTGTTGGCATTTCTTCTTTGACAATTTTTATAGTTTTGAAATGGGATAGCACATTGTTGCATCCTATTATTAAAAATTTTGATTTTGAAAGACAAAACAGCATTATCCGTTTCCAAGCATGGTTGTTGTGGTCAGTTGTGGCCCAGACAGGCTTTGTCTGTCTTTGCACCTTTTTCTATGCACTAAAAAAATTCTTTTCCACATCCATAATAAGGATTATTTCGCCACTTTTGGTATTGACTTTCCTGGTTTTTAATTTGTTTGAAGAAAAGATACTGGCTCTGGTTATAGGCACAGTAGTTGGGGCTGGACTACAGTTTATCGTAATCTTTTTTAGATCTGTCAGATACTCGCTTTTTTCAGGATTCAAGGTTAGCAAGTCAGGCCTAAAATATTTTGGCAAACAATACTTCCCTCTCTGTTTTGCTGCAGCACTTATGGGAGGAACCACCTTAATTGACAACTCTATGGCCAGTCTGCTGCCAGCCAAAAATCTCGCCTCATTAAACTTTGGCAACAAGATAATATTGGCCTTATTAGCGCTAGGAGGGACCATACTTGGCTCATCAGTTCTGCCATATTTTTCTGAAATGTCTGCTAAATATAAACTTAAAGATTTGAATCATAGCGTCAGTACTTATCAAAAGTTGATCCTTAAAATCACTATTCCGTGCACCGGTTTATTAATTTTATTTTCTGAACCGATCACTAAAATAATCTGGCAACATGGGAACTTTAACAACTATGACACAATGGTAGTTGCTAAAATCCAATCTCTTTATGCCCTACAGTGTCCCTTTTATCTCATGGGCATACTGCTTTCAAGGGCCGTCTCATCCATGGGCGGAAACCATTTGCTGGCCTTGATTACGGTTTCTAACCTCGTATTAAATTTTATATTTAACCTGGTCTTAATGAAATTTTTAGGTGTTTACGGTATAGCACTCTCAACATCGATAGTTTACTTAATCTCTTATTTTATGCTTCGATTAGAGTATGGATGGCTAATAAAAAAGGGCAATAAATACAGTGTCTAAAAACAGGTGCAATAACTCTACGCGTTAATATTTTAGATAAAAATGTTTATTTATGAAAATTCTATGTTTTATATATTCACTCGGCCCTGGTGGGGCAGAAAGGGTGCTAAGCATATTAACGAGTAGATGGGCCCAAAAGGGATACGATGTTGCAATAGTTACCTATGATCAAGGTGCTTCTTCCTTTTTCCCTATTTCCAACAAAGTAAATATAATAAAAACACGGCTTTCGGGTGGGAGTTTGCCTCGACGATTCGTTAATCATCTTAAAAGACCTTTTATTTTCAGGCAGATCATAAAAAATTTGTCTCCTGATATCATAATTTCTTTTATGGATAAAACTAACCTGCTGGTACTAGTGGCCTCATCTTATCTTAAAATTCCTGTAATCATATCTGAAAGGATCGATCCTCGAAGTCCAAGCCCTGGAGTTATAGTCAGCTTTTTGAGAAGATTTATTTATAAAAAAGCCGCTGCCCTGATTGCTCTTAGTAAAGAACAGGCAAACTGGTTTAAAAATCTATGCGAACAAGTTATTTTCATTCCAAATCCTATAGAAATTTCAAAAGACAAACCCTATGCAACTGTAGATAGGGAACATACAATTATAGCAGTTGGTAGGCTTACAAAACAAAAAGGTTTTGATCTATTACTTCAGGCTTTTTGCAAAATTCATTCTGATTTTCCTGAATGGAAACTGGTCATTTACGGACAGGGTCCTGAAAAAGAACGCCTGGAAGACCTCGCCTGTAAACTCAAAATTAATGAGAAAGTTACATTTGCAGGTCTTACAAAAGAGCTTCCCATGATATTTTTAAAGGCTGGAATCTTTGTACTTCCTTCTCGTTGGGAAGGTTTCCCTAATGTGTTAATTGAAGCCATGGCTGCAGGTTGCCCTGTTATCGCTACAGATTGCACAGATT
The DNA here is from genome assembly GCA_027067775.1 of Deltaproteobacteria bacterium. Classification (GTDB taxonomy): domain Bacteria; phylum Desulfobacterota; class Dissulfuribacteria; order Dissulfuribacterales; family QOAL01; genus JAADCZ01. Next base: position 10,553 of record JAMOVK010000017.1, read on the forward strand.
CCATTTTAGACATTGTATCTCATGAAGAATCGGGAATATTGGTCCCTACAGAAGATATTGATGCCTTGGCTATGGCGCTCAAAAGTTTGCTGTCTAATGCCTCCTTACGAAACAGCCTTGGGAAAAAAGCTCTCAAATCAGTAGAACAATTTTCATTGGAGAAAATTTCGAAGGAGTGGGAGACATTATTTTTAACAGTCACCGGCATGAAGCATGAAAATTTTAAAGGTATGTAGAAATGTGTGGGATCACTGGTTTCTTATCAAAGCAGGCCTATTCAAAAAATAAACTTTCTGAAATCATAAACAAAATGACTGCCACCCTTGTTCATAGAGGGCCGGATGATGGTGATACATGGTGGAATGTTAAAGATTCCATAGGCCTGGGCCACAGGCGACTTGCAATACTGGACCTTTCTCCGTTGGGGCGACAACCTATGACATCCCAAAATGGAAGATATACGGTTGTTTATAATGGAGAAATTTACAACTACCAAGAAATCCGCACTGATCTTGAAAAAAGGGGCTACAAATTTTCGACAAACTGTGACACGGAAGTTCTGCTTGAAGCCTTTTCGGAATGGGGGCTTGATTCACTAAAACGTTTTATCGGAATGTTTGCCTTTGGTCTTTGGGATAGTAAAGACAAAAAACTTTACTTGGCAAGAGACAGACTGGGAATTAAACCCCTTTACTATGGATGGAGTAGTCAGGATCATGCCTTTCTATTTGGTTCAGAACTAAAGGCATTATGTGCCTATCCAGGCTTTAAAAATCCTATCGATCTTGAGGCACTTGGCATCTTTTTCCGGCATAACTACATTCCTGCTCCCTTTAGCATCTACCAAAATATCCATAAAGTTATACCAGGCCAGGTGATAATCCTTGGCAAGCAAGATCTTGACCAAAAAAAGGTTTCAAAAAAAATTTATTGGTCTGCTCTAGATGCCTGGCAAAAGGGCCTGAATGCTCCCCTTACAGGTTCTGCAGAAGAAAATCTGGACCTTTTTGAGAACACCCTTCTTGATGCTATAAGGTTAAGGCTTATAACAGATGTCCCATTAGGTGCCTTTTTGTCTGGAGGAATAGATTCATCAACGGTTGTGGCATTGATGCAGTCTGTAAACAATCGCGCGGTTCGCACCTTTAGTGTAGGGTTTAAAGAAGCTGAATACAACGAGGCACCATTTGCAAGACAGGTTGCAAACCATTTGGGAACCGATCATACAGAGCTTTATGTCACTGCTCAGGATGCCCTGAATCTGGTACCTAGACTTCCTGGGATCTGGGACGAACCATTTGCTGATTCTTCCCAGATACCAACCCTTCTCATATCCAAGCTTACCAGAGATTTTGTAACTGTTGCCCTTTCGGGTGACGGAGGAGATGAACTCTTTTGGGGCTACCCCCGTTATGAAAAGACCTTGGAGATATGGAATCTGTTAAAGAAATTTCCTTCATGTCTGAAATCTGCTGCCTTTTTGGCATTGAATATTCTACCCAACACGCTTCTTGACCCAATTGGAGACCTATTTCATCCCATATTCGCCAAATATGGCTTAAAAGGGCCACTTAGCCGTGCATCCAAAAGGATCCAGGAGCTTTTGAATACATATGATTTTGCTCTCTTTTATGGATGGGCCAACAGCCATTTCCAGCCCTTTGGTCCGATCTGCAAAGGACAGGACAGAGTAGCTCCCGTTTTTGAAAAAATAGAACATAATAATGTCCCCCAAAGGGAACTCATGTCTATCCTTGATATCCTCACCTATTTACCTGATGATATCCTTACAAAGGTAGATCGGGCAAGCATGGCTGTAGCTCTGGAGGCCAGGGTACCAATCCTTGATCATAGGGTAGTAGAATTGTCCTTTAGGCTTCCTGCAAGCCTAAAGTTTCGAAATGGCCAGGGAAAATGGATTCTCAGACAGATACTCTATAAGTACGTTCCCAGGGAATTGGTAGACAGACCCAAAAAGGGGTTTGGCATACCTTTAGATCAATGGCTTCGTGGCCCACTTAAGGAATGGGCTTCGGAACTTTTGAGGCCAGATAGGCTGCGCAGGGAAGGATATCTGTTTCCGGAAAAGGTTGACAGGCTTTGGCAGGAACATATTTCAGGAAAATGCAACCACCAGTATATCCTGTGGAATATACTCATGTTTCAGGCATGGCTAGAAAAATGGGGAAAATAAAAATCCAGTTTCTTTTGGGAAAGCTGAACCCTGGTGGAGCAGAACGTCAACTAATTGCCCTTCTTGAAGGGCTTGACAAGGAGCGTTTTCTACCGCTTGTCATCACCTATTATCAAGGTGGTTCATGGGAATCCAAGGTAAAAAACATATCGGGGGTTAAGTATGAAAGCCTTAGGCTGAAAGGCCGTGTCGACATAATTCGTTTACTCGCTGGTCTTTCCAGAATAAGCCGAACCTTTAAACCCCATATACTCTTTGGTCTTATGGGTGACGCCTGTACCGTTTCGTTATTTGTCGGCCGTCTATTTAAAAATTGCAAGGTAATCTGGGGACTCAGGGCATCAAATATGGATTTTACTAGATACAGTAAAGTATCTGGCATTGCATACAAGCTCAATGCCTTACTTTCTTCAAGGGCAGACCTTGTTATTTCCAACTCCTGGGTTGGAAAAAAATATCACATCAGTAAAGGATACTGTAAAAACAAAATTACCGTTGTCCCTAACGGGATCGACACAAAAATCTTTCAACCAGCCCCTGAAGCTGGAAAAAGGCTCTGCAAAAACTTGGGAATACCCTCAGGAATGCCTGTTATTGGCAGAATCGGAAGAATAGATCCGATGAAGGATTACAAAACATTCTTTAAGGCCTGTTCGCTTGTATCAAAAAAAGTACCTCAGGTCCACTTTATAATTGCAGGAGATGGCCCTCCATTATTTATAGAAGAACTAAAGGCCCTGAATAAAAAACTTGGGATAAGCAATAGGGTATTTTGGTTAGGACAACAGGAGGATATTGTCTCTGTATATAATGCATGTACTGTTACTTGTTCGTCATCATCTTTTGGGGAAGGATTTCCCAACGCAGTAGCAGAGTCACTTTCCTGTGAGGTCCTATGTGCAGCCACAGATGTTGGAGATACCAGTATAATAATTGGTAGGCACGGAGGCTTAGTCGTCCCTCCAAAAAACTCAGAGGCATTGGCACAGGCGATGCTAAAACTTTTGTTCCTGCCAAAGAACAAGAGGTTGGAGATGGAAAAATCTGCAAGAAAACATATTGAAAAAAATTTTGGGATAGAGCGTATGGTAATGGCATATGAAAAGGTCTTTTCCAACATTGTTGATATGGCTCATCATTAGCCTAAGGCCATCATAATCATTTCATGAAACACATACGCTACAAAAAATCCCATAAAAAGCGTTTAATGTTTCTTATTCCTTCTTTGGGGGGTGGTGGAGCCGAAAAGACGGCCTCAATCCTTATTCCACTTTTGGCCAAGCAGTTTGATTTGGTGACTGTTTTACTAAACGGGCCATGTGTCTATTCTCTCCCTTCAGAGATAAAGCTTACTATATTGAGTCCTCAAACCGATTCGCCTTTGAAACATATCTTTAGAATACCCTATCATATCAAGGCAGTAATCAGGATGGTCAGAAAGACGCAAATAGATGGTGTTCTTAGTTTTATGGAACAGGCCAACATTATCAACATCTTGGCAGCCTTTTTGACAGGCCACAATATCTATATCTCACAGAGAACTAATCCCATAAAACAATATGAGTACAAAGGTCTTCTTGGACGTTTAATAATGGGTACCAGCAAATACTTATACAGAAGGGCTAGGGGCATATTTTGCGTTTCAAGGGAAATCTGTTCTATCCTTGAGGAGATTTATCACATACCTCGGAAACGACTACATTTTATTCCAAACCCTGTTGACACCTCTCCCATCGATATTTTCTCTGTAGAGTCTCTTGATTTACCATCACCATTTATCCTGCAGGTAGGAAGACTTAATATCAGGACTAAAGCCCAGGACGTCACTCTGAGAGCATTCAAGAAAGTATTGAAGGAGGTTCCCCATCTAAATCTTGTTTTTGCAGGCAAAGGGCCAGACCTGGAAAAACTTAGGCAACTAGCTGAAGAATTAGGGATTCATGAAAAGGTCTTTTTTGTTGGATGGATAAAAGATCCAAGGGCACTGATGTTAAAGGCTTCAGTGTTGGTTCTTACATCTCGTTACGAAGGATGGCCTAACGTACTTACTGAAGCACTGTGGTGCGGATGTCCTGTAATTGCAACGGACTGCGAAACCGGCCCAAGGGAGATACTGCTAGATGGTAAATGTGGCCTTTTGATTCCTACAGACGATGTATCTGGACTTAAAGAGGCTATTGTACGTCTCCTTACGGATGACGAACTTCAAAAACGACTTGTAACTGCCGGATTAAAAAGGGCACAGGATTTCGTGCCAGAATCTATTGCCCAAAGATATGTGGAACTTATGGAATCTTATGAAGAGTAGACCTTCTTAGTAATGATCTCTTTATAAATACTTATATAGCGCTTTGCCGTTTCCTGCCACGTTAATCCCTGCTGGAGCATCCACTTACGACCTTCCAGTCCCATATCCAACTGCTTTTGCTTGCTTAACACCAATTTTTTAATAGCGTGGGCAAGAGCTCGAACATTCCCTGGAGGGACAAGGTATCCAGTCTTTCCTGGATTCACCAGTTCCCTATTGCCAGAAATATCTGAGGCTATCACCGGCAGGGCTGCTGCCATAGCCTCGAGCACAACACTGGGCCTTCCTTCTGCATAGGAAGGTAAGACCAGGCAGTCTGACTCCTTCATGAGACCAGGGATCGCCCTCGGGCTGACCCTGCCCAAAAAAGTTACTC
>JAMOVK010000018.1 GCA_027067775.1 Deltaproteobacteria bacterium
AATCGATATATTGGAACAGGAAAAAGAAAAGATAGAAACCCTGCTTGCCGATGTCGCCACTTATGCCAATCAAGACAAGGCTGCTCAATTGAACAGGCGCTACAGACAGGTTAAGAAAGAGCTGGAGGGCCTTTACCTGGACTGGGAAAGGCATTGTTCAGCTATAGAAGAGATGCACGAGGAGTTTGAAAAAAAGATCATGGAGATAGAGACACAGTGACAGAGGCGCCAGAGATAGTTTTGGGTATTGAAACATCCTGTGATGAGACAGCTGCCGCCCTTCTACTAAAAGGTAACAGACTGTTAAGCAATGTTATCTCATCCCAAGTGGATATTCACGCAGAATATGGTGGCATAGTTCCTGAGATAGCAAGCAGAAAACATGTAGAGTCTATTGACTTTGTTGTAAAGAAAGCACTGAAACAGGCAGGATTAGCCTTTAAAGATGTTAACGGCATTGCTGTAACCCAGGGTCCTGGTCTGGTAGGCTCTTTGGTTGTAGGCCTGTCCTACGCAAAGGCCTGTGCCCTGTCTGCAGGCAAACCCCTGACTGGAGTCAACCACATACACGCCCATCTCATGGCCTGTTTTCTGGAAAGGGAAACAACCCCAGGATTCCCCTTTGTAGGCCTTGTAGTTTCTGGAGGACACACAAGCCTTTACAGGGTGGATGGTTTTTTCCACGTGGAACTGCTTGGCAGCACAAGGGATGATGCAGCCGGAGAGGCCTTTGACAAGGTGGCAAAAATCTTAGGTCTTCCCTATCCTGGCGGGCCAGTCATAAGTCGTCTGGCAGAACAGGGAAACAAGGAGGCCTTCCGTTTTCCAAGGGCACGCTTACCAGAAACACCTCTGGATTTTAGCTTCAGTGGTCTAAAGACCGCGGTCCTTCAAGCTGTGCAAAAGATCAAGGCATCTGGCCAAAAGCTGGTTATAGAGGACGTTTGCGCTTCCTTTCAAGAGGCTGTAATAGATGTTTTAGTAACAAAAACGATCGAGGCAGCAAAGCAGCACCATGTGAGCCAGGTTGTAGCCGCAGGTGGAGTTGCTTCTAATATGCGGCTCAGAGAACGACTTGCCATGGAGTGCAAAAGGGAGGGACTGTCTCTTATGGTTCCAAGGCCTCTATTTTGTACTGATAACGCTGCCATGATAGCCCTTACTGGCTATCATCAGCTCAAAGAAGGGATGCTTTTGGGACCAGATGCAGACGTTTTTTCCCGGATAGCAATCTAAGTTGCCACAAGCGAAAGTTCCAGCTAGAAGAATAACAAACTGTTAAAAAAAGAGAACGTCATGTCCGGCTCCTTACGATAGAGCCGGACATGACATTTAGCGATGATTAGTGCGAGCCGTGCTCCACAGCCTCGTGTGCCTTTTCAGCTGCCTTGTCCACGGCCTTGTGTGCAGTGTCTGTAACTTTTTGTGCCTGTTCTGTTACGGCCTGACTTGCTCCTTCTTTTATCTCCTTGGCCTTGGTTTCGGCTGCTTCTTTAGCTTTATCTACCACCTCTTCGGTAGCCTTTTTTGTAGCTTCAGCACTCTTTTCCACCGTTTCCGCAGCCTTCTCGCCTGTTGCATTTACCGCCTGTTTAACTGTTTCCGAAACCGCCTCAGACGCTTTCTTGGTTTTATCCACAACAGACTCGGTAACCTTTTTGGCCCCCTCCTTCACCGCGGTTGCTGCCTCATGCGTTGCCTCTACAGCTGCCTTGGTAGCTTCTTTTGCCTTGTCAGCAGCCTTCTCGCCATGCTCATTGCTGCAACCTACCAAAGTCATTAACAAAAGCCCTGCAATTACAAAAATCAGTTTTTTCGAGATCATTTTTTTCTCCTCCTTATTTAATCAATGTTAAACCTCGGCGAGGTCTGTATTTGTTACTAGATTCTTCCTTCCTCTAGTATTCAATAACCCTTGGCATCTTTTTGGCCTGTTCAATCCAGTCACTAACTTGGCTAAGCGTAGGAAGTTTCCTGACCAATTTCTTTTGGCTGTTGACTTCCGCCAACTTTGCATGCAGGTTTTCAGCATTTCGCCTTGCCAACTGCACCACTGTATTTACTCCAGCAATCTCTAGCAGATCAGCATATTCAGGACCTATGCCCTTGATGCGAAACAGGTCTGCATGGTTGACCCACTGCAAAATTTTTTGCTCAGGAATCCCGGCAGCCTTGGCAAGCTCCTTGCGTCCTGACGGTTTTGCACCAGCCTTTAACAACTTGTCTGTAGTATCAATACCAACAGATGAAAGTTTTTCAGCATAGACAGGACCTATCCCTTCAATTTCAATGATTTTTGGCATAATTCCCACCTCCTACATATTTTTTATCCAACATTTGCCCTTACATACTCAAACTAGAATTAGTGATTTTTTTAACCAAAGATCCCTTATATACCTATTGCAAAAATAATATATTGAATAAATAAAACAAACAAATTTCAACTAAAAAGGCAAAAATTTTATTGATTCGACTTCATCATGTTTGATCAAAAGGGTTGTCTTTTTTTTAACAGCATGTATTGTACAACATGGCTTAACGGTCATCGTATTCCTGACCCTTCTGACTGATTAATTCCCCTAGAACAATTCAGCAGTGCAATCCGGTTGGCGAGCACGATGTATTTATGCCCACTGGCAGCACTCCATGTCCCATTTCAGCTAAGGATAGGCCTTCGCTGGCAAGGTAGTGCATTTCCATTGCTATTTATGCAATGCCAAACATAGGATAAAAACCATGTTATTTAAAGATTTGAAATTATGCAGGCCTGTATTAAAGGCCTTGAAAATGTGCAGTTTTGAACAGGCCACGGCTGTTCAGACAAAATCCATCCCCCTTGTGCTTTCTGGCAAAAACGTCATCGCTTCTGCCCAAACAGGAACAGGCAAAACAGCAGCCTTTATATTGCCCATACTTCATAGGCTTTCAGTAAAAAAGGGAGGGAGAAAGGGAATGCCTCGAGTGCTGGTACTGAGCCCCACTCGAGAGCTGGCCCAACAGGTCGCAGAAGAAACCAAAAAATTTGCCCGCTTTTTGAACATTAAAACATGCCTGATTCTGGGAGGAATGTCCTATCATTCCCAATTTAGAGGATTATCTGGATCCGTTGATATTGTAGTTGGAACACCAGGCAGACTTTTGGATCACCTTCAAAGAGGTAGCCTGGATCTATCCGGGCTCGAGATACTTGTGCTCGATGAGGCAGACCGCATGCTGGATATGGGGTTTAAGCGTGATGTGGAGAAAATTATAAATGTTACACCAACAACCAGACAGACACTCCTATTCACAGCCACCCTGGATAAGGCAACTTCTGTCCTGGCCAACTCGATCATGGATAGTCCGGTTAGGATAGAAGTGGCAAGGGGAAGGGTTACCCTTGATACAATTACCCAGCACATCTACCTAACAGACAGCTTCAGCCACAAAAAGAGACTTTTAAGACATATGATCAAAGACAGCGCCCTGAACAAGGCTCTGGTTTTCGCCGCCACCAAAAGGGGGGCGGAAGATCTGGCAAGGGAACTCAGAAAGCAGGGACATAGGGCAGCGGCCCTTCATGGAGACATGAGCCAGAGTGCCAGAAGCAGAACCATGGCCAGGATGAGAGCTGGAAAGGTCAGGCTGCTGATAGCCACTGATGTGGCCGCAAGAGGGTTGGATGTAACGGGTATAACCCATGTTATAAATTTTGATCTGCCACAGGCCCCTAATGACTATGTTCACCGAATTGGACGTACGGGAAGGGCAGGGGCAACAGGTACTGCCATCTCCTTTGCATGTGGCAGCAAAGATGCTGCTCAGTTAAAAGCCATAGAACGCTTCATAGGGAAGCGGATCTCAAGAAAAACCATAAAAGGATTGGAGCCCAAAAGACCGCTGGCAAAGCCTATTTCCACCAAGCGTTCCTTTAAACCCGGGAAAAAGAAAAAACGTTTTTCCTTTGGACTAAAGGATTCCGGTATCGGCAAAAAAAGAACCGGGACCATCAGAATAATCAAATAGTTTTTTATTAATTGAAAACAGGAAAAACAAATGCGGCCTTAAAAAGTTGGGTCTTTTATAGCGTTTCAAGAGGCCGCTCCTTTTCCCTATTTTTTTAACGTCACTAACTTCCGGAGCTTTTTTAAATAGCTCCTTGCTTTTCTTTTTAAGGCATGAAACCCGTTTATTTTACTGAAATCATCATTTCTGCTCCTTAACATCTCCCCCTATCCATTTTGATGGAAAAAGAAGCGTTATTAATCAAATTTTTGAACTTTTCTCTACCTTCCAGGCACACATTTTTAAGCCTTTCATTATGACTCCACCAAATCCCTGATACACCTTGGGTCTTGAAGGGGTATCAAGATGGTACAAAAAAGGCGCACGAAAAATTCTTGTAAGCTTTTGACCAAAGCACTATTCCTATAAAGAGAGTGGTGCCCTGAAGGAGCTGGGAGGTGAACTCTTCTAGTTTTTCAGCCCGATTACCTGATTAAATAAAGGGCTTAAGGAGAGAAAAAGGTAAGGAGGCTATATAATGTCCATTTTAAGGTTAATTGTCATATCCATTTTTCTATTTCCCACACTTGTCTGGGGAGACACCTTCATTCCAACAAATGACCTGAAAAATAGTCATGACCCTACCCTTTTAAAGCGTTTCGAAGGCTCCTTGATCATAGCATACAAGCACAGGGCCTTTGACAAGTTCTCATTTCCTCTTTCCCCTCTAAAACCAACAGGGAAGGAGAAAAATGACATAGTTTTCTATGCACCGGCAAAATCAAAGACAGTGGAAGGAGAATACACACGGGCTGCCTATTTGATTCCCAAAGGCCATTCGCCCTTTGAGGTTATTAAAAATTATGAAGACTATTTGCAGAATCAGGGTGGAAAGATCCTTTACTCGTGCAAGGACAAAGAATGCGGTGGCAATCCTCATCATGGCTCCTGGATATGGTATGGAGAAACAAGCCTGGCGTATTTTCTGGAAGACATGAACAGTGTGGCTTCCTATAACAAAAAATTCTCCACTGGTTACTGTGCCCTGGCTTCATCCACCATAAAGGATCAGCATTACATGGTGGCGGAGCTTCCAAATGAAGACAGCTTTATCTCGGTTCTGACCTATACTTTGGGTAATGATAGTGGCTGTGAAGCAGTTGCGAATAGAACCGTGGCAGTAGTGGACGTTGTTAAACCCGAAAAGATGAAACAGAGAATGGTTGTGGTCAGAGCCGAAAAGATGGCAAAAGACATTGAAAGCCACGGAAGTGTAGCCCTATATGGCATCTACTTTGATACAGGAAAGGCAGAAGTAAAGCCCGAGTCCAGGCCCACCCTTAAAGAGATAGCAAGGCTTCTGCGCAAAAATTCCTCCCTAAAATTGCTTGTGGTGGGGCATACGGACAATCAGGGCACATTTTCCTACAACATGGATCTTTCAAAAAGGCGTGCAAATGCTGTAATAGCTGTCTTAAACAGAGACTATGGAATCAGCACCAAAAGACTTAGAGCAGTAGGCGTAGGCTATGCCTGCCCCAGGGCATCTAACCGCACAGATGAAGGCCGAGCAAAAAACAGAAGGGTTGAGCTTGTGGATTGGTAAATAAATGGTCATCTACCCTTCTGTTGGAGAATTAAACCGGTCAACCGGCAAAAAGGATTTAAAAATCATGATGTCTCTTATTTTCTTGTTTTGACCTAGAAAAGAGATGTCCTTGACTCCAGCGCTCTTTTGAGGGTCATCTGGTCTGCGTATTTAAGGTCTGTTCCCATGGGAATACCGCAGGCAATGCGGGTAACTGTAACTCCTGTCTCCTTTAGCACATCAATCAAGTAGCTGGCAGTTGCCTCTCCAGCCACAGTGCTGCTGGTAGCAATGATGGCTTCTTTGATGGGTTCGTTTTGGACTCTTTCAAGCAGCTCGTTGATCTTGAGTTCATCTGGACCAATGCCTTCTCTTGGAGAAAGCACCCCCTGAAGGACATGGTAAAGGCCGTTAAACGAACCTGTCTTTTCTATGGCTACCACGTCCCCTGGTTCTTCAACCACACAGACCACCTCTTGGTTTCTGCCTGCTGCCTGACAGATCCGGCAAGGGTCTTCCTGGGAAAAGGTAAAGCACCTGGAGCAGATTCCTATCTTATCATGAAGGTCTAAAATAGATGCTCCAAGCTCTTTGGCAACAGAAGGAGACCACCTTAGAATCTGGAGCGCCATCCTGGTTGCGCTTTTTTCCCCAACTCCAGGAAAGCGCATAAGGTTTTTTATAAGCCTTTCAAGGGCCGGGGGAATGGCCTGAACCATAAGTGTTACCTAAAAGAGCCCTGGCATCTTAAGACCGCCTGTAAGCTTGGCCATCTCTGTTTCCACCATCTCCTTGGAACGGGCAAGGGCCTCGTTGACTGCTGCAACTACAAGGTCCTGGAGCATCTCCACATCATCAGGGTCCACAACCTCCTTTTCTATGGTGAGAGAGACAATTTCTGGTTTGCCATTGGCCACGGCCTTTACCATGCCTCCGCCAACGGTTACCTCTATGGTCTTCTTTGCAAGCTCTTCCTGGGTTTTTGCTATCTTGTTCTGGAGGATCTGTGCCTGGCGCATCATTTCCTTCATGTTTGGATTCATTTTTTAACTCCTTTGTCTCTTATTGTTTCTTGTATAAAGGGTAACACCACTGATTCGTGCTTGAAAGATGTTTATTGCCTCTTGAACCAGAGGATTTTTTATCAACTCTTGCCTCTGGCTTGGTCTAGAAGAAAACTCTGCTTTCTTAGCGCTAACATCCGAAGAATTGTGGTCAGCCTTGTCTTGAATCTCAAAGGCAATATCCACTGGGGCGTTGAAAAAGCTCGCAGCAAGGCCATTAATCTGATGAACCCTTTCTGGACTGCATAACATTTCTCCCTTAAAATCTTTGGAACACAGTACCTTCAAACGACCTTTGCCATGGGGCTTGATCTCAACACATGAATCAAGAATGGCTCCAAGCCCTGGGTCTTTATCTTTTACAAACTTTACAAACTGGGGCCATAAAGACTTATAGTCCGCCTGAATCCGTTCTTTATTGGACGCCTTATCTTTGGTGTCTTGTGGAGATCCTGATTCTCTTTGACCTGAAGAAATCTGACTGTTCTTTAGATTTTGCTCTGGCCCTTCGGATGTCTGATCTGAATTAAAATCTGCATCATTTCCCCCCCCATCTTCACCATGTAATACAAGTTTTTCAAGACCTTCCAGAACCTCGTCTATCTTTGCGCATTGTGCTAGGCTACATATCTTCATAAACAGTATCTCGAGACTGGTCCGCGGGGTAAAACTCCTGTAAATCTCATCCACGGATTCCGACACCATATCCATGGCCTGCAGGATGGTAAGGAAAGGAATTTCGGAAAAGGTTTGTGACAGTTCCCTTATGCGTTCAGCTGAAAGCTGGGTAAGAGAACAGGCGGACTTTTCGTTTACATTCTTTATTACTGCAAGGTCTCTCAAAAACTTCAACAGATCCTGAGCAAGTCTTTGCAGGTCTGCCCCAAGGTCATAAACCCGATCTAATACAGACAGGGCCTTTTCGATATCATTTTCAAGCAAGGCCTTAACAAGCCCTTCTACTGTAACAAGGCCAGCAACTCCAAGGGCCTGACACACTTCTTCGTAATTTTTGGCACCATAGGCTGTTATCTGATCCAGAAGACTCAGACTGTCCCTAACGCTTCCCTGGGCCTGGCAGGCAAGAAGTTGTATAGCTTCCCTGGGAAGACCCAGTCCTTCCCGTTCTACTATCCATTCAAGATGCTGTTGCAGCACAGACTCTGAAAGACGCCTGAATTCGTAATGCTGGCACCTGGAACGAATTGTCTCAGGAATCTTTCTGGGTTCTGTTGTAGCAAAGATGAAATATGCATGAGCAGGAGGCTCTTCAAGGGTTTTGAGAAGGGCATTGAAGGCCTCGTTGGTCAACATATGGACTTCATCAATTATATAAATCCTGTATCTGCACAGTACCGGCTGAAAACGGATTTCTTCTCTGAGCTGCCTTATTTCATCAATTCCCCTGTTTGATGCCCCGTCTATCTCATTTACATCCACACAGTTTCCAGCAGTAATCTGTTTACAAACATCACAACTGTTACATGGGCTTGCAGTAGGGCCATTGGTACAGTTTAGGGATTTGGCAAGTATCCTTGCCACTGAGGTCTTTCCAACTCCCCTTGGGCCACTAAAGATAAGGGCGTGGGCAACCTTGCCAGTAGATAGTGCATTTTGAAGGGCCCTGGTCACATGACTCTGGCCGATAACCTCTTCAAAGCACTGAGGTCTCCATTTTCGAGCCAGTACCAGATAGGACATAATCAGGAATTAACCAATAAAAGAGATGATAGCCAGGCACCCCTGCGGCACACGAAGGGTCCCACTACCGTTGCTTCCTTCCGGACCTGGCGGGGTTCGCGGGATTTCGTTGCGCAGGACCCGGCTATCAAAAGGTTTTTAGATTGTGGCGGAGAGGGTGGGATTCGAACCCACGGTGCGCTGTTAACGCACACACGATTTCCAATCGTGCCCCTTCGGCCGCTCGGGCACCTCTCCTTATTAAACATATTCAAAATAGGTTCACCTTTATACACTTTCAAGACCTGAACAGTCAACAAAATTAATGGCGGAGAGGGTGGGATTCGAACCCACGGTACGCCTTTTGGGCGTACAGACGATTTCGAGTCGTCCCCGTTATGACCGCTTCGGTACCTCTCCGTCCAATATTTACGGATATAATCTAGGTCTTGCCATGTAAGTGAAAAGATAGCAAATGAGACCATGTAAGGCAAGAAAGGCAGGGCCTCTGCCCTGCCTTTCTTTAGTGAAATAAGCTGTTCAACACTTATTATCTTAAGGTATCACAAACCTTTCCAGGTTAATGGCTGTAGAGCCCACGGTAGCCGTGGCATGGTTGGCATCGGTAAAAGTAATGCTGATGGTGCCACCCTCACCAGGCACAGCTGTTGGCGGAGAGGTAAATGGACATCCTACACACTGGCCGTTTCTCCATCCATAAAGAGAACCGGTATAGGTTGTGGCGCCGTCTGCAAATGGAGCGCTGGAAGTCCACCACCGAGGGCTGTGGTCGTTGCGGTAGTTGTACCAGACCATTGCCATCTTTCCACCTCTGGCATCGAGATAAAAACCCATACCGTTGTAGTTAGGATCGTACCACCAACCGGTCAGATTTCTGGAATCCTTGGCTCCAGGAGCAAAATCCTTCATGAATGAGCTGAAGTTGGAAGAGACCATCTTATCACCAACTGTTGCGGTGAAGTTGACCATGTCGTTACTGCCCTTGTTGAATACGACAGTGATGGAGCCTACCACCTCATTGGTGGGAGGAGAATAAGGCTCGGAACCCCAGGCCCAGCCTGTAAACTTCCAGAGCGGACCAACATAGGTGGTTTCATTCGCAAGGGATCCTCCCGAGGCATACCACGTGGTCCTTCCACTTTCATCATAAACAAACCATGCCAGAAAGACCTTGTTATTGTCCTGAATCTCTATGGCCATGCCGGTGCCGGGCTGCGTAGCGTCGTACCACCACCCGGTGAAACGCTCCCTGGTCTCCTCCATGGGATCAGCCACAGCCTGGGTTGTAAAGGTCTGATCATTGCCTTCTACTGTACCGCCATCGTTTTCTGCTACAATGCGGAAGTGATAGGTAGTCCCTGGTTGTAGATCGTTAACAGTGGCGTTAACAGTAAGGTCTGACGTGCCATCTCCGGCTGCAAACCATGGGGTGGCAGAACCGTAGGTGGAATTTGTACCATACTCAAAACGATACTTGGTATCGGCTCCCTGAGGATTAACAGTACCAGAAAGCACTGCAGTCCTTGCCGTAATGTTAGAGGCAGAACCTGTTGATGCAGTAGGAGCAGTCACGCTTATTGCTGTAGTAGTAAATGTCTTGTCAGAACTCTGGCTTGTTCCTGTTGGATTGGTGGCAACAAGCCTGTAATGATATGTGGTTCCTGGAGTCAGGTTTCCAATGGTTTCCTCTGCACTTACGCTGGTCTTTCCAGATCCGGCATCTCTTTCCGGGGTGACATTTCCATAACTCGTTGAGGTTCCCCATTCGAAATGGTACTTGGTAGCCTGTCCGTTGGGATTTACCGAACCCCTGAGCTTGGCGCTTGTCTGGGTCACATCCCTAGCAGACAACACAGAGACTGTAGGCTTCTGGGGAACATCAATCTCTACGTAATAGATATCAAAATCAGATCCAGCCACTTCCTGCCATAAAATCGCCCCGTTATCCAGGGATGGATGAGCATCCTGAACACTGTTATCAGTTACCCGTTGAATACCGGTTCCATTCCAGTAATATATTTCCCAGTCGTGCCCATCATACCCCTGCCAGGCAATCTTGCCATTTGAAAGACTGGGATAAAGATCATCGTAATCATTGTTGGTAACCTGGATCACCTGGGTTCCATTCCAGTAATATATTTCCCAGTCGTGCCCATCATACCCCTGCCAGGCAATCTTACCATCATAAAGGCTTGGATACTTGTCATTGTTACCATTGTTTGTCAATTGGCGGGAGTTTTCTCCATCCCAATAATAAATCTCATAATCATTGCCATCATAACCATGCCAAGCAACTGTTTCTCCAAAAAGGGATGGAGAATAATCATTATGGCTGTTATGGGTCACCTGGGCTTCATAGGCTCCTTTCTTAATCACAATTTCATAGTCATGTCCGTCATATTTTGAAAAGGCGATGCTGTCACCATAGAGACTGGGCTTTTGTGCATTCATGCCAACCCATGAAACCGAACCTCCGTCCCATACTCCTATAGCATCCCAATCTCTGGTTATTGACAAGAACTTAAATTCATAATATCCCCAAAAGGCTACCTTGGTGCCATAAGATGTAAGGGATTTGACATAAGAATCAGTAACCCTGAAAAGCCCAGAAGGCTTAAAATCAAGAGGATCAAACACCTTGTGAGCTGTTGAAACAGCCTTGCTGGTGTCCCACATGTAAACCCCCTCTCCAGATTTGTACCAAACAGCATGGCCCTTTCGGAGGGAGGGAAAGAAGTCACCTTTCGAATCACTTGTTACAGCAATTGGTATACCTGTATTAGGAAAGATATGAAAGCCAGGATTAAAGAACTCCGGCGTTTCGACTGTCACCTGCCAAGACGGTTGCGCTCCAAATGCGAAACCTGCACCGCAAAAGAACAGTAAGCAGATACAAAATGCCCTGAAACATGACCTGAATAGCTTGTTCATTTTCTTTCTCCTTTCGTTTTTAAGACTTTGGTTTTAAAATTAAAGTTGTAAAAACTGCCCAAAAGGTTCAATTTTTTTTTAAAGGCCCAAAAACTATCAGAGATTTTTAATTAGAAATCGGAACTATTTGCAGATTAATAGTAGCACAATAAAATTTTTTAAACAGGATCAAAAGGCCGAATATTTGGTTATTTTATTAGGTTAAACCTTTTGGTTTGTCCTGTTTGTGTTCGGATAAAAGCAGCTTTCTCACTGCCAGAACCAGATCAGCCGGATTAAAAGGCTTCTTTATGAGCCGAGGAGTACCGTTACCTTCACTTGCAGGCAAGACTTCTGACAAGTCTGTTAAGGAGGTATAACCGCTACAAAAAAGGATCTTGGCTCTTGGGTCAAACTCTATTATCTCCTTGGCTGCCTGCAGACCGTCCATTTCCGGCATAAGCACATCCATCAGGACCGCATCAACGTCTGGATAAATCTTTTTGTAGAGAGAGACCGCCTCCATGCCGTTTCTAGCTGTGACAAGTTTGTAACCATATGGTTGAAGTATCTCACACGCCAAGGAACACAAAAGTTCCTCATCATCCACCACCATTATGGTTTCGTTACCCTTTAAAGACGGCCCTTCTTTATCCTGCTCTGAAGCACTTACCTGTTTCTTCCCTGTTGGAAAATACAGTTCAAAGGTTGTACCAATACCAACCTGACTTTTAACGTCTATGGCACCTCCAATACTCTCCATTATGCCATACACCATTGCAAGACCAAGGCCAGACCCCTTGCCCACCTCCTTGGTAGTAAAAAAAGGATCAAAAATCCTTTCCAGTATTTCAGGAGGGATACCGGTTCCTGAATCTGTTATGGCAACCTTTAAAAAGCGCTTTCCCTGTATCCGTTTTCTTGTGACATATGGAAGATCAGGATGGGCTAGCTCTTCCAGACTTATGACTATGTTCCCACCCCTTGGCATGGCATCCCTTGCATTTATGCACAGGTTCATAAGTATCTGTTGAAACTGGCTTGACCCACAAACTATATCAGGGATTGCTCCTGTCTCCTTAACCTGGATACTAATATTTTTGGGAAAAGAACTTTTTATAAGGGAAACGGCTTCATCTATCACAGGCCTTGGAGAACATACGGCCTTGTCACTGGAGCTGGCATCCCTGCTAAAAACAAGCATCTTTTTTACCAGATCAGCCGCTCTCAGGCTGGATCTTTCTATGATTTCTGTAAACCGGGCAAGGTCTGGCATATCCTTTGTTTTCTCTTTCATCAAGGTGGTAAAGCCAAGGATGCCGGTAAGGATGTTGTTGAAATCATGGGCAATGCCCCCAGCCATTGTGCCGATTGACTCGAGCTTTTGAGCCTGCAAGAGCTTTCTTTCAAGTTCCTTTTGGTGGGTAAGATCGGTAATAAGGGCGAGGCAGCCTGTCATGGAGCCATCTGTTTCATCTGTAACAGGCACGCTGCTCATAAGAGCCGGCACCACAGCCGAGCCATCCAGCGACCTAAAAATTAATTCCTCTTTGGCCTGTTGCCCCTGATAGTTGGCCATCATCAGGGAAACAAGCTTCTTTCTGTCATCGTTTTCAGGGACAAGGTCGTAGATATTTATGCCCTTTAGTCCCTCAGTGGCCCCCATTAGTTCGTTCATCTTTCTGTTGGAGAAAAGAATGGACCCGCCCTCGTCCATTATCAAGATGCCCTCATTTATATTTTCAACGATTTGACGATACTTCTTTTCAGATGTCTCGATCTGCTTGTAAAGGTTGGCGTTCTCAATGGCCATAGCAATGTGATTGGCAAAGCTGGTGAGAAAATTCCTGTCTATGTCCTTTATAAAATCTTTGTCCTTGGCATTGTCTCCAACCATTATGCCAATTACCTCGCCTCTAACTGTTAGAGGCACTATCACGAAGGCCTTGGGCTTAAAGGCCCTGAGCAAAGGATTACGTCTGTTTAAGGTAATGTCATTTACATCTTCAACCAGAATGGGTCTCTTTGACTGGGCAGCCCTGGCAATAATGTTGCTTTTTTTATCAATGGGTATACGGTAGGCTTTCAGTTTGTTTAGGGTTTCTTCATCCACTCCAGCGGCATGTATGAGGCTGAGGCTTTTCCCATCTTGGTCCAAAAGAAACACTCCGGCCCTGTCCAGTCTGGCAATGGCCATCATCCTGTTGAGCACCATATCCAAAAGCTGGGTTAAATCCAGCGTTGAAAGTATGGCCGTACTTGTTTCATAAAGGGCGGAAAGCTGATCTATCTTGACCTGAAGCTCTTTGTTTAGGGCATGTATCTTTTCATACTTTTGCTGGAGAACAGCCTTATCTTTTTCAAGCTCTCTGATGGATTCCTTGGCGATCTTCCATGGAGCCACTATCTGAAAAATCTTGTGCCTTAAAGCCGACTGGCTCTTCCAAGACAGATGATACTCACAGTATGGATCCCCTTTAAAGAAACATTTCTTTTCCTGAACTATGCACGATTTTCCTCCCCAAACAGTAGGAATGGCAGAATATATGCCCTGGTTAAAAAGGCAAATATCCCGACTGAGACTCAACTCTTTACGCCAGTGAAGCTGCAACACCGCGTTGTCTTTATTTATACTTATAAGTTTTATGGTCTTTGTCTTGTTGAACTTGTCATTTACTTTCTGGGCATACTGCAGGATCTTGTCTGGTTTTCCAAAGGCATAGATTAGAATCTTTTGGACATAGCCAAAGCGCCTTCTGATGACGGATTCAAAACCTATTTTGTAGGCAATATTTTCATCGTCAAAGATCTTTTTTGCATTGTCATACAATTTTACAATAATACTGGATGAAACCCAGTTATTTGGATCGCTCAGAAATTCCTTCTTGTCTTCTATCTCGCTGAGTTCGGAATTCAGGCCCTCAAAGAGCTCAGAAAGCCGCTCCGGCGCTCTTTCACTAACATAGCGTATTATGACCTCTGTATTGAGACAGCTGTTTGTTTTTTCCATCTTTTTAGAAACAAAACCCGTCAAAAAACAAGACAAAACATTTATGTATTTTAAATAACAAACTGGAACTTTTCTACTTTCTCATTAACTATTATAGTAAAAATGATTTTATATTTAAAGATTAACCTTTCTAAAATGGATATTGGCATCTTTTATGCATTAATCATTTTAACCACAGGAGGTGGTATTATGACATAAGTTGGTCCAGGTCTCGGATTCCAAAAAATTAAAAACAGGCTCTCAACCAAAAAAGAGGAGGAGACTATGATGAGACGTCCTGTCACCTTAAAAAAACTGGGGATCAGTCAGTTTTTTCAGCTTCCTTTTAATGTCTACCTGGCAAGAAGTTTGCCCCTGCCGCTTCTTCGATGTTACATGTATTTTTGGGGCATTCTTTACGTACTTGTTCAGATACGCATGTTTACTAACATCGCCACCTGCCTTGGCCTTGTCCACAGAATCCACACCCTGCCTTCCAAATTTCTCCTTGATCTTCTTAGATCTCTCTTCGGCGTTTTCGAGCATTACTTTGAAAAATTGGTCATGGCCTACAAGGACCTTGATGAATTGCAATGCTATCTAAGAAATAGACTGCAGATAAGCAACAAACACATGCTTGACAAGCTTGCCCAGGAAGGCAGAGGAGCCCTTTTGGTTACAGGACATTTTGGCGCTGTGGAATATCTCCCCCTTTCTCTTGCCATGCAGGGCTACAAGGTCGCCATGATCTGCAAGTTCAAAACCAGAACCCTGAAAAGGGCCTTAACCCAAAAGGCTGCATGTTTTGGCGTAGAGTTGATAGATGCCAGTGAACCAGGGGTTGCATTCAAGGCGGTAAAGGCTATAAAGGAAGGGCGGTTTCTCATTACCGAATGCGATGAGTTCTCAGAGTGGAGATTTCACAGGTCCAGGCGCATATCAGTTTTCGGAATGATCCTTCCACAGGACAGAACCTTGGATTTTTTTTTCAAAAGGGCCAAGGTTCCAACCTTTCTTGCATTGATGAAACGAGAAAATGACGGAATAAATCTGGTGATTGAATTTCTGGCAGACGGCTCCAAAGAACAGAGTGTTGCGGCAACCGCATGGAAGAAACTGGAAAAATACATTTTAAACTGGCCCTATCAGTGGTATCAAATCAAAGGAGCC
>JAMOVK010000019.1 GCA_027067775.1 Deltaproteobacteria bacterium
ATTGGATTCCGGTGTGATTTGCATTGTTACACACAGTCCCATGGCCATTATTGCCATGTATGGATTTAGCCTCAGATGTCTTTTGCCAAAAAATACTACAGACAAAATGCCTAAAACGTAAAATATCAAGCTTAAACTGTCTAAAACAATTGGTAATTCCTGGTTTGTTATATTAGAGAGAGATTTCCCAAGTTTGTTGTAATAAAATCCTCCAATTATGTAAAAGCACAAGAAAAATAACCAAAACCAATAAAGCCCAGGATTAACAGGATTTATAGAGTCATAGACCAAATTTTTTACAGTCTCTGGTTCAGGCCTCTTTATTCGCCATCCAGCCAAGGCAATCCCCAATAAGGCTAAGCCTAAAGGAAAGGGTAATTGCTCAAGTATAAAAAGAATGATGTTACCCAGAGCTATACCGATACCTATCGATGGAATAAGTTTTTCTATAGGTCTTTTTAGACCCAAAATAGTTAAGTGTAGTATCAAGACTCCAAAAACAAGCCCAAGAAAAACAAACAAAAAGAGAAACTGTTTCCAAGCACAAATTGAGACAAGAACACCGGCTAATGGCCAAAGATAAAGAGGAATTTTCCATCGCTGGCTATATCTTGTCCAAAGAAATAATCCAACGGGTAAGCCCATCAAATTTCCAAAGAGGAAACACAAGGCGAATTCAGGATTTGGCGCGCCTAGGAGAAGACCCTGCTCCAGGCCTACTCCAAGAAGCAGTATGGCAGTTAGCGCAAAACCCCTTACGAGCGAGTCGTTGAAATATTTTAAAAACATATGCATATGTACCCAAAATATGGCTATCCTCATCCTTAGATCTTTTCATATGTATGTATCAGAAAAAGTCAAGAAGTTTGGGTGAAATTTTGGGTATTTTGGTTTTTTAGATGGGTCTAGAATAGCATGAGGATTTTATGAAAAGCATCAAAGAATGAACCAAAAAGGCCGTCCCCTTGGACGGCCTTTTTCAGCTGATCCATTTTATTTACTGTTTATCTTTTCATGTTTAGCAACTCGTTTAACATATCGTCTGTGGTAGTGATGACCCGTGAGTTTGCCTGAAATGCCCTTTGTGTAGTAATGAGCTTTACAAATTCAGTCCCCATATCAACTGTTGACTGTTCAAGTGCGTTTGCTGCAATGGAGCCAAGGCCATTGCTCCGAGGCGGGCCAGTTATGGCAGTGCCTGAGGCAGTGGTTTCTCTCCACAGGTTACCCCCTTCTTTTGAAAGGTCGGAAGGACTGTAGAACCTGGCCAGGGCGAGCTGACCAAGGGCTATTATCCTGCCGTTGGAGTATGAGCCAGAGATGATTCCTTCTGCATCTACGCTGAGGCTTTCTAGAAAACCGGCTCCAAAACCGTTCTGGTCGTAGAAGAGGGTGCTGGAACGGTTTGCATACTGGGTGGTGGTTATGGTTTCTGGAGACCAGGACACCACCTGATTGCTGCCTGAATCTATCTGGGCATGTGCGCCAAAGCTGAATTCTATCCTCTGGGCAGTGGTATCCAGGCCGGTTGTTGGATCGGTATTGCCAGAAGGTGGCTGGAAGAATGCAATAATTTGGGGATAGTTGTGATCACCAAATGCCTGATTTGTGTTTGTGTTGTTCTCAAGAGGACCTTCCTCGTTGGTGTCGTTGAAGCGATAGAGATCGAAAACCCTTTCTATTTGGCCATCTGGGGTGAACTGGATCTTGCCCCTCATCAGTCTGCCAGCATTGGCGGTACCAGCGTTTCCAGACTTGTCTTCCATTGGGTTCATTGCCACCAGAAATTCCCATGTACGCTCATCTCCCTGGGTATTTGGATCGTCTATCTCCTTGTCAAAGTAGACTGTCAGTTCATGGGTGTTGCCCAGGCTGTCATACACCTTAAAGGTAGACTTGTACTCGTAGTTGATGTTCTGTTTCAGACCACCATTTGGGTCCCCTGTGCTTCCATCCCATGTGTCTGCCAAGGTGTTGTTGCTGTCTACCGGTTTGGCCCCGTCGTCCAGGTTCACAGCTATTGTGGCCAGGCTGCTGGCCACAGGTGGCGAGGTATTTTGGATCTCTATGTCCTTGATGGAGCCAACTATTTCAAAGGTTCCATCTGGCTGCTCTTCCATGTCCCAGCCCTGGACTCTCAGTCCGGCCGGATTTACCAGATATCCGTTTTTGTCTACATGAAACTGGCCAGCTCTTGTGTAGTAGATGCTGTTTTCAATCTTTGGATTGGAGACCATGAAAAAGCCGTTACCTGCAATTGCCAGATCTGTGGGCGAGGCAGTGCTTTCAAAGGAGCCCTGGATGAAAAGGGGTGCCACGTCTGACATGGCAGATCCTCTACCTACCTGAGAGCCGCCCCTTGCCGTATTGATTGACTGGGCCATAATGTCTTGAAACGTGCTTCTTGCAGCCTTGAAGCCCGTGGTGTTTACATTGGAGATGTTGTCTCCGATAACCTGCATGGCGTTACCCATGTTTACCAGGCCACTTACTCCTGAATATAAAGAACTAGTTAAAGCCATTTTTTTTATACCTCCTGTATCTTAAACTTAGGATTCAACCTTTGTTATATCTTTAAAATCTATGGCCTTGTCACCCTTAATGGTGATCTTAGGAAAGCCATCTTTGCCGTTTTCAATGCCAGAGACCATGCCCATTGTTTTTGTGGTAAGTTCAACTTCCTGGCCAGAGGCGTCTTCTGCAGAGATAGAAACCGTATATGCGCCTTCATGGGCCTTGTCTCCGTTGGTATCGGTGCCATCCCATTCCAGGCTCACTTCCTGACCAGGCTCCAGAGGGCCGATATTTAACTCTTTTACCAGATTCCCTGCTGGAGAATAGATAGACGCCTTTACGTCAACTGCCTGAACATCCTGGTCGTTAAAGATGCTAAAGGGTTCCACACCTTTGTCTGAGACAAAGATCTTGCTGCCTTCGTATTCCACCCTGTGGCCTAGAAGGCTGATGGCGGTGACAGATGCCGCCATGTTTTGGGCATTGGTCATACTTTCAAGCGCTGCATTATTTTTATACATAAGATCCACCATGTTGAACTGGGCAACTTGTGAGGCCATCTCAGCGCTTTCCATAGGGTTCATTGGATCTTGATACTGAAGCTGGGTTACAAAGAGCTTCATAAAGTCATCCCTTCCAAGGGTGGCATGTTCCTCTTTGGTCTTGTATTCGATATCTTCAAGCCCTGTATTGCTTGTTTGGGCTGAGCTGTTGGGTATGCTACCTAATGCTGTCACGGCTAAATTCTCCTATGCAATAATGTGTACCCCATCAGGGCGAATGCCGGTTGTTCTGGAAGTTGTTACTTCCTCAACCCCGTCGTTTCTGTCTGTAAGTAATGAGGTTGGGTAGCCAAATGGAGTGAGCTTTTCCTGTTGGGCACCTGTCCACTGACTGAAACCACCACTTACATCCACGTTGACCTGTGACATGGAAAAACCGTTCTGAGAAAGACTGTCCCTTAACTGTTGCATGTTCGCCTCAAGTATGTGGCGAGTCTCCGGGTGGTCTGCCACAAAACTTGCCTGAACATGATTGTTGTGGGACACGGTGATGTTGACCTTAACACTTCCAAGCTCTGGTGGATTGAGATGGAGCACGGCCCTGTTTTTGTTCATCTTCAGTGCCTGGCTGATTCCCTCTCTTACCTGTGTGGTGACCAGATCATCCAGGTTGTTGTCGGCAACGTTGGCAGACGTATCTATATCTATATCGTTCCTATAGATGGCTGTGATACTGCTAGGAGTTATACGTCTTTGATCAAATTGTTGAGTGCTTTGTCCTTCATCACCGTTCTGGTTATTTCCTGGTTCTTGATTTTGGTTGTTATTGAAATCAATTGTCAGTGCTTCATCGCCTTTTGCATTAATGGTAGAGGTTTGGTTGTTTTGTGCCTCAGATACCGGAGACGAAGTTGATAAGCGGCCCTTTAGTAAGTCAGGTGAAACATGAAGGGTCTGCATTTCAAGATTGCCATGATCTGTTTTGATGGAGGCCTTGGCCATTTGGATGCTTTCGTCCTGGCTGTCTTGAGAGGTATCTATAAAAGACAGCCTTTGGTCATTGGATATACGCTGGCCAAATCTTCCGGAACCTGAATATCTGAGATCAGAGATGTTTAGTCCTCTGCCTTTGCTGTAGGTGACAGTCATAAGGTGCAGGTCAAGATCGTTTTCAGAAGATTGTCTCTGTTCGGCGATCCTGGAGCCAGGTTCGCCTGTCTGCCTGCCACTCGGTTGTGTGGCAGCTGTCTGTGAAGCTCTATCAGAGTCTGCTTTTGCACCATCCGGGTTACCTGGAAATGGGATATTTGATTTCTGGTTTATATCTCCTTGCCAGGTCGTATTGGGTTCATTTTCAACAGTCTCGGATAGGCCTGTTTCTGCCAGATTAATGCCTGGAGCTACCACTTTGGACATGGATGCAGATTGGATTTGAGGGTTTTCTGAGACCATGTAGGCAGAAGTTGCAGCCTCGTTGGACGGGGCCTCTAACAGGCCTGATTCCAATGGAACAGTGGGGGATTGGGAAGAAACGGAGCTGGAAGAGTCTCCTTGAAAGGCCATGGCAAGTTCCTGAAACATGGTAAGTATCATCTGCAACTGTGATATGAATCCATTTGACCATCTATCTGTTCCAGGGTTTGGGGCGTTTTCTTTGGCATCTGAAGATCCTGCCTCTTCTGTACCATATTGGCCCTCCTTGGAAGTTAGTGATAGAGGTTGAGAGCCGTTTTCATTGTCTCCGTTGCCCCAAAGAAGGTTCAAAAAAGCAAAGAGATCCTTAAACGGGTTAGCAGCTTGGTCATTGTTATTAAGACTTTCTCCATGCTGTGCAGAAGCCATTTCAGTGGCTCCGAGTAGATTGTCAAAGTCCGATTTTCCCGAGGCGGTTCCAGAGGTTGTTATGTTTTCACCTGTTACTGGCGGACTGCCTGGAAATAGGTTTGTAATTGCAGCAGCTGTCATGCCTTTTATTCTCCCGTGTCTTTTTGGTTTAAAACGCAGTGCATTTTGTGATCTGCAAATAGTGTTCCTGGGGAAAAAGAGCAATCCAGACTGCTCAAAGGGTGCTGTAGAGGCGTTTTTTCAACCGTGGTATGAAAACCGCATATAATAAATGGAAATTGTTTCCCACAGGTGGGCAACAAGTGCCATTTTACTATCCTGATATAATGTTTGTTTTGTCTTTTCAGACAGTTATTGTGAACAAAGGAATGCAGATTGGCAGGAGGTGACTTTCACAGGCAGGAAAGCAGGGTCAAGAGCTTCGAGGGCTTGGCTTTGCAGAAATCCAAATTCCCTCGCTCCGCTCGGCTTGAGTGGATTTCTTTTGCTCCGCCTTCGCCAAGAATCTCTAGGCCCTGTTCCCAACACCTGATGAAAAGCCACCATCCTGGCCAATCTGCAACCGATCTAGACCCTTTCTCCTGTAACATACAGCTGTTGTACCAATATTTGGTGTTATGCAGCTAGCACTAGAAGATCAATGTGGGACATCCAGTGCAGGCTTTAGAAATAACGGCTTTAATAACAGTACAATTTTAAGGCGTCACCTTCACCCTCGATTGCATAAAATGGAGGCATTCTGGAAAGTCTAAAAAGTGGGACGGTTTTTTTGAGATTATTACCACCTCAGACCTCCATTCGTCTTGTCACAAAAAACATTCTCTTAGCAACAAAACGCTCTTACTAAGACATTCTTGGTAGAGTCCAAATATCATGAAATAAAGACATGGAACTTGGGTGATTCCCAATTTTTAAAGGTGGTGTTCTGAACAGCAGGATTCATCAGATGGATAGGGCAAGGATAGGGGTTTGATTAGACATTTGGGAACAGGGCCTAGAGATTCTTGGTGAAGCGAAGCGGCTGAAACCTCCATTTAGCGAGCGGCTTTGGAGCGTTTCAGCGAAGCAAACCATAGAAGCACTTGGCCCTGCTTTCCAGTCTAGTCAAAGTCCTTCCTTGCCCGTCCATATCCATCCGTTTACCATGGCATGTATAAACTGGAAAAAAGATCCCGCTCATACAGGCAGATTGATAGGTCGAGTATTTCGTTACTGCAGTAATAAGTTGACAAGGGGTTGGGCTTTTATTTTTTTATCCTAGGATTTTCTGTCTGATTTTCAAAAAGGCCCAAGACAAGTGTAATTATGAAAAGTATCATAGAGTTAGCTCTAAAAGGGGTTACTAAGGCCCTGGATGAAACGGTAAGTGAACAGTGTCATGTTATTCAGGCTATTGCCTCATCTATTGGTTCCTGCTTAAAGAATAGAGGTAAGGTGCTTCTTTGTGGAAACGGTGGAAGTGCTGCAGACTGTCAGCACATTGCAGCGGAGTTCGTAAACAGGTTTAAGATGGAAAGATCTCCCCTTCCTGCAGTCGCCCTGACAACTGATACATCCATCCTGACAGCCATTGCCAACGACTATTCTTTTTCCCAGGTGTTTGCCAAACAGGTTCAGGCCCTTGGCAAAATGGGTGATGTACTTTTGGCAATATCAACAAGCGGATCATCTTCGAATATCCTGGAGGCCCTTGAGATTGCAAGACAACTTAACATTGTAACAGTAGGTTTTACCGGGGCAGCAGATAGTAAGATGGAAGGATTATGTGACATGATCTTGAAGGTAGCCTCTAGAGATACCCCACGCATTCAGGAAGTCCACATATTTTGCGCACATGTCATATGTGACATGGTTGAAAGGAGTCTTTTTGGCAGATGAGCTATCCAAAGCCCTTTTCCTTTGAAAAACTAAATACATACAGCCTTTATGAAAGACCAAGCAAGGTGGGCATTAAAGACCTTGGCAGGCCTGTTCAGGCTGGTATGGGCATGAAGGACTTTCTTGCCAGTCTTCCCAGCCAGCTTGCTGCCAGGGATCTTTTGGAAATTGCAAAAAGATGGGCCAAGGCGGTCAGGCAAGGCAGAAAGGTCATATTTGCCATGGGAGCCCATGTTATAAAGGTAGGGCTTACGCCCCTTTTGATAGATTTAATGGAAAGGGGCCTAGTCAGCGCATTTGCCCTGAATGGTGCTGGCATAATTCACGACTCTGAGCTTGCCATGGCAGGCAAGACGTCGGAAGATGTGGCATCTGTGTTAGGCTCCGGTGAGTTTGGAGCGGCTAGGGAGACCGGGCAGTTTCTGAATCAGGCAATTGGTGTAGCCTGCCGAGAAGGTATCGGCCTTGGCCATGCAGTAGGAAAGAAGCTTCTTGAAGCCTCCTTTCCATATAACAACTGTAGCCTTGTTGCCCAGGCAGCCTTAAGGCAGGTCCCGGTAACGGTTCATGTGGCGATAGGCACTGATATTATCCATATTCATCCTGATGCCAATGGAGCGGAGATCGGAGAAGCCACCTACAGAGACTTTAAGATCTTTTGTTCCCTTGTTGCTGACTTGCAAGATGGTGTATACTTCAACATTGGTTCGGCTGTTCTTCTTCCTGAAGTGTTCCTCAAGGCCCTCACGGCTGTAAGGAACCTGGGTCATGCTGTGGACAGGCTTACTACGGTGAATCTTGATTTTATCAGGCAGTATCGGCCCTTGACCAACGTTGTTAACAGACCTACCTTGGAAGGCGGAAAGGGGTACAACCTGACAGGCCATCATGAGTTGATGTTACCCCTTCTTGCAGCAGCCGTAATGGAAGAACTTTAGATACGGAGGATCTAAAAAGATGCCAATCTATGAATATGTATGCAATTCGTGTGGTGAAGAGTTTGAGCAGTTGGTCTTTAGTTCAGACAAGGTGATAAAATGTAGGAAGTGCGGTTCTGAGGATACGGTCAAAAAGATGTCCATGTTTGCCATGAAGTCAGCAGGAACTTTCAGAGGCACTGGCAAGAAGGCCGCCTCTGGCGGGTGTGCAGGCTGCACCAGCACCAACTGCAGCTCTTGCAGTGGATAGGGCATAGGGACAGTCAATGAAGAAAAGGCTTGTACTAGCCACAAGAAGGAGCAAACTGGCCCTGGCCCAAAGTACATGGGTAAAAGAGCAGATAGAGCGATCTTGGCCGGACTGCACAGTCGAGCTCCTGAAGGTAACCACCAAGGGAGACAAGATACTCGATGTCCCCCTTGCAAAGGTCGGGGGCAAGGGTCTTTTTGTCAAGGAGATAGAAGAGGCCATGTTGGACGGACGCGCAGATCTTGCTGTCCACAGCCTTAAGGATGTCCCTACTGAGATTCCAGAGGGCCTGGAGGTCTCGATTTTCCCAAAGAGGGAAGACTGCCGTGATGCCCTTGTGAGTAGGGAAGGTTCTTGTCTTCAGGGGTTACCTCAAGGTGCCAGGGTGGGTACAAGCAGTTTGAGGCGCATGGCCCAGCTAAGGCTTGTCAGGCCGGATCTGCAGATAGAATCCTTGAGGGGAAACCTGGACACCAGACTTAAAAAACTAGAAGAAGGAAATTTTGATGCCATTGTACTTGCAGCGGCAGGCCTGAACAGGCTTGGACTGTCAGGGCGGATTTCCTGTTTTTTGTCAACAGATACCATGATTCCTGCAATAGGTCAGGGCGCCCTTGGAATAGAGTTTAGAAGCGATGACCCGGATACACGGGCCATGCTCGAATCTTTACATCACGAACAGACGGCCATCTGCGTTTGTGCAGAGCGCGCCTTCTTAAAGAGGCTTGAGGGTGGTTGTCAGGTGCCTATTGGGGCCATTGCATCCCTTTCAGATGGAACGCTTGTCCTTGTCGGGATTGTTGCCGACGAGCATGGGAAAAGGGTTGTGCGCGAACAGATTTCTGGTCCGGCTTCCAAGGCTGAAAGTCTGGGACGGCAGCTTGCAGGCACGATACTGGATCGCGGTGGCAGGGAAATCCTAGAGGAAGTGTACAGTGCAGGATAAAGGAAAGGGCAAGGTCTATCTCGTAGGGGCAGGTCCTGGCGACCCTGGTCTGTTGACTCTCAGGGGGCGCGAGCTTCTTGAAAGGGCCGAGGTCATCATATATGACAGGCTTGCATCTCCCCGTATAATGGAGTTTGCAAATCCTTCTGCTGAACGTATCTATGTTGGAAAGAGGGTTGGGAAGCATGTAGCCAATCAGCAAGAGATAAACAATATTATACTGGAAAAGGCCAAGGCTGGTAAACGGGTTGTAAGGCTTAAGGGTGGAGATCCGTTCATATTTGGCCGTGGCGGGGAAGAGGCCCAAATCTTGGCAGACAATGGAATTTCTTTTGAGATTGTGCCAGGAGTCACGTCTGCCATTGCTGTTCCTGCATACGCTGGCATACCCCTTACGCACCGCTCATACACTGCTTCTGTTGCCTTTATAACCGGTCACAGACGTTTTGATTCCAACGAGGCAGGTGTAGACTGGGAAGGACTTGCAAAGGGCGTTGGAACACTGGTTTTTCTGATGGGCATGACCAATCTGCCAAACATTGCCAAAAACCTTATCCGTTTTGGCAGAAGGCCTGATACACCAGTGGCTGTTATCAGATGGGGCACAACACCTCTGCAGGAATCTATAACAGGCACCCTTTCAGACATTGCCCAAAAGGTAAGGGAGAGCGGTTTCAAACCACCGGCAATAATCGTGGTCGGGGATGTGTGCAAGGTAAGGGACAAGATAAACTGGTTTGAAAAACAGCCCCTTCTTGGGAAAAAGGTGCTCGTTACAAGAACGCGCGAACAGGCCAGCGTCCTTGTAAGGCTTCTTGAAAGAAGGGGGGCAGGATGTATAGAATGCCCGACCATTGAAGTTCGTCAGGTTGCAGATACATCAACTACTGACAGGGCCATTGATGGGCTGGCCAGCTTCGACTGGGTGATCTTTACAAGCCCAAATGCAGTAAAGTTTTTTTTCCTAAGGCTCGATCAACTTGGAAAGGATGTGCGAGCCATGGGGAATGCAAAGATTGCTACCGTTGGTTCAAGCACGGCCAAGGAACTTGAACGTCATCACATAAGGGTTGACGCTGTTCCAGATGATTTTAGGGCTGAGGGTCTTATAGAGCTTTTTGCCAAGCAAGACCTGAAAGGGGCAAAGGTTTTGATTCCCCGGGCAGTAAAGGCCAGGGAGATACTTCCTGAGGAGCTTTCAAGGATGGGTGCCCAGGTAACCGTGGCTCCTGTATATGAGACAGTGCCTCCAGAGGTTGCACCCCAGACTCTGGAACTGCTAGAAGAAGAGAAAATAGACGTTATAACCTTTACTAGTTCATCAACGGTGAGTAACTTTTTTAAGACGGTTCCTGATAAGCTGGTAAAAAAGGTTACAAGCCGGGCCAAGATTGCCTGTATTGGGCCTGTCACGGCAAAGACCGCAGAAAAGAGGGGGCTTTTGGTTCACATAGTTCCAGAAAAGTCAACAATACCAAGTCTTGTGGAGGCCATAGAAAAGAGTTTTTCAAAACACGGAGAATAAGGTCCTAACACCAATGAGTATTTTTTGTGCCCAGCCAGATCCTCCTGAATTGGCAGCCGTTCTATCCAGGATTCGAAAGAAAAAGGAAGACTACGAAAAATATAACTTTACCGTTACCCAAGATAGGGCTTTAAGGGCATTTTTTGATCTTGCTCAGGAATTTGAGACTTTTGAAAATTTTTATCGCATTGCCGTGTTTGTCCCAAAGGTCTTTATGGACCTTGATTCCTGTCTGTATCTGGTGGACTTTGATACCGGGGAACTAAAGCGGGTCTGCGACTCTCTCAATGCCCTTGGCGTTTGTGGCATGGACCCGCCAGAAGGGGTCAGGATTTCTTCTGAACCATACGAGCTGGGAGATTCTTTTTTTGCGCCAATACGGGGTAACAAGAGACTGTTTGCAATAAAGACCATTACACGGGCCACAGACGTAATAGGTATGTTTGAGGTCTTTCCAAAGACCCACTTGACAGACAAGGACCGGCTCTTTTTTGAAAAGTATGCAAACCGAATCGGTTACAACCTGCATTATAAACTTTTGGCAAAACAGAATGAGGAACATATAAAGTTTATTAATACCCTGGTTGCTGATATAGAACACAATGTCATCGAGCCCAACATCAAATATAAGTATTTCCTCAAGCAGATAGAGAAAAAGGTCAACGAACTGGATGATGTGATGGGGCTTTTGAGGCAACATCTTGAGGATGCAGAAAACTGTAACTGTCCTCATGTTAAACAGGCGGAAGAGGTGGAAGCCCGTTTGCGCCACGTGGTAGACGACCTTCGTTCATATTACGTGGATATCAAAAAACATTTTGAAAATACCAGCCTATTTCTTGAAAGTCTTCTGAGGAGAGAACATTTTCAAAAGGGAGAGCTTGTTCTTAGAAGAAGGAGCTGCAATTTTAGAAAAGAGGTTATAGAGCCGCAGCTTGAACGTTACAAGGAAAGGCTTGCCAGAAGAGGTATAACCATTGATAACCAGCTGGGAGGCGTACCCGATGAAGATGTACCTCTTGCTGTAGATATTGGTCTTATTTCCCAGGTATATGCCAATCTTTTTTCAAATGCGGAAAAATATTGTCAGGAGGTGGTAGACGAGCAGGGAAACAGGATAAAGTTTATGGCCTATGGCAGACAGATTCTGCCTGACTACTTTGGCCCTGGCAAGGATGGAATAAAATTTAACGTATTTACCACAGGGCCGCATTTGACTCCTGAGGAGGCAGAACATATATTTGAAGAAGGCTTCCGGGCTCGGGGAACTGCTGGCTCGCGTCCAGGAACAGGTCATGGGCTTCACTTTGTCAAAAAAATAATCGAGGTCCATGGAGGGGAGGTGGGATACGAACCCGTGCCACTTGGAAACAACTTTTACTTTATCTTGCCCATAAAACGAGAGCCGGCAGATGAAGAACCTAAACAAACTATTTGAAAAAATTTATTATTTTTTGATTGCTTTTCCCTGAAAATTGGTTAAAAGATTTCATTACGTATCTAAAAAATACGTCTTGACAAAATTGGCTATTGGTAGTTTAAGAAAAATAGTAGGTATTTCAGGAGGTTGTAAAAAAAGTAACAAAGGAGGGATTATGCGCACGGAATCATTTCCAAAAAAGGGTTTAGGGTTATTGCTACTGTCTTTAGTATTCCTGCTGACAGCATCCGCTGCGGCCTTTGCCGGAGGGGTGCCGCCAAACCAGGAGCTTGCTGATCTCAAGGCCCAGGTCCGGGCTTTGACCCAGAGGATTAAGCAGCTAGAGGCTCAACCAAAGACAGTTCCATGCCCTGATACCGCAGCCCTTGAACAGAAGGTTCAGGAGCTTGAAAAGTGGAAGGCCGACAGGAACAACTTTAAGGTTTTCTGGAAAAACGGTTTTCGTATCAAGTATCACAATCCAAAGAACAACAACGAGTATCTCATGAGGCTGCGTGCCGGTATCCAGATGAGGTACACCTATGTGTCAGTTGACGACGACATCGCTGGCGCTGATGAGAACTTCAGTTCCTTTACCATGCGTCGTCTGCGTCTCTTTGTAGACGGCTATGCACCAAACAAAGACTGGAAGTACTTTTTGCACGTTCAGTTGGAACCTCAGGGTAAGGTCCACACCCATGATGCCTTTATCGTTTGGCGTAAGTACAAGTATGCCCGCATACAGTTTGGTCGTATGAAGATCCCTTACTCCATTGAATACTGGCAGAGTGGATTTGCCCAGAACGGAGCAGACCGTACCATCTTCACAGGTGACTCCGAGATGGATAAGGACAAGTTTGGAAACCGCACCTATGACATCCCTGGCTACAACGCAAGGCTCAGGGTTGGTAGCCATCTCGACAAGACTACAGAGTTTCCAACAGGTGGCATGCTGCTCTACAGATCCCAGGGTTTCAACATCAACGGTGAGCTTGATATGTTTAACCAGAAGCAGTTCCTGGTCTACTGGGCTGGTATCTACAACGGCAGGGATACCCAGGCCACAGCAAACTTTGATGATCAGATGCTCTACGTTGGCAGGATAGGAATCAACTTCCTGCCTGGCTCTGATCCAAAGGGCCCAATGGGATCAAAGGGTTTCAAACATTATTTTATGCAGGGTGACTACGGATATAACACCACACCCCTTGCAGCCCTGATTCTGGGTGCATTTAACTGGAAGAACAAGGTAAAGAACGTATACGATCCTCACTCCTATAATGCCAAGGGCAAGAATGGTGTTTTGGCCAAGAAAGTGGGGTTTGCCCATGACATCAACAACTACGGTGGTGATGTGGCACTGCTCTTCAGATATCTTGGTTTCTCTGCAGACCTAGAGGCTGGTTGGGAAGAGTTCCAGCAGGCTCCAGACAAGAACAACCAGTACAGCTACAACTGGGATCGCTGGGGTGCCAGGGCAAACCTGGGTTACTTCCTAGTTCCAAAGAAGTGGGAAGTCACGGTCAAGTACGCATATATGAAGAGGCTTGACCAGAATAACCTGGAAAACAGCTTGGCCAGTGGTCTTGGACTCGTCAAGATGTCTGATGATGGCGGATATGCAGTTGAAAAGGATATGCACCAGGTTCGTGCTGGTATCAACTACTACCTCCATGGCTTCAACCAGTACATCTCTGCTGAAGTTGGGCTTTTTCACAGAAACTTCTATGAAATCAGCCAGGATGAGGCAGACGCCCTTGGATTCAAAGGTAAGCTTGCCAAGGATCCAAAAGATCAGGATGACGTCCGCTTTAGGATCCAGTATCAGCATTTCTTCTAAATCATAGCTGATAGTCACTTTTGACTGTGAAAGGCCCTGTCTAAAGGCAGGGCCTTTTTTTGTGGGGATACATTAGATATTGACATGATCCTATTCTGTGTTATTTTTGTCTGCGCATTTTAAAATAGCATAGAAAAAGAAAAGGCCACTTTTAACTGGTTGGCCGGAGGAAATAGAAAATGTATGCAGTTGTAAAGACTGGTGGAAAGCAGTATAAGGTTACCAAGGGTGAAGTTATCAAGGTCGAAAAGCTTGATGCTGATGTAGGTTCTGAACTGGAACTTAAGGATGTCTTGATGGTTATAGACGGTGACAGTGTCCAGGTTGGTACACCAGTGTTGGAAAATGTCATGGTTAAGGCCAAAGTGTTGGAGCATGGCAAGGACAAAAAGGTGATCGTCTTTAAGAAAAAGAGGCGCAAGGGCTTTAAGAAAAAAAGAGGCCACAGGCAGCATTTTACCACCCTTGAGATCCGGGACGTATCTATATAGGAGGTCGATATGGCACATAAAAAGGCCGGTGGAAGTTCTAAAAACGGTAGAGACAGCAAAGGCCAAAGACGCGGTGTAAAAAGGTTTGGCGGCCAGTTTGTCAGGGCTGGCAATATACTTGTACGACAGTTGGGAACCAGATTCCATCCTGGAAAGAATGTGGGGATGGGTAAGGATTACACCCTCTTTTCAAAGGTTGACGGTACTGTCAGATTTGAGACAAGGCGAAACAGACAGCTTGTAAGCGTCTATCCGGCATAAACAGATTTTATCCAACAATCCCAACCCTTTGTATGGCCCACATCTTTACTGAGATGTGGGTTTTTTTGTCTTAAAAACGGATTAACCTTTTTATTTGGCAGGTCAACCCTTAAGTTATTGTCAAAGACAAGTATGGAAGCGAAAAGATGAATTTTGTAGATGAAGCAGAAATATATGTAAAGGCTGGTGATGGCGGACCTGGAGCCGTAAGCTTTCGAAGGGAAAAATATGTGCCCAAGGGGGGACCTGACGGTGGAGATGGTGGCAAAGGAGGAAATGTAATCCTGCAGGTGGATCCCGGCCTTAATACGTTGCAGCCTTTTAGGTACAAAAAGAGGTTTCTGGCAGAAAATGGCAGGGGAGGTAGGGGTAAAAAGATGCACGGGAGGGCAGGACGTGACCTGGTAATAAAGGTTCCTCCTGGAACAGTGGTTCGTGATCTGGAATCAGGTCTTGTAATTGCTGATCTTACAAGGCCAGGAGAAATGTGGACAGCTGCAAAGGGCGGGCTTGGAGGCAAAGGTAATGCCAGATTTGCCACATCCACCAATCAGGCACCTCGCTATAGCCAGGAAGGGAAAAAGGGCGAGGAGAGAAGGCTGAAACTGGAGTTAAAGCTCTTGGCTGATGTGGGACTGGTTGGCGCTCCAAATGCTGGCAAATCCACCCTTCTTGCCCGGTGCTCTGCTGCACGGCCAAAGATAGCAGATTATCCCTTTACCACGCTGGTCCCAAATCTGGGTGTTGTGGAGCTGTCTCCTGATGAAAGTTTTGTCATGGCAGATATCCCAGGCCTTATAGAAGGGGCACACAGGGGTGTGGGTATGGGGCTTGACTTTTTAAGACATGTGGAACGTACAAGCGTACTTCTTCATCTGCTGGATGCCTCTGTAGGTGTTGACGAGTCTAAAAAGACCTTTGAGGTGATTCAGGCAGAACTAGCAGAGTTTGACCAAGGGCTTGTGGCCAAGGATGTTATAGTTGCCCTTAATAAAATAGATGTAGCAGAGCCAGCACATATAGATACATTGAAGGCATGGTTTAGGGAAAAAGGCCTTGATGTTTATGCCATATCCGCATTTACTGGAGAAGGGGTACAGGAATTGGTTCGGGCACTGTTTGGTTGTGTTCAGAAACATAAAAAGACACGGTCAGATCATGGACAGAAGGCTGTTTGAAGAAAATATAGATTCTGCAAAACGTATAGTGATCAAAATAGGAAGCGCCGTTTTGACCAACAAGCAGGGATTAGAAAAGGGATTAATCTTTGATCTTTGCAAGCAGATCGCTCTTCTTATGAAAAAGGGACGCCAGGTGGTTATTGTCTCTTCAGGTGCGGTTGCAGCTGGCATTACGAAGATGCCTGAAAAGGCGTCTGGAAAAAGCATACCTGAGAAACAGGCCCTAGCGGCCATTGGCCAGGGTCTTCTGATGCAGGTTTATGAGGAGGCCTTTTCTAAGTATGGCTTTGAGGTTGCCCAGGTACTTCTTACGCGTGACGGATTGGTGCCTAGAAGGCGCTACGTAAATGCCAAGAATACCATCAAGACCCTGATGGAATGGACAGTAGTGCCAGTTATAAATGAAAACGATACGGTCGCCACAGAGGAACTCCAGTTTACAGATAACGATGCCCTTTCGGTTTTGGTGGTCAATCTTGCAGAGGCAGATCTTTTGGTGTGCCTGAGCGATATTGATGGCCTTTACGA
Organism: Deltaproteobacteria bacterium; assembly: GCA_027067775.1. Lineage (GTDB taxonomy): Bacteria > Desulfobacterota > Dissulfuribacteria > Dissulfuribacterales > QOAL01 > JAADCZ01. The sequence continues at coordinate 16,121 of JAMOVK010000019.1, forward strand.
AAAAGATCCCAGGATCCACAGGGATGCCAAAAAGATAGAGGTTGTGTCACAGATAGACGGAGCGATTCTTTCAATGGCAGGTGACAGCCCTGGAAGGGCAGGCCGTGGAGGGATGGGTTCAAAGCTAAGGGCGGCAAAGATGGTTACATCCTTTGGTGTACCAATGGTTATCGCAGGAGGTAAGCAGCCCAGAGTGATCGAGCAGCTTTTTAATGGCAAAGGGGACTGTACCCTTTTTCTGCCTACGAAAAAGAAGAGAATCTTTGGCAGAAAACCATGGATTGCCTATGCCCTTGAGAAAAAGGGTACCATCAGAATAGATGATGGGGCAGTAACCGCTCTACTTGAACGGGGAAAAAGTCTTCTTCCAGCAGGTGTGGTCGGCGTGTCTGGAGAATTTCAGGAGGGCGACTGCATAGTCTGTGTAGACCGCTTTGGAAATGAGGTGGCCCTGGGACTTTCCAACTATTCTTCTTCGGATCTGAAGAAGATCTCAGGATGTCATTCAAGTCAGATATGCTCCATGATAGGCAAGGATGGTGCAAAGGCAGAGGTGATACATAGGGACAACATGGTCACTTTGGAGTGATCAAGATTCTGGTCTTGAACAATAAAGAGACAAGACGGTTCTAAACTTGAAACAAATCACGTGGTAAAAAGATCCTATCTTTGAAAAGATTGTGCATTTTGGCTGCGAGAAAAATAAATGAAAAGGGCCGCCCGAGGCGGCCCTTTTTTACTGACTGCAGGAAACCAACTATTAAATGTCGTAGTAAAGGTAGAACTCGATTGGATGTGGACGAAGTTTTACTTCGTTTACTTCATTCTCTGTCTTGTATTCCAGCCACATATCAATAACGTCCTGGGTAAAGACATCGCCCTTCAGAAGGAATTCATGGTCTTCCTTCAGAGCAGCCAGGGCCTCTTCAAGAGAGCCTGGAGCAGAAGGAATGTTAGCCAGCTCTTCTGGAGGAAGGTCATAGATGTTCTTGTCAAGTGGATCACCCGGATCAATCTTGTTCTCGATTCCATCCAGTACTGCCATAAGCATTGCAGAGAAGGCCAGGTATCCGTTACAGGATGGATCAGGCGTTCTGAATTCTATCCTCTTGGCCTTGGGAGAGGCTGAGTACATGGGAATCCTGACTGCTGCGGAACGATTTCTGCTGGAGTATGCAAGGTTTACTGGTGCCTCAAAGCCAGGAACCAGTCTCTTGTAAGAGTTGGTTGACGGGTTGGTAAATGCACAAAGTGCCTTGCAGTGTTTCAGAATACCACCTATTGCGTACATGGCGGTCTCTGAAAGGCCTGCATACTTGTCACCGGCAAATACGGGTTCGCCCGCCTTCCAGATACTTATGTGGGTGTGCATACCTGTTCCGTTATCGCCAAATAGAGGCTTTGGCATAAATGTGACAGTACGGCCATATTTGTAGGCAACATTCTTGAGCACATACTTAAACCACATGAGCTGATCACCCATCTGGAGGAGCGGCTTGAAACGCATGTCTATCTCAGCCTGGCCAGCTGTTGCCACCTCGTGATGCTGGCACTCTGTCTCGATACCCAAGGACTCCAGGGTAAGCAGCATCTCTGTACGCATATCCTGGAATTTGTCTGTTGGAGGAACAGGGAAGTATCCTTCCTTATGGCGAGGCTTGTAGCCAAGGTTAGGGCACTCGTCCCTGCCACTGTTCCAGATGCCCTCTATAGAGTCTACCTCGTAAAAGCAGCCATTTGATGCATTGTCATAGCGGACATCATCAAAGATAAAAAATTCCGCCTCTGGACCAAAGAAGGCCGTGTCACCAACGCCTGTACCCTGGAGGTATGCCTCTGCCTTTTTGGCAATGTTTCTTGGGTCCCTGGAATATGCCTCTTTGGTAACCGGATCTACAATGTCACCGATGAGTACAAGGGTGGGTTCTTCAAAAAACGGGTCGATGAGGGCAGTAGATGCGTCTGGTACCACAAGCATATCGCTTGCATGAATCGGCTGCCAGCCCCTGATGCTTGAGCCATCAAAACCAAAGCCTGCCTCAAAGGCACCCTCGTCAAGTTCACTGACCGGAACTGTGAAGTGCTGCCATACCCCAGGAAAATCAAGAAATCTCAGATCCACAACCTTGATGTCCTTTTCTTTTATCATGTCGAGTACGTCTTTTGGGGTCATAAATATCTCCTCCTGTATGTGTTATTTTTGGGCCTGAACCAGCCAGGCCTTTGCTTCCGGTTAAAAGTGCTATATTAGGAACCAATCAGCTTTTTAATATAAATTTTAGAAAAAACCATACTTTCTTTTAAAAAACACAACTTACTGCTGCATATTCTAGGGCCTTTTCCAATTCCTTTATGAATTCCTTATCTTCTATGCGTTGGCCAAGTTCATCTAATACATAAAATACATCTACCACCAGATCGGCACTGGTACCAATCTTTGCCTTGTGGATGTTTATGTTAAACTCGGCTAGGGTCTTTGTAACGCTGTAGAGAAGGCACGGCGAATCTTGGGCGTATACCTCTATTATTGTATAGAAATCCGACTGTTTGTTATCTATGACAACCTTTGTTTTCGGTCTGATCGAAACCTTGTGATCTTTGGGGGCAAATCGGGCAAACTTGGCTGCAAGTCTGTGGTTCAGTCCAAGTCTGTCCTGTACCGCCATTTTGAGATCCTGACACAGGCCATCCCAGTTGACCTCTTTAAAGCTGTTGTCAGAAAGGGAACGGACATCGAGCACGTCTACCACTGTTCCGTCTTTCAGTGTGAAGATCTGTGCCTGCAGTATGGAAAGACCATAAAGGGCGAAGGTACCACAGATTTTTGACAAAAGTCCGGTCCTGTCCGTGGTCATAAGCAGAACGGACCAAAAACTTCCCCTGTCTTCAGGTATGCACAAGACCCTGTCCTTTGCAAGCTCCTTTTTTAGGGAGATGTGCATGGAAATGGCCTGGGGAGTGAAGCTGAGCAAGTAATCCTCTGGTAGTATGGGTAGCACCTTTTCTGCTTCGTTACCGAGAAGCTCCGATACTTTCTGTTTCATCCAGTTGACAGCAGCGATTCTGTCAGGGTCCACAAGTTCTTGTTGCTCAAGCAGGTGTGCAATCTTGTGGTATACCTCAAGAAGCAGGGCTTCCTTCCATTCGTTCCATACGTTAGGGCCAGTGGCAAGGGAATCTGCAATTGTTATCAGGTAGAGCATGCTCAAGCGATCTATTTTTTTAATGTGGCGGGCAAACTTGAGTATAAGCGATTCATCTTCAAGGTCTCTTCTGGTGGCGTTGTCTATAAGATAGAGATGGTTGGCAACAAGAAACGACAGGCAGTCCACTTCGGCTTCAGAAAACCCTAACCGTTTGCCTATCTCTTTTACTATCTCTGCGCCTTTTTTGGCATGACTTCCTCCTCGCCCTTTGCCTATGTCGTGTAAAAGTGTGGCAAGGAGTAAGACCTTGTCATCTCCTATGTTATGAAACTTGGAAGGATAGCGCTCTCGCAGCCTGTTTAGCTGTACAACACTTTCAATAAGATGTTTGTCAACAGTATTGACATGATATATGTCATGAATGACAAGTGCCCTTAGGTGTTCAAATTCAGGAATAAAGGCGGATAAAAAGCCGCTTTCTAACATCTGATCAAGGACGGTAGAATCGCTTGAATGCCTGAGTATCTCAAAAAAGTATTTTGAACATTTCTTTGACAGACGCCATCTGGGCTCAAGGTCATTACATACAGAGGCAATGAGTCTTTTAGTGCGGTAATGTAATGGCCATCTCTCCTTGGCAGAGATGGCAAAGGCCTTCATGATAATATACGGTCTGTCACGGAGGAGTTTCTCATCCGTGAGGACAATCTTACCCCTAAGAAGTTCTATCCCTGTAGACAGCGTCTTGGCAGTGGCAGGAGATGAAGGCGGCTCTATTACGTCAAGGACGTGTTCAAAAAAAAGATCCGATGCCACAGAGATGGTCTGGAGACTCCGGTGCACATCCCGCATGAATCGTTCGACACCAAGCATGTCTGATGTGTCGTAGAATCTGAGCGCCTTGGCTATTTCTTCCTGATATTCAAAAAACAGTCTGTCATTTTTACGTCCGCTGGCATGATGAAGCCTGTTCCTTACAACAAACAGATGGTCCCTGGCCTCAAGTATCTCTGTAAGCTCCTGTTTGCTCATAAGGCCAGCCTGGCTGAATTCTTCTAGATTTTTCAGCCCAAAAAGTATCTTGCCAGTCCATATAATGGCATGGAGATCTCTGAGTCCTCCCCGGCTCTCTTTTATGTTTGGTTCAAGTAGATACGTGTGATCTCCGTAACGTTTGTGCCGTTCTTCTCTGTGAAGCATCATATCCTGGGCAAATTTCTTTCTTGCTCCAGGTCCAAAGTGGCCAAGAAACTTTTCTGACAATTTTGTAAAAAGTTTTTTGTCTCCACAAATTGGTCGAGAGTCAATAAGCGAGACCATGAAAAAGAAGTCAGTGTCCATATCCTCCATGCAGGCGTCAATGGTCCTGACTCCGTGTCCTACCTCAAGGCCGGCATCCCAGAGGGGATAAAAGACCGCCTCTGTTACCTTTTCTACGGCATCCTTTGTCTTCTCCTCGTAAAGAAGCAGCAGATCAATATCAGAGTAAGGAAAGAGTTCCTTTCTGCCGTAACCTCCAAGAGCAACGAGGCACAGGCCTTCAGGCGGAGCGCCAAAGACGGAAAAGAATTTTTCCCTTATAAATTCATCTATAAGGGCAGAGTGTTCTCTTAAAAGATCCGCTCCAGACAGCCCACGTTCCCAAAGGCCAGCCAGGGCCTGTTTGGGTGTAAGTATGTCAAAGACGCCCTTATCTGCCAGAAGGCCTTGATTCATAATCCTGACTGTTATATGGCTTCCTTGCCCCGTTCTCCTGTCCTTACCCGGATTACATCATCTACAGGAAGAACGAAGATCTTGCCATCGCCAATTTTACCGGTGTTGGCAGCACTGCGTATCGTTTCGACCACCTGCTCCACAATCTCTGCATCGACTATTATTTCTATCTTGATTTTGGGGATGAAGTCCACCACATATTCCGCTCCCCTGTATATCTCCTTGTGTCCTTTCTGTCTTCCGTGTCCTTTTACTTCTGAAATGGTCATACCCTTGATGCCGGCCTCGTACAGAGCGTCTTTTACATCATCCAGCTTAAAGGGTTTTATAATGGCTTCGATTTTTTTCATGTTTTTCCTCCATCATTAAATGTTGTAACCTATCTCACTGTGCTGTGTGATATCAAGGCCCTGAATTTCGTCATCACGTTCAACCCTGAGTCCTACAGTCATGTCAACAAGTTTTAGTATAACAAAGCTTATCGTCAATGAATATACAATTGCAGCTCCTGCACCAATGGCCTGAATGAGAAACTGCAGGGGATTGCCAAAAAAGAGGCCGTTGGCTCCGTCAGGATTCCAGGCAACAGAGGCAAACAGGCCCGTTGCCAGTGCTCCCCATAGACCACCCACTCCATGCACGGCTACTACATCAAGGGCATCGTCGTAGCCAAGTCTTCCTTTCAGAAGGATGGCGCTGTAACATAAGGCCCCTGCTACAAGGCCAATGATTGTGGCAGAAACAGGACCTACAAAGCCTGCGGCAGGAGTAATGGCTACGAGGCCTGCAACTGCTCCAGAGGCTGCACCAAGAGTGGTGGGCTTGCCCTGGATTATCCACTCCGCTACTACCCAGGACATCAAGGCGCAACCTGTTGCTATCTGGGTGGTAAAAAAGGCCAAGGTGGCTATCTTGCCAGCAGAAAGTGCGCTACCTGCGTTGAAACCAAACCATCCAAACCACAAGATGCCAGCACCAAGCACAGTCATTGGCAGGTTGTGAGGATGAAAGGCCTCCTGTCCCCATCCTTTCCTCTTGCCAAGCATCAAGGCTGCCACCAAGGCGGCACAGGCAGAATTTATATGTATGACCGTGCCTCCTGCAAAGTCTAGGGCACCGAGCTTCCCAAGCCAGCCGCCTTGTCCCCATACCCAGTGACAAACCGGCATATACACAAAGGTACTCCAAAGGACAGTAAAGAGCAAAAAGGCCGTAAATTTCATTCTTTCAGCATAGGCACCAGAGATAAGTGCCGGGGTGATAATGGCAAACATGAGCTGAAAGGCACAGAATAGCAGATCTGGTATGGTGTCAGAGTACGGGCCTGGATCCAGGCCCACCCCTTTCAGGCCTATCCAGTCCAAATTACCAATAAAGCCGCCCAGATCTGGTCCAAAAGCCAAGGAATATCCATATGCCAGCCATATAAACGAGATCAGCCCCAAGCAGCATATACTGTGCATAATAGTGCTCAAAACATTTTTGTTCCGTACCAGTCCGCCATAAAACAGGGCCAGACCAGGAGTCATAAACATTACAAGGGCCGTTGCCACAAGCATAAATGAAGTATCACCAGTGTTCATAATCAGTTTTTATCCTTTTTATTATTGTTAAATTATAAGTTGTAGGCCGTCTCGCTGTGCTGCGACAGGTCAAGGCCCATGACTTCATCTTCAGGTGATACCCTAAGTCCAAACATGGCATCCACCACCTTCAGGAGCACAAAACTGACTACAAATGCATAAACCAGAACCACTGCTACACCAAAGAGCTGGGTGAAAAAGAACCCTGGGTTGCCTGCAAGGAGTCCATCTGCACCACCTGGATTGACTGCCTTTGAAGCGAATATTCCGAGCATCAGTGTGCCGGCAAAGCCTCCAAGTCCATGGATGCCTACAACGTCGAGACTATCGTCATAGCCCAGTCTTTCTTTCATAGAAACGGCTAGATAACAGATGACGCCAGCAATAAGGCCGATGATTATGGCGGAGTTAGCGCTGATGAAGCCTGCTGCTGGGGTGACTGTTGCCAGCCCTGCAATGGCGCCTGAGGCAGCACCCAGAGTGGTTGCATTGCCCTGGCGGATTTTTTCCATAAAACACCAGGATGCCATGGCTGCCATGCCTGCCAGATGGGTTGCAATGAACGCAGTCACTGCCACTCCATTTGCTGCCAGAGCACTGCCTCCGTTGAAACCAAACCATCCAAACCACAAGAGCCCTGTCCCAAGAAGGGTCATGGGAAGATTGTGGGGCATGAAGCTGCGTTTTTTAAATCCCTGCCTCGGACCAATTACCAGTGCGGCAGCCAGGGCTGCTGCACCAGAGGTAAGATGGACCACCAGGCCGCCTGCAAAATCAAGCACCCCTTTTGCTCCAAGCCAACCACCAGACCCCCATATCCAATGACAGACCGGATTGTAGACCAGAATTGCCCACACCAGGCTGAATATGACAAAGGGTCCAAACTTCATCCTTTCTGCAAAGGCTCCGGTAATGAGTGCAGGAGTGATGACAGCAAACATGCACTGATAAATCATGAAGAGCAGGTGTGGAATGGTAGTGGCGTAGGTATCGCTAGGTGCGGTTCCAACCCCCTTGAGGCCAAACCAGGAAAGGTCTCCAACAAAGCCGCTCACGTCCGGACCAAAGGACATGGAATAGCCTATATAGATCCATTCGAAACTGATAATGGCAATCATGATCAGACTGTGCATTATGGTCCCAAGGACGTTTTTGTTACGCACCATTCCTCCATAAAACAGCCCAAGGGCTGGTGTCATGAGAAGAACAAGTGCTGCTGAAACAAGGATGAACGCAGTGTCTCCCGCAGATATGTGTGCCATTTCTCCCTCCATAAAACAGATTTTTTCAAGACCAAATTACCAAAGCAAAAAGGTTGCCACTTGAAGCTGGCCCTAACATAGTGAAATCCTAGCCAAAATTTTCCATTAGAATTTTTTGGAGATTACAAAAAAGTAAAATAAATCTGACTAGGTTACAAAATTGTAAATTTTATATGGATTGGAAAGTTCGGGTGCAAAGGCCTGAGACAATTTGTGTCACTGTCTATAGCTTGTTTTTGTCACAGATTTTCCTATAATCTATTTTTCTGATAGAATCGGGGCATTACGGGTGTGATCTGGAAGGGAGAGGAAGAAAAAATTGGCACGGGTCATGAGATAACTAGGTGCAGCAAAAGCAATATCATTTTTTAAAGGGGGGCGTATGGGTATAAACACTCTGTATTGGCTTTTTCTTGTTATTCTTTTGATATTCGTTCCTGCCAAGGGGTATTCCTGAGGTCCAAATATTCCACTTGGTTCAAGTGAACAAAAGGTTGAAAAGCTGAAACCCCAAAAGGTTCAGGATAAGGCACCTGTTCAAAGAAAAGATAAGAAGGTAAAAAATACAGTAATCAAGACATAGCGGGCATCCACCACCATTGGGCTCCCTTTTTAAGGGGGCCTTTCCATCCAACTTATAGCCTATTTAAAAGACAAATCTCTTTATATAAAAGATGCGGCCCTTCCAGATAAGTCTGGCGGTTGTACCTGACTGGAACTCCACGACCAGGGTTTCTTTGTCAAAGGCTGTTGGCATCCTATATGTACAGCCAGGGCACTGTCCGTCATGCCATTCTTTCAATATTGCAACAAATGTGGTGTCAGAAGGCCTAAAGGTATCCGAGGCAGTCCACCACAGTGGTCCACCAAATATGTCGTAGTTGTACCATGTAAGAAACATGACATCCGACTGGGCCTCCATGAAAAGTCCCATTCCTTCAAAATTAGGGCTGTACCACCATCCTTGGATGTTTCTTGGATCCTTGTCTCCTGGAGCCAGGCTGTCCATGAATTTTACCATTGTGGCATTCCCGGATATGCCCTTGTACGTCCATGTAAAGATAGTGGAATTGGTATCCCTGAGATCAAGGTCCACAGTGCCTACAGGTTCAGGTGTCGGAACAGAATAACTGTCTTCCAGATACCATCCGTGCCATTTGTACAGGGTTCCTGAAAATGTGTTGTTTGTAACAGTGCCGTAAGAACTCATCCATATTGGGTTGCCCCTGTCGTCATAGGTGTACCATCCCATGAAAAGGTGTTCGTTTTGGATTTCTATGGATATACCCGAGCCCAAGGCATCAGGATCGTACCACCATCCGTTTTTGTCACTGCTTCCATGTTTGTTTAGGTTTATCTTGTAATGCCAGGTGCATGATACTCCATTTGAGAAGTTGTAGACAGAGATTCCACTTCCATAGGCAGTTGTTGGAGATGTCCAGGTTATTGATATGGAATTGGTGACAGTCCCTCCGTTAGAGTCTGACAGACTGTTTGTGACCACCACGTTTTTTTCGCTTTGGAATCCTCCCTGGTATATGCACGCATCGCCAGGATTGCAGGTCATTCCTGACAAAAATACCATGGTGACGCTGCTGGAATTTGTTCCTTGGGTAAGAGATAGTGTACCAGAGGCAGGATTGCCTGGTGGGCATGTGCCAGTAACATTATAGTTTGAAGTCGCAAAGTCCCACAGGCCGTTGATGTCAAGGTAGGCTGAATCTGCATCGCGACCTATGGAAATTCCTGCCGCGTGGCCATCTTGCTCAAATGGATAGAGACAGGCAAAAAAAAGTATAAAACATATTGAAATGATGTTGTTTTTTTTCATAATGCACCCTCTTTTTATGTATCGATTTTTAGGTGTCACTGCTTAAATGAGCAAAAAGGAGACCAGTTGGTTAAAAGGAAGGAATGATTTTTCACCCCTTAAGCTGTATTCTGTAACGATCTTTTGATTTGAAGTGCTTTAAGAAAGGAGGTTGGTTGTTTTGAATCGGTATATCCCGCTTATACTTGCCGGCGTGTTTTTAAATGCCGCGGCCCAGATAGTTATCAAAAAGGGAATGATGCAGATTGGAACCTTTGCCTTTTCCTTAAAGAATATGGTGCCGGTTGGCATTAAGGTGGCCTCCAGTCCCTTTGTTATCCTTGGTATAATGTTTTACGTTATCAGCCTGGTATTGTGGCTAATGGTCCTTTCTAGGGTGGACGTCAGCTATGCCTATCCAATGCTTAGCGTAGGCTACATAGTGGCAGCCCTTTTTGGGAAATACATCTTTAACGAACCAGTCGGACCTGTGCGATGGGCTGGTATCATAATTATCTGTATCGGTGTCTATCTCATTACAAGGAGTGCGACCTGAATATGAAAGGCAAAGTTTTTATACCCTTTTGCAGACCAACTATCGAAGAGGACGAGATAAATGAAGTAGTAGACAGCCTTGAAAGCGGTTGGATAACAACAGGTCCAAAGACTGCCAGATTTGAAGAGGAGTTTAGACACTATCATGGAGGGAAGCAGGAGGCTATAGCGGTAAATTCTGCAACTGCAGGGCTTCATCTGTGCCTTTTGACCATTGATCTGAAACCAGGAGACGAGGTCATTACCACCTCTATCACCTGGCCCTCCACAGTAAACAATATTGTAATATGTGGTGGAATGCCTGTATTTGCAGACGTAACCAGGGACACGCTTCAGATAGACCCTTTGGAAATAGAAAGGCGAATTACTGAAAAGACAAGGGCCGTCATCCCTGTACACTTTGCCGGCGCGCCAGTGGATCTTGACCCCATAAAAGAGCTTTGTCGAAAACACTCTCTCAGCCTTATAGAAGATGCGGCCCACGGCGCAGGAACAGCCTACAAGGGAAGGCTTATAGGTTCGGATAGCGAGGCAGCGGTCTTTTCCTTTCATCCCATAAAGAATATAACCACAGGCGAGGGTGGCATGATCCTTTGCAAAGACAAAGAGCAGGCCGGTCGTATCAGGAGGCTCCGTTTTCATGGAATATCAAGGGATGCGTGGAAACGCTACGCCAAGGGCGGAAGCCCCCAGTATCAGGTTGTAGAACCAGGTTTTAAATACAATATGCTGGATCTTCAGGCAGCCATTGGCCTGCATCAGCTCAAAAAACTTTCTGCATTTAACAAAAGACGTAAACATCTTGCAAAAAACTATCTGGATCTGCTTAATGATCTAGAAGCAATAAAGCCTCTTGCCACTGTCCCTTATCCCCACGAACATGCCTGGCATCTTTTTGTAGTACGGCTTGACATTGACATGTTAAGGGTGAACAGGGACGAATTTATAGCTAGCCTGCAAGATGAAGGAATAGGTGTTGGCCTCCATTTTCCTGCTGTACACTTGCAGAGTTATTACGCTAGGAGGTTTGGTTTTGGTCGGGGAGAGCTCCCAAACAGCGAATGGAACAGTGACAGGCTTTTTTCTTTGCCATTGTATCCACTTCTTAAAGAAGACGAACAGGTAAGGGTGGTTGAAACGCTAAAAAGGCTAACTAAAAGGTACAGGATATGACTGGTAGCAGCGGGCTCAGCCTCAAGATAGATGTAGACACCCACGACGGCATGAAAAAGGGGGTGCCCAATTTGTTGGAGGACTTTGCCTACTTTGGCATAAAGGCGACCTTTTGTCTTTCTTTTGGGCCTGATAATTCAGGAAAGGCCATATTTCGCCTTTTACGTGACCCAAAGTTCATAAAAAAGATGCTTTATACTAGGGCACCAAGTCTTTATGGATTGCGGACAGTGCTTTCTGGCACACTTCTTCCTGCCAGAGCGATTGCTACGGCCTTTCCAGGGCTTTGTCAAAGAATCAGGGACGAGGGTCACGAGGTAATAGTCCATGCCTGGGATCACAGGAGATGGCAGGATCACTTGGATATCATGTCAGAGGAGGAAATAAGGGCTCATTTCAAAAAGGCCTTTGACGCATACCAACAGATACTTGGGGCAAGGCCTTGGGCAGTTGCAGCACCGGGATGGCAGGTAACAACCAGGAGTTTGAAGGTCCAGGATGACCTGGGTCTTCTTTATGCCAGTGATCTTAGACAGGCCCCGCCATGTATCTTGGAGGCAGAAGGTACAAGATTTAGGACCCTTCAGATTCCCACCACAGGCCCCTGTGTGGAGGAGCTTCTTACCCAGGGAATAAGGGATGAAGAGGTGCTTGAAGATGCCCTGTTAAAAGGAGTTTCTGACAAGGAGGCCCCGGTTCTGGCCCTTCATGCAGAGGTAGAGGGAACGGTTTTCCGGCCTTTTTTCAGAAGGCTTATGAGATCTTTGACAGACAGATTTGACGAGTTTCTGACTTTGGCAGATAGGGCAACGAGCCTTCTTGATAATCCAGATGTTATAAAGATCTGTAAACTTGACTTTATAGAGCTTTCCGGAAGAGCAGGAAAGGTGGCCTCTTGTATCTGTTCATGATAGATGGCCAAAATGAACTATGAAGATAGCTATCGTAAGGCGAGAGTGTGGCTTTGGCCTAGGAGGGGCAGAAGGTTACTGCGAGAATGTTGCAAAAGGCCTTTCTAGGCGTGGACATGAGGTCACGGTCATAAGCAGGCGTTCGCTTGTCAAGGGAGAGAATATACCCCATGTAAAGGCACGGGTGTTTGGAAGGGGAAGTATTGCCAAGAATCTGTCTTTTTTTTGGAGCGTTTCCAAAATACTAAAAGGTAACAATTTTGACTGTGTTTACGGGCTTTCAAGAATAGCCAATGCGGACATCCTTCGTATCTCTGATCCGCTTCATGCTGCATGGCTCGAGCTTGGATATGAAGGCCGTTTTTTACCAAAATGGCTTAGAAGCAGTTTACCAAGGCATATAAGTCTTATTTGGCAAGAAAAGAAGGCCATTACCAGCGCACGATACATTGTGACCAATTCAAACTTGGTTAAGAATCAGTTGGTGCGCTACTATAAGGTTGATCCATCTTACATAACTGTTATTTACAATGGGGTTGATCTTTCTCGCTTTTCTCCCTTGTCTTTGCATGAAAAGAGGCTTGTTAGGCAAGAATTAGGCATCCCATTACAAGATTTGATAGTGCTTTTTACAGGTTCTGATCCAAGACGTAAGGGTTTTGAGGTATTGCTTCAAGCAGTTGCACCTTTGGTAAATACATTTCAATTCCATCTTGCAGTAGCGGGATTTACTCCTACAAAGGCCATTAAAGTATTGATTAACAGGCTTGGTCTTGAGGAAAAGGTTATATTCCTTGGCATCAGACAAGATATAGAAAAGATCTATGGCGCTTGTGATCTTTTGTGCTTGCCAACCAGTTACGATCCCTTTGCCAACGTTTGCTTAGAGGCAATGGCCTGTGGCCTACCAGTGATAACCACCAGTCAAAACGGGGCCTCGGAATTGATAAAAGAGGTTGAGGGCGATTGGGTTATACCTGGTCCACAAGAAGACGCCTTAAAAAATGTCCTTGAAACCTGGTTGCTAATGGATAGTCAGCATAGACAGAAAATAAGTAACAGCTTTGTCTCGCTGGCCTCTAAATTTGGATTTGATTACCATTTGGAAAGGCTTGATCAGCTTCTGGGTCTTGTTGCGTTGTATAAATAAGACAAAGGTAGTGGCTGATTTTTCTTTTCAGGTGTTAAGTTGAAAATAATATAAATCAAGAATATCATTCTTCATCTATGCTACCAAACAGGAAAACGGTTTTTTTAAGTTGTCGCGAAGGTCTGATATATGGGAATACCCGAAATATTAAAGAGTTTTTCTGGCATCCTGTCAATTGTTAACCCCATTGGGGCCATTCCCATATTTATTGGTCTCACCTCTGACTGGACAAAGAAACAGAGAAATCAGACTGCCAACAGTGCTGCAGCTGCCACAACCATCATACTTCTCATATCTGCATTTTCTGGCGACTACGTGCTCAAATTTTTCGGTATAAGCCTTTCCTCATTCCAGGTTGGAGGTGGTATACTTCTGCTGTTGATAGCCATATCCATGCTCCATGCAAAGCTCAGCCATGCAAGACATACGCCCCAGGAGGCCCAGGAGGCAGAAGATATGGAGTCTATCGGGGTGGTTCCCCTTGCAATGCCAATTTTGGCGGGTCCTGGTTCCATAAGCACCGTTATTCTCTATGCCCACTATGCCCATAAATTTCATGAAAAGGCCATACTGGCAGGCATAATCATTGTAATCGGCTTGATTGTATGGCTGACCCTCAGAATGGCTGTGCCTATTGGTACAAGGCTTGGTGCAACAGGCATTAACATTGCTGTCAGGATACTCGGGCTCATACTTGCTGCCATCTCGGTAGAATTCATGGCTGCTGGCCTTAAAGGATTGTTTCCAGGGCTGGGATAGAGGGTAGGAGATGAGATCGGGGCCTGATAGAAGACCTTTCTATATCCTTTTTGAAAACATGCCTGTCGGCTGTTTTGTTGTTGACAAGGTTGGTCCTGTAACTGAAAAATACAGGACAGTACCAGGGATTTGTTTTTTGAAAAGTCAGCATAAGCCTGACCCTTAGATCTGTTTCTTTCGTGTCGATGCACAAAGTAAAGCTGGTCTTTACCGTTTCAGCCAAGGACGAGATACCACTTGAGTTCATTAAATCTTGCGGTTGGCAGGTTGTCACTGCAAAGGCGCTTAGAAGCGGCATTCTGTCCAAGGTTTTAGAGAACAGGAGATCTTCCATTCTTTTCGTTGTTACCGGTGTGGGCAAGGAGAGGACTATTGAGGCTGCAGTTTCTATCTGCCAGTTTCTGTCTCCCCTTGCGGTTGTCAATATTGGAAGCTGCGGTCTTAACACTATTACCAGCCAGGAGGAAGGCACTGTTTTTATTGCATCCAAGACCCTTGCAGACGGCAAATGGAGACAATGTCTGCCCCAGCCTCCCTTTGCCCTGCCCAAGAAGATAAAAATCACAAAGACACCTGTTCAGACCCTTTTGCGTCCTCTTTTTCATAAGACCCCCTGCATCTGTCAGGTGGTGGATATGGAGGCAGGATATCAGCACGATATATTTGAAGCGCATAACATTCCCTTTTGTGCAATAAAGATTCCTACGGACACCTGTTCCAGTTCCAGTAGACTTCAATTTGCAAGAAACGTTTCAAGGGTTCGAAATATTATTAAAGATATCTTGGGCTTTTTAACTCTTTCTGCAAAGGATATGGACATATCCGTTGTCATTCCTGTCCACAACAGGCCTGATTTTATAGAAAGAGCAATAGGGTCTGCGATAAGCCAGAGTCATAGGCCAAAGGAGATAATTGTGGTGGATGATGGCTCGCAGCCACCTGTCAGTACACTGTTGGGAAGCAGTCTGAAAGAAAAGGTGCGGATAATTAGATTACCGGACAACCGAGGAGTTGCAGCCAGTCGGAACGCTGGAATTAGGGAGGCCTCTGGCAAATGGATAGCCCTTCTTGACTCAGACGACCAGTGGACCAGGGACAAACTCAGAAACCAGGCAAATTATATAGAGAACAACCCCTTCTTTGAGATCCTCCAGTGTCAGGAGATCTGGATAAGAAACGGGGTCAGGGTCAACATGTGCAAACATCATGAAAAGAGGGAAGGGTGGATATGGGAAAAGAGCATCAGGCTTTGTGCCATAAGTCCATCTGCGGTTATTGCTACAAAAGAGCTGCTTTTAGACTTTGGGCTTTTTCAGGAAGAATTTCCTGCCTGTGAAGATTACGAACTCTGGCTGAGAATAACAAGAAAAAAACCTGTTGGACTTAATCCTGAGGCCGACCTCATAAAATATGGGGGACATGCGGACCAGCTGTCTGTCAGATTTCCTGCTATGGACAGGTTTAGGGTGGCAGCCTTGTTAAGGGCCCTTGAGGAGGAAGAAAGTCACGTGCACAGGTATAAATTGACAACGAGTCTTAAAGAAAGACTTGAGATACTTTATAATGGGGCCCTAAAAAGGAAAAAGACAGATGCTGCCAACGTGTATCAAAAGATTCTTGGCGCAATAGAGAAAAATGAAGCCGTTTCATGGAACAAGTATCCATTGCTAATTCAAAAATTCACGTGATTAACCCAGGGCATATTGATCTTGGCCTTGATTTTTCATATGTCCTTGATCTTATTGGTCTTTGGAACACGACAAGGCTTTTTGACAGCCTTGAAATGTCAGGCATTGTCTGTCCCTTGGTAGCTGTTGATACCGATCTATCAACAAGAAAGGGGTCTTTAAAATTGATAGATGGCTTTAAAAGGCTTGAGTGGGCAAGGCAGAAAGACCTTGAGAAAATTCCAGTTGCAACAGTCCATATGACCAACATGGACCTCCTTGTCTTTTTTCTTTCAAAATATGCTCCCATGCTCAAAAGTTGTGTTTCAAAGGCATTGTTTTTGAGATTCCTTTTGAAAGTTGGCGCCAACAGGCAAGCAGTAGTTGACAAGGCTATGAAGTCTCTTGGACTTCAGGCCCATAAAGGGCTTTTAGAAAAATATCTTCGCATTGCGCAACTGCCAGAAAGGTTTTTGGCATTTTGCCATAAAAAGGATTTTTCCCTTAAGCGGTGCCTGAATTTCACCTATCAGCCAAGAGCGCTTCTTGAAAGGATAATGGACCTCGAAGGTCAGATATCCCTCTCGGCAAGCCTGTTGCAGGAAGTGTGTGACAGTATCTCCGAGATTATAAGACGTAAAGAAATAGACGTGGAAGAATTTTTCCAACTGGATGAAATAAAAGGGATTATAGATTCAGATCTCGAATGCTCATACAAGACCGGTCTGCTTCGTCAGGCTATAAGGAGGCTTCGATATCCTGCTGTTACCAGGATTCAAAAGGAGCTGTGCGATATTGAAAAACAGTATCTGGCCTCGCTTCCCTTTAAGGTAAAATGGGACGAGACCCTTGAAAACAGAAAACTGATTATTACTGCATCAATTAAGCAGATCGATGAATTTTCCAGACTAAGGGCCTCCTTTTCAAGCCCTGAGGCCAAGGAAGGAATTAAAAGACTTCTTTCTTACTTTTAAACATGAAATTTAAAAGCGTAACCGTTGATCCGCATGTCGCAGAACCATCTGTTTTGAAACATTTTCCATATTATTCCTTGTCTTCACAGAGTCCCAAATTTTCAGATTACAGGCAGGGCAAACGGCATCTTTTTGTTGCGCCAAAAAAGGGCGAGCTTTTTCATATATGTGCCTCCCTGGATACCCGTTACATATGTTGCAGTACCCATGTCATCTCTCACATTAGTAACTGCCCTTTTGAGTGTACCTACTGTTTTTTACAAAATTATCTTACGGACACAACCCTGACAGTTGTTGCGGATACAGAGGCCATAATGAGGGAGATTTGCTATAAAACTGCCCTTCAGCCTTGGAGACTTTTCAGGATTGGCACATGGGAACTTGGAGACAGCCTTGCCGTTGAGCCTCTTAATAAATTCGCTGTCGATCTTGTAAGGCGGTTTAGAGATCTTGATAATTGCCTGCTAAAGTTGAGAACCAAGGGGGATGCTGTTGAGCCGCTGCTTGATGTTGAACATGGTGGCAAAACGGTTGTATCCTGGACGGTTAATCCTCCTGAAATCATAAAACGAGAAGAGATAGGTACCGCAGGCCTTGAAAAACGCATTCAGGCCATGAAAAAGGTGGCAGGGGCTGGGTATCCAGTTGGCCTCCACTTTGATCCCATGATTATGTTCAGCGGTTGGGAGGCAGCATACAAGAGGCTGGTTGAGGCCATCTTTTCTGCCATTGATCCTGAAGATGTTATCTGGATCTCCATAGGAAGTCTCCGTTTTAATCCCGAGATGAAAAAAAAGATAGAGAATAACTACCCTTCTTCTAGGATAACAGCTCAAGAAATGATACTGGGTGATGACAACAAGTTCCGCTATCCAAGGCCGCTGAGGGAGGAGATGTACAGACTGCTTTTGTCTTTTTTAGAGGAGGTAGGAGCTGATCAATGCTTTACCTATCTGTGTATGGAGAGATGGAATGTCTGGGAAAGGGTCTTTGGACGTTGCCCCAGTTCTATAGGCCATCTTGATTATCTAATGGCCCAGACAGTGTACGAAAGGTTTCCGCAGAGTGTTTTCCAAAAACCCCAGAAGGCGTTTTATATGGCTCTGACCTATTGAGATCTTAAAAAAGCGGGCTTTTCCTGGCCTTGTGCCAGTTCAGTATGATATTCCAGGCCTCTTCGGCATTATCTGCAAAGGAAAAGATTTCAAGATCCTTTGCCGCGATGGTACCCTCTTCAACAAGGAATTCAAAGTCTATAAGCCTGTTCCAATACCTCTTGCCCAACATTACAATTGGCATCGGTTCCTGTTTGTGGGTCTGGACCAGGGTAAGGGTCTCAAAAAGTTCGTCCAATGTGCCAAATCCTCCAGGATACACTACAAGGGCCTTGGCCCTGTTAAGGAAGTGAAGCTTTCTCATTGCAAAATAATGAAACTGGAAACAAAGCCCAGGTGTGATGTACGGATTTGGATACTGTTCGTGAGGAAGCTGGATATTTAAACCAATAGATTTTGCCCCAACATCAAAGGCCCCCCTGTTTGCTGCTTCCATGATGCCAGGACCTCCACCAGTCATCAGTATGATTCTGCAATCTTCAGGCCCTCTGCCGCTTTGGCCTATTAGTCTTCCAAGCTGTCTCGCATCGTCATAGTAGATGCTTTTTTCAACCATTTTTTCGGCAACAGCAAGCTTCCTCAAGAGTTTGTCAGATTCGCCAGACTGTTTCAACTTTTTCTGGACGGCCTCCAACCTCTTTAGTGCGGTCTTTTTTTCCACTATCCTGGCACTACCAAAGACTACAATGGTGTGTTCCACACCAAGCTCTTGGAGTTTCAACTCCACTTTCAGGTAGTCCAGCTGAAGCCTGATGCCCCGGGCCCTTGGAGATTTGATAAAATCAATATCCTCCTCAGCCAGCCTGTAACTAGGGTCTTCCATAATACGTTTTACAAGCTCCTGGGCCTTGGGGTCCTCATCTTTACGCTTTGGTCTCTGCCAGGGAAGAATCTTTTCGTTTTCGTCGTTGTTTATCTTGTTATTTTTTGTCATAAAGTTAGTTATCTGTTGAGGCATAAAACTTCACAAGTTCTATGCCAGCCTCGTTTAACATCTCTCTTGCCAGATCGTCTGGATAGCCTTCTTCGTAATAGATGCGTTTGATACCGGCATTTATCAGCATTTTTGTACATATGGCGCAAGGAAGATTTGTACAGTAAAGCACAGAGCCGGCCACTGGTATACCATGAAAGGCTGCCTGAATAAGCACATTTTGTTCAGCATGGAGAGCCCGGCACAACTCATGCCTTTGACCAGATTTGATGCCGAGTTTCTGCCTCAGACAGCCAATCTCAAGACAGTGTTTCAGCCCGGCAGGTGCTCCGTTATACCCTGTGCAAAGCACCCTTTTATCCTTTACCAGTATAGCTCCCACCTTTCTTCTAAGACATGTGGAGCGGCCAGCCACCAGTCTGGCAATGGACATAAAATATTCATTCCAGCTGGGTCTTTTGTCTTTGCCACCTTCAGTCTCACTCACCTTTTCACTCGTTTTGATTACATTCTTTCAAGGTTTCCTGATATCTCTGAAGCCTTGACTCGTATAGGGGAAATCTCTTGCATATCTCTAGCACCTTGCCCCTTACATCCTTTACCAGTGCTTCATTGCCAGGGTCAAGGAGTAGATCGGCTATAAAACCGCCTACAAGTCTGATTTCATCCTCTTTTAACCCTCTGGTAGTAACTGCCGGAGTGCCTATTCTGATGCCACTGGTAACAGTTGGCGGCTGAGAGTCAAAGGGGATGGCATTTTTATTGACTGTTATGCCGGCCGACTCTAGGATTTTCTCAGCTTCTGCTCCGGTAATGGACTTGTCAGACAGATCCACAAGTATAAGGTGATTGTCCGTGCCCCCTGAAATCAGCCTGAATCCTCTTTCAATTAGTACATCTGCCAGGGTCTTGGCGTTTGATACGATACGCTGGCAGTAAAATTTGAATTCGTCTCCAAGGGCCTCTTTGAAGGCTACGGCTTTTGCAGCAATTACATGCATAAGCGGGCCACCTTGGATCCCAGGGAAGATCTGGCTGTTGAGCAGTCTTGAATACTTTTCCGTTGAGAGAATGAAACCGCCCCTTGGTCCACGCAGGGTCTTGTGGGTGGTGGAGGTGACAAACTCAGAAAAAGGGACCGGAGAAGGATGTATGCCCGCGGCCACAAGACCTGCAATATGTGCCATGTCCACCATGAGATAAGCGCCTACTTCGTCGGCGATCATGCGGAAAGTGGCAAAATCAATGGTTCGTGGATAGGCGCTTGCACCTGCTACTATGAGTTTGGGCCGGTGTTCTCTTGCCAGCCGTGCCACTTGGTCAAAGTCTATGGTTTCGCTTTCTTTGTCTACCCCATAGTGTACTACATTAAAGAGCCTGCCTGAAAAGCTTACCGATGCCCCATGGGATAGATGCCCACCATGGGCAAGATTCATGGAAAGAATCGTGTCCCCCGGGTTAAGGACTGCAAAATAGACTGCCATGTTGGCCTGGCTTCCAGAATGTGGTTGCACATTGGCATATTCTGAGCCAAAAAGCATGTTAAGACGGTCTATGGCCAAACGTTCAACTACATCAACATTTTCGCAACCGCCATAGTAACGCCTGCCTGGATACCCCTCTGCGTATTTGTTCATGAATACGCTTCCTTCAGCCTGCATCACCGCTTCACTGGCGAAATTTTCAGAGGCTATCATCTCAAGTTGACTCGTTTGCCTGCCTATTTCTGCCTTAAGTGCCTTGAAAACCTCGTAATCAGTCTCACACAGCTCTTTCATTTACACACCTGCCTAAGTCCAACTCAAGAACGATTATTGTTCCTGGCTGTCAATTTGAGACAGACGTCTCGAATGTCTGCCGCCTTCAAAGGGGGTTGAAAGCCAGACCCTAACCATCTCAAGGGCGAGTCCAGGGCCTATAACCCGTCCACCCATGCAAAGAATATTGGAATCGTTGTGTCGTCTGCTCATCTCAGCTGTAAAAAGCTCATGGCACAGCGTAGCCCTGATCCCGGGAGTTCTGTTGGCGGCAATGGACATTCCAATGCCTGTTCCACAAATGAGGATCCCGCGTTCCGCCTTTCCACCTTTTATTAGAGAAACGACCTTTTTGGCCTGAACCGGGTAGTCAACAGAATCAGTGGAGAAACATCCAACATCTTCTACCTGGTGACCAAGTTCGGTCAGAAGGGGTTTCACCGCTTCTTTTAGTTCAAAGCCTCCGTGATCAGAACCGATTGCAATTTTCATCTTGTTAGACCTTTTTGAATATTAGTACCCCGTTTGTTCCGCCAAAACCAAAAGAATTGCTCATGGCGGTCTGAATCTCCATTTTTCTTGCCTTGTTGGGTACATAATCTAGATCACACTCCGGATCAGGATTTTCATAATTTATAGTAGGTGGTATTATCCCGTTTTCCAGAGCCTTTACAGTAAATATTGCCTCTACTCCTCCTGCACCACCAAGCAGGTGTCCAGTCATGGATTTGGTTGAGCTCACGGGAATCTTGTAGGCATGCTGGCCGAATACACTTTTGATGGCCTTTGTCTCACAACTGTCATTAAGGGGCGTGCTTGTGCCATGGGCATTTATATAGTCTATGTCTTCCGGCACCATATCAGCGTCCTTAAGGGCCTCTTTCATGGCCCTTGCCCCTCCTTCGCCATCGTCTGGAGGCGCAGTCATGTGGTATGCATCTCCTGAGAGGCCAAATCCAACAAGCTCTGCCCTTATTCGCGCATTACGTCTTTGGGCATGTTCAAGGCTTTCTATTATAAGTATTCCAGCACCTTCACCAATTACAAAGCCGTCTCTATTTCTTTCAAACGGCCGAGATGCCTTTTCTGGCTCGTCGTTTCGGGTGGAAAGGGCCTTGAGGGAACCAAAACCGGCCAAGGCGAGTTCGGTTATAACCGCCTCGGTGCCTCCGCAGAACATGACATCAGCTGCTCCTCTTTGTATCTCCTTAAAGGCCTGGCCAATGGCATGGGTTCCTGCTGCACAGGCTGTGCACACAACAGTATTTGGCCCTTTGGCATTAAAGAGTATGGATATTTGCCCAGAGGCCATATTGGGTATGGCCATTGGGATGAAAAAAGGACTAACCCTCCGTGGCCCCCTCTTTACCAGGACGTCTCTGAAATATTCGATGGAGCTAAGGCCACCAAGACCGCAGCCAGTGATTACTCCAACCCTTTCGGGATCAGTTTTTTCAACGTCTAGGCCAGAATCTTCCAAAGCCTCTTTTGAGGCAGCAATGGCATATTGAACAAAGGGATCGAGCCTTTTTGCCAACTTGGCCGGCATAAACCTTTCTGGTTCAAACCCCTTTACCTCACCTGCAATGCGGCACGCATAACCTTCCGTATCAAACTTGGTTACAGGACCGATTCCAGATTTGCCAGCTACTATGTTGCCCCAACCTTCCTGAACTCCAATTCCAACTGGACAGACCAGCCCCAGGCCAGTAACCACCACCCTGCGGCTGCAATCTTTTGTAGCCATGAAAGCCCCTTTGAGAAATTATTTTTCCAGATGCTGCTTTACGTAATCAATGGTGTCCTGTACAGTCTGCAGCTTTTCGGCGTCTTCGTCGGCAATTTCCATACCAAACTCTTCTTCCATTGCCATGACAAGTTCCACAAGATCCAGGCTGTCTGCACCAAGGTCATCTGTAAAAGATGCCTGTGGCACCACCTTTTCCTTTGGTACGCTTAGCTGGCTTGAGATTATTTCAATAATTTTTTCCTGAACATCCATTTTATTTCCTCCTGAAACATTTCTTATTGGCAGACCAAGCCGCCATTAACGTGCATTGTATGTCCTGTTATGTATGATGCCTCTTCCGAGGCCAAAAAGGCTACTGCAGCAGCAACCTCGCTTGTGTTTCCCATTCTTCCCATGGGAATCTCACCAAGAAGCCGGTCTTTGACTTTTTCTGGCAGTGCTGCCGTCATGTCTGTCTCGATAAAGCCAGGGGCCACCAGGTTGGAAGTTATGCCTCGGGTGGCCATCTCCTTTGCCACGGTTTTGGTAAAGCCTTCAAGTCCTGCCTTGGCGGCTGCGTAGTTGGCCTGGCCAGGATTGCCCGAGGTACCAACTACAGAGCCGATGTTTATTATGCGTCCCCATCTGGCCTTCATCATAGCCCTGGAACAGGCTTGAACACAGTTAAAGGCCCCTTTTAGGTTGACTGAGATCACCTTGTCCCAGTCATCTTCCTTCATCCTTGCAAGAAGAGCATCACGGGTAATGCCTGCATTGTTGATCAAAATCTGAATGGGGCCATGCTCTTTTATAAAACTAGATATTTTTTCTTTGACCTGGGATGTGTCAGAAACGTCAAATGGCAAAAGTGTGGCAGTTCCTCCCATATTTTCTATGGTATTAAGGACCTGTCTAGCTGCTTCTTCGTTTGAGGCGTAGTTAATGGCAACGTGCGCACCGTCTTCAGCAAGCCTCAGGCATATTGCCCTCCCTATACCCCTTGAGCCACCGGTGACAAGGGCATTTTTACCCTTTAGTCTTTTCTCACACATCTTTTACTCCACGCTCCTTGCAAATCTTTTTTATTAGTACAGGAAGTATCTCTTTGACATCTCCCACTATGGCATATGTGGCAACATCAAAGATAGGGGCGTCTTTGTCCTTGTTTATTGCAACGATGATGTCAGAGCCCTGCATTCCTACAAGGTGCTGTATGGCCCCGCTTACGCCACATGCTATGTACAGTTTTGGTGACACGGTTACTCCAGTCTGGCCAATCTGGTGGTTGGTTGAAATCCACCCTGCATCGGTGATAGCCCTTGTTGCACCTACTGCTGCATCAAGACATTTGGCTAGCTTTTCCACAAGAGACAGATTCTCCTTTTTCTCAAGCCCTCTTCCTGCAGTAACAACTATTTCAGAATCGGTAAGACTTGGACCATCCGATTCCTCTACTACAGAGTCCAAGACATTTATTTTGTGTTCAAGTAGTTCCTTTGTAGGCTCAAATTCTACAATCTCTCCCTTTCGATTCGTGTCTGGCGCCAGTGCCTTTAATACGTGAGGCCTTACAGTGGCCATCTGGGGCCTGTGCTCGTCACAAACTATGGTGGCCATAAGATTTCCACCAAAGGCAGGGCGTGTCTGCAAGAGGTTCCGTCCTTCTTCTTCGATCTCAAGGGCAGTGCAATCAGCAGTAAGGCCCGTCTCTAGCATTGTGGCGACTTGAGGAATGAAGGCCCTGCCCATGGCAGTTGCTCCTGCCAGTATAATCTCCGGTTTCTCTTTTGCAGCAATGTGGGCAACTATTTTTGAATAGACCTCGTCCATAAATTTGGAAAGATCTGGATGATCAACAACGATTACCCTGTCTGCTCCCCTGTAGACAAGCTCCTGAACTTTTTCCCTGATATTGCTTCCAATGGCAATGGCCGTCACCGATACAGAAAGGGCATCTGCAAGCTGCCTTGCCTTTCCAAGAAGTTCAAAGGTTACAGGGGCAAAGGAGCTTCCCCGCAACTCGGTTACCACCCATACACCCTGCCAGGCCGAAAGATCCTTTTTGTCACCTGGTGCCTTGTCATCAGACTCTATTTCTAAGGCCCCTTCCGGACAGGTATCAACGCAGGTTCCACACAGGGTACACAGATCCTGGTCCACCTTTGCCTTTTCATCCGAGACGGTAATGGCACCAAAACTACATACCTCCTCACATTCTCCGCAACCGTTGCACCTTTTTAGATCTATTTTGAGCATCAGATGATCCCTGCCTCTTTAAGTCTGTCTATCAAGGCCTGCGCCTGCTCTTCTGGTGTGCCATGCAGGAACTCCCTTTTTGCCTCAAACTTTGGGATATATGTGGAATGGACTTTGGTTGGCGAGCCGGCAAGGCCAATCTTTTCAGGTTCAGCACCTATGTCAGATGCACTCCACATGGGAATTTGGGCCTTTTTTGCCCTCATCTTACCTTTTAACGAAGGCACCCTTGGTACGTTTAGGGATGACAAAACGGTCAACAGCACCGGAAAGGCAACTTCTATAATATCATAGCCATTTTCACACATGCGTTTAAGCCTCAACCTCTTGCCATCTTCAACCACTTCCATTTCAGATACATAGGTGACACACGGGATACCAAGACGAACGGCAAGCCCTGGGCCTACCTGTGCCGTATCTCCATCTATTGCCTGCTTACCGCAAAATACTGCATCCACATCACCCATCTTTTTTATTGCCTGGGCAAGGGTATAGGTGGTGGCCAGGGTATCTGCACCAGCAAATGCCCTGTCCGAGACCACGACACCTTCATCAACCCCCATTGACATAGCCTCTCTGATGGCGTCTTGGGCCTGTGGTGGCCCCATGGTAACTGCCGTTACCTTGCCGCCAAGGGTATCTTTGAGGCTGAGGGCCGCCTCTATGGCATGGTAGTCAAAGGGATTTATGACACTTTTTACCCCATCTCTGATCAGTGTTCCTGTTTTGTGATCCCACTTGACACTTTCTGCATCGGGGACCTGTTTGATGCATACTACAATATTCATGGCTATTTTCTTGCGTATTCTTTATTAAGGGCTTGGCCTATTACGTTTCTTTGTATCTGGTTTGTTCCTTCGTAAATTTGCAATATCTTGGCATCCCTCATCATCTTTTCTACTGGATATTCCTTCATGTATCCATAACCGCCAAGTATTTGAACAGCATCTGTCGTGACTTTCATGGCCACGTCTGTAGGAAAGAGTTTGGCCATGGCCGAGATCTTTGAGATGTCTTTTTCACCAGAATCAATCGTACGGGCCACTGCATAAACCAGCGCCCTAGCTGCCTCTATCTGGGTTGCCATATCTGCAAGCATGTGCTGTATGGCCTGAAAGGAGATTATTGGTTGACCAAACTGGACTCTCTGACGTGCATAGGTGACAGACTCGTCAAGGGCAGCTTGAGATAGTCCAACTCCTATGGCACCTATTCCAGGCCGGGCAAGGTCCAGGGTTCTCATTGCCAGTATAAACCCCAGGCCTCTGCGTCCAAGAAGCCTGTCTTTGGGAATGCGGCAGTCGTTAAAGATAAGTTCCCTTGTGGCAGAGGCACGAAGCCCCATCTTTTTTTCCTTTTTTCCAAAGCTGAAACCAGGGTCTCCCTTTTCAACAATAAAGGCTGATGCCCCCCGTGGCCCTTTGTTTTTGTCAGTCAGGGCAATTATTGTGTAGATTTCCGCCTCTCCTCCACTTGTTATCCACTGTTTGGTTCCATTCAGTACCCAGTAGTCACCATCCTCAACAGCCGTGGTTTTTATGGCAGCTGCATCACTTCCTGCTCCAGCCTCGGTCAGACCAAAGGCAGCAAGTCTTGCTCCTGATGCAATGTCTGGCAGATATTTCTTTTTCTGTTCATCGGTTCCAAACATGACTATCGGATAGCCACCAAGTGCACTGGCTGCAAAGGTGGTGGTTACGGCAATGCACCCATATGCCAGCTGTTCCACCGCCAGGCAGTTTTCAAGGCATCCTCCACCAAGACCACCGTATTCTTCAGGGATATAGAGACCAAACAGGTCTGCCTGGGCCAGATCCTTCATGATATCCCAAGGAAACTCCTCTGTTTCGTCAAGTCTTGCTCTAACGGGAATAATCTTTTCATGAGCGATCTGGCGGGCCAGATCCACTATCATCTGCTGTTCTTCAGTCAGAAAATAATTAACATTTGCCATTAAAAGCCCTCTCTTTCCCTTCTGCTATCAATGAATCCATGACTCAGAGCTTACCACTTAACTGTAACGCCTGCCCATGTAAAACCTCCTCCAAAAGAGATCATGAGCAACTTGTCTCCCGGCCTGAGTCTGCCTTGACGGTTGGCCTCATCCAAGGCAATGGGTATACTCGCCGCAGAGGTATTACCATACTTGTGAATATTGATAAAGACCTTGTCCTTTGGAAGGGACAACCTTTCTCTAAGATGCTCCAAAATTCTTATGTTGGCCTGATGGGCTATTAAAAGATCCAGTTCTTCCATGGTCCAGCCAGAGGCATCTACTGCCTCAAAGGCCACAGACTCAAGGGCCTTAACAGCATGTTTAAATACGTCTCTGCCTTGCATTTCAATATATTGACACCCTTTTTTGCCATCTAAAGGGTAAGCAGTGCCATGCCCTCTGATGGTCAACAATTCCCAGAGGCTCCCGTCTGCATGAAGATGTGTAGAAACAATTCCCTCGTCTCCCTGGCTTCCAGAGACCACAGCAGCACCTGCACCATCTGCAAAAAGCACGCAGGTGGTTCTGTCTTGCCAGTTCGTTCTTCTGGAAAGGACTTCGCTTCCAATCACCAGGATTTTCATATCAGGTGAGCATCTCACGAACTTGTCTGCTACAGACAGGCTGTAGAGGAATCCGGAACAGGTGGCAGAAACATCCATGGCACCTGCCTTTCTGGCACCAAGGGCGTGCTGCACAAGGCAAGCCACCGAAGGCATAGGCATGTCGGGGGTGAGTGTGCCAACAATTATGAGATCCAGCTCTTCCGGCTCCACTTGAGCCATTTCCAAGGCGGCTCTGGCCGCCTTTACAGCAAGATCAGAATTGTTTTCCCCATCCTGTGCAATGTGTCTTTCTTTTATGCCCGTTCTTGTTGTGATCCATTCATCACTTGTATCAATCATCGTTTCAAGGTCTTTGTTGGTAAGGACCTTTTCTGGTACAAATGACCCAGTTCCTAAGATTTTTGTCCTTGTTGTCATGATGGAAAATCAAATGATCCTGAGGATGTCCTTACGGTTGGACATGGACATTTCAAGCTTGTCTGCAAGATTAAGGGAGGCCAGATTATGGGCAATGCCTATGGCATTTTTCACTGCCTTTGGTTCAGAGCTTCCATGGCATATGATTGCTGTCCCTTTTACTCCCAAAAGGGGTGCACCACCATATTCAGCATAGTCAACCCGTTTCTTGAACCTCTTAAAGGCCTTTTTGGCAAGCCCGTAACCCATGGTTGCAAGGAAGTTGCCCTCGATCTCGTTTTTGAGCATGGCAATAACCGTCTCTGCCAGACCTTCACTAAGTTTCAGGCAGATATTGCCCACAAAGCCGTCACAGACAATCACATCCACATCTCCCTTAAAGACATCCCTGCCTTCCACATTGCCAAAGAAATTCAGTTTGCTGGCAGCAAGCAGATCATAGGCCTTTTTAACCTGCTGATTTCCCTTGCTGCCTTCCTCTCCAATACTCAGAAGCCCTACCTTAGGACTGTCCTTCTTTAAGAACTCCCTTACAAAAAGGGCTCCCATAATGCCAAACTGGAGGAGATGATGGGGTTTGCAGTCCACATTGGCGCCGACATCTATTATAAGCGAAGGATCTTTTAGGGTTGGAACCAGTGTACCAATAGCAGGTCTGATACCCTTGATGCGGCCAAGAATAAACATAGCTGTAGCCAGGGTAGCTCCAGAATTACCTGCGCTTACCACTCCTTGGGCCTTGTCTTCCTTCACGAGATTGAAGGCCACCCTTACAGACGAATCTTTTTTTCTCCTCAGGGCATCAGATGGCGATTCAGCCATTCCTACCACCTGGGAAGCGTTTTTGATGGATATGGGCAGGCCTCTGCCTCCAGCCTCGGAAAGCTCTTTTTCCAAAAGAGTAGCCTTTCCCACCAGGATAATCTCGGTTCCAAGTTCCCTAGCGGCCTCGACTGCTCCTTTGACAAGTATGGAAGGGCCTTTGTCCCCTCCCATGGCATCAAGAGCTATGGCCATAATCCCTTATTCCACATCCTCACCGGTAAACACCTTGCCCTTGTATGTTCCGCAATGAGGGCAAATTCTGTGTGGAGCCTTGGGCTCAGCACATTGTGGACATGTGGATACTGCTGGTTTTTTAAGGGCATCATGAGAACGCCTGTTACCTCTTCTTGCCCTTGATACTTTTCTCTTGGGTACAGCCATCTGTTGTAATACCTCCGTATTTAAAAGTTGTTTTTATCCAGACATCTTGAGTTGTTTAAGAATCGCAAAGGGTCCCTGTTCTTCCTGCTCCGGACATTGACATTGTGTCTTGTTCAAGTCTGCACCACATCCCGGACACAGCCCTTTACATTCTTCGTTGCACAATATCCTCATAGGAAGCTGTAGCAGGATCTGCTCCCTGAAGAGTTCTTCACCCCGAATTTCACCATCTTCATACCAGTAGACTTCTATCTCGTCAGATGAAAGCTGATGATCAGGCGAGAGATCAGAACCAAAATCAGATTTTGGCTGAAGAAAGTAGAAAAAGGAGGTTTCCACTTCTTTTGGGAAGCTGGTTAGGCACCTGTCACAACACAGATAGACAAGACTTTTTACCCATCCATGTATTTCAATGTCGTTTCCCGATTTGTGGATTTCAAGTCGCCCCTGGGTGGTACCTATCTTTACAAACTCGTCCACTTCAGGAATGAGCTTTGACAGTTCTGTAAAATTTAAAAAAAGCCCCTCTTCAGGGACATCTGATACCTGAATACGTGTTTCTATTTGCATGTTTCTTCTTTTTGCCCTTTTGGCAAAAACACTAAGATAAATTTTTATTAGAAAAGACACAATATATGGCCTGGATAGCGCTTGTCAAGTAATGGACAGACCCGAAGGCTATTTTTTACTGCTTAGCCGTGCAATGAGTATGCCGATTTCATAAAGTAGGTAGAGGGGTAGTCCCATTAGGGCCATGTTTATGACGTCTGGAGTAGGTGTAAGGACAGCGGCAAGAATGGCGATTACTAAAACGGCGTAACGGCGTCCCTTGTGAAAGAATTTGTAGGAACAGAGACCGATACGGCAGCTCACAGTCATTATGAGAGGTAGTTCGAAGATCAGACCAAAGGCTAACAGAAACAGGCCAACAAAGTTTACAAATTTTCCTACACTTATAACAGGTCTTATATGTTCTGACTGATAGCCAAGAAGAAAGTTGATTCCAAAAGGTAAAGTAATAAAGAAGCAGAAGGCAGCTCCAGCATAAAAGAGTATCAGACTGGACAGTACCAGTCCTATTCCAAAACCCTTTGTAATGCCAAAGTTTGATACCAGGATCTGGGTTATACGAAACAGTATCCAAGGCATGAGTACCAGAATTGCCATGACAGAGGCAATTTTTATTAGTGAGACAATGGGCTCCATTACGCCAAAAAATGCGAGCTTTTGATCAAGGTGAAGCTGAAGGAGATGGAGAATATCCGGAGCAACCCAATAAAACGCAAAACTAAGTAGTACGAAGGAGATGACTAGTTCGAGAATAAAACGCCTGAATCTGTATAGGAAAAGGGCAATTTTTCTTACTGCAGAATCTTCTTCAGAAGGCGCATTGCCGGCTGTGATAGGGGAAGCTTCCTGTCCACCCATGTTTACAATAGGTTCGAGTGTGTGATCAAATGATATGATCTCTTATGTATCTTACAGCATTTCTGAAAAGGGCAATTCCAGCTCCTTCTTCCGAGTCGAACATTTTTCTGGTCCACTGGGGGTGATTGGTAAAATGATGATAGGCTTCCGGATGCGGCATGAGGCCCATGAGTCTGCCAGTTGGATCACATATTCCTGCAATGGATAGGACCGAGCCGTTGGGATTCATCGGATAGTCCTGCGTTGGTTCTTTACTGACAGGATCTATATATTGGACAGCTATAAGATTTTCCTTGTCAAGGGTATCTATAATCTCGTTATTCAGGCCAACAAATTTTCCCTCCCCGTGGCGGACCGGCATTTCGATGGTATCAATTCCTTTGGTATAGACACAGGGAGATGAAGGATTTGTCCTGCAGATAATCCATCTGTCTTCAAAACGGCCGGAGTCATTATGGGTAAGACTTACCACTCTATTTTCATAGTTTCCCCCAAGTCCAGGCAGGAGGCCGGTTTTCACCATCAGCTGAAAACCATTGCATACACCGAGAATAAGCCCGCCATTTTGCACGAAATCTAGAATCTGATCCATAAGCCTTTCCTTAGTCCCGGCAATCAGCGCATGACGTAACCGGTGTGCCCCAGCCTGGGCGGCCCCAAGGTTGTCGCCATCCAAAAAGCCACCTGGCAGATTAAGGAAATGATAGTCAGTAATCCGGACAGAGCCGTCCAGGATATCACTTAAATGTACAATGTCTACCTGTTCTGCCCCTGCGACTTTGCAGGCATGAGCCATTTCCATTTCGCAGTTGGTACCATATCCTGTTGTTACTATTGCCTTAACATGAGATGCCATTTCATGCTCCAGATCCATTTATTAAACTTTTAAAAATCTACTTCATTGACTGGACAGGGGCAACTCTTTCATTGGTAAAGAAGTCTGTTAGACTGTAACTCGTCTTTAGCTAGTTTTAAAATCCTGCATGTAGCATCCTGACAAGGAGGGAGAGTGATATGAGCATACAAGATGGCGACTTAATAATTGTAATAACCACCTGTTCAAGTGAAGGCGAGGCAGAAAAGATTGCTCGTCTTCTTGTGGAGCACAGGCTTGCAGCATGCGCGCAGGTTTCTGGCCCAATAAAAAGTTATTACTGGTGGCAAGGCAACTTTGAACAGGACAAGGAGTGGCAGGTCAAATTCAAGATGCCCTCAGCAAACTTCGAGCAGGCCTGCGAGATGATCAAAAAAAACCATTCATACGAAGTGCCCCAAATCATATCTGTAAAAATAGATCAGGTTTTGTCTGAGTATGCTGCTTGGATTGTCAGTGAAACCCGCTCAAAAAATCCTTAAACCTTGCCAAGAGCATCGGGGAGGATTAATTTTGCCTAAATTTTGCGCTCGGAGCATTTAAAGTGATTAGAAAAGCAACGGATCTGGCGTTTGAAAAGTGCGGTGGGCTTTTGCCAGCGATCGTTCAAGATGCAGATTCTGGTGAAGTCCTGATGCTTGCCTATATGAACCTAGAGTCATGGAAGAAGACCGTTGAGACAGGCAAGGCGCACTACTGGTCACGTTCCAGGAATAAACTCTGGCTTAAGGGAGAGACCTCCGGTCATGTCCAGGTGGTGAAGGAGGCCTATGTTGACTGCGATTTTGACACCATACTGTTAAAGGTGGAGCAGGTTGGCGGTGCAGCATGTCATACCGGCCATAGGAGCTGTTTCCACAACAAGGTTGAAGGTGAAGATATCAAGACAGTAGGACAGCTAGTATTTGATCCCAAGGAGATCTACAAAAAGTGAACAAACTCAAATTTGGCATACCAAAGGGAAGCCTGGAAAGGGCGACGATTGAACTCCTGGCCAAATCAGGCTGGAGGATCAATGTTCATCACAGAAGTTACTTTCCCGAGATAGATGACCCAGAGATTTCCTGCAGTATTTGCAGGGCACAGGAGATGTCAAGGTATGTAGAAAATGGCACGTTGGATGTTGGAATCACTGGTTACGACTGGATCTTGGAAAACGAATCAAGGGTTCACATTGTTACAGACCTTATCTATTCCAAGGTAAGCAGAAAACCTGCCAAATGGGTCTTGGCAGTACCGGCAGACTCACCTTACAAAAGGCCAGAAGATCTGCATGGCAGAAAGATCGCTACGGAACTGGTCAACTTCACAAAACGCTATTTTGCCCAAAGGGGAATAGACGTTGAGGTAGAGTTTTCCTGGGGGGCTACAGAGGCAAAGGTGGTTTCCGGTCTGGCTGATGCCATTGTAGAGGTAACAGAGACCGGTACCACCATCCGTGCACACGGCCTTCAGATAATAGAGGAGCTAATGCAGTCCAACCCCAAGCTTATCGCTAACGAGGAGGCATGGAGGGACGAGTGGAAAAGAAAGAAAATAGAGCAGATAGCCATGCTTATGAAGGGCGCCCTCAGGGCAGACCGGTTGGTTGGTCTCAAGATGAACTGTCCCAAAGACAGGGTGCAGCGGGTGGTTTCCATACTTCCAAGTCTCAACGCTCCGACAGTTTCTCCACTTTATGACCAGGATTGGTGTTCTATAGAGACAGTTATAGACGAAGGCAGCGTAAGGGAACTGGTTCCAAAACTCCAGGAGGCAGGGGCGCAAGGCATAATAGAGTATTCTCTAAACAAGGTGCTTTAATAACAGTGTCCGGTGCTGGTGCAAACTGCATAAAAAGTGTGGAATTTGTCAAAAGTGTCTATTCCTTGAAGGAGCTTCCAGGGGAGTTACCCGTTGAGATTGCCTTTGCGGGCAGGTCAAATGTTGGTAAATCCTCACTGCTCAATGCCCTATTTGGCCGACGCAAATATGTAAAGGTAAGCAGCCGGCCAGGTTTTACCCAGTCTCTGAATTTTTTTCTCGTAAACAAGCGTTCATACTTTGTGGATCTTCCAGGTTATGGTTATGCCAAGGCCCCTAAAAAGGTGATTCAACAGTGGCAAAGACTTATAGAAGGTTATCTCACCAATCGTGATTCTTTGCGAGGAGTGGTCTGTATTTTTGATATAAGGAGAGGACTTGGGGATTTGGATATAGGCCTGATAAATTATCTCAAATCCATAAAAGTGGAGCCTTGGGTTGTTTTCAACAAGGCTGACAAGCTTTCTTCAAACAAGCTCAATGCCAACATCAAGCAGGCAAAAATCCTGCTTCCATCACTTTCTATGGAACCCTTTGTGGTCTCAGCCAAGACCAAAACAGGCATAACCGATCTCTTGGATTCCCTTGTCTGCCCGCTCTTGGCAGAGGCTGACGATCTTTGATGTCTTCTATCTATGCCAGTAGAACGGCGATAATTCCTGCCAGGAATATACCGTCAAAGGTACCGGCTCCTCCAATAGAGACAAGGGGAGCCTGGATCTTCCTGATATCTTTCAGATGGTAGATGTCTGCACCAAGGAGTGTTCCCATTGTTGCGGCAATATATGCAATAGCAGGGGCATGGTGGATAGGTCCCAAAATTAGTGCAACCAGGACGGCTATAAAAGGTGGTATTATCATAGGAATGGCTATTCCTACGCCTGGGACGGGCTTTGCAAAAAAGTAGGTAATGGCAGATACCAAAAGGGCTGCAAGGATCGGTTCAAAAAAAATCCCGTTTTTCACCATAAGATAACAGGACAGTAAAAAGGGGACCACAGCACCGCCAAGATTAATGGCTATAATCATTTGACCATTTTGGTCCTGGGGAACGTTGTATACCATGCCAAAAAACTGGACCCTTTTCCCCAAGGGTTCATCAAAGGATGGCACCTCGATCTTTTTTATGGGAATGTTTATGTTGCTTCCAAGAAGAGACAGCAAAAGAATGCCTAATGTCTGGCCTTCGGTGAGTCCGAGCCGTTCAAAGGCAATGGTAATAAGCCCAATATGTATGAATGTGAAGACGATAAAAAAGAAGATTAAAAAGATGAAGAAAAACAGGATACTAAATGGGCTAAAAAACATAGGCTCTCCATAAATTTGTTAAAGGTATTTTCGAACCTAAAATGAGAAAAGGCAAGTCTAGAATTACGCCTTTTTAAGATCCTAACTTCAAAATATTACTTCTAATTTATCTTTTTTCTTGCATTTTGGTAGATTTTTTTTTGTTTTACATTTTATATTTCAAAAGTTTCAACTGGTACGACTGATTATCCGATATCAAAAACTATACAAGTTAGGGAATTGTTATGGAATTTAAAAACATTCTTATAGTGGATGACGAGCCTGTTAACTTAAAGATCCTAAAGGCTATGCTTGTTCCCGAAGGCTACAATGTCATCGAGACGGAAAGTGCTATCCAGGCACTAGAGATCTTGAATAGCATTTTGCCGGATATCATCTTGCTAGATGTGATGATGCCTGAAATGGATGGTTTCGAGCTTTGCCGAAAGATAAAGGCCCAGAAAGACAAGCGCATGATTCCCATCCTTATGGTTACCGCCCTTCAGGATAAAGTTCATAGACAGGAGGCAATGGAGGCTGGAGCTGATGATTTCTTGAGCAAGCCTATTGACCGGGTTGAACTTTTGATCAGAGTCAAGTCCCTCCTGCGCATAAAGATGTATTCTGATGAGCTGATCAGAAGTTACAAGGTGCTAGAAAAAAAGAATCGTCAGCTAGAAGAACTTGAAAGGGCAAAGGAAGGGCTGACACACATGATTATACACGATCTTAGAGGGCCGTTAACCAACATCAGCATGAATATAGAGATGTGTCTTATGAAGCTTGATCCTGGTTCGGAGATCAGAAGATATCTAGATAATGCCGGACGCCAGTGTCTTTACATGAATGACATGATCCAGGGGCTGCTGGATATTCATAAAATGGAAGAAGGAAAGCTCGAAATAGTTAGAGAATTGGTTATTCCACGGGAGTTGATAGAGGAGATTGTAGAGAGCTACAAACCACAGATACATGCCAACAAGGTAAGGCTTGAAGTAGAGCAGCTGTCCAGTACCAATCAAATTCTTGTTGATTCCAGGCTTGTAAAGAGAATCATCGCCAATTTGTTGGATAATGCCATACGACATACGCCCCAAAACGGTCAAATTGTTCTTAGCATAAAAGATAGTCCAGATGGCAGATATGTGATCTTCACCATTACAGACAGTGGCGAAGGGCTTCATGAAAAATATCATAAACGCATATTTGATAAGTTTGAACAGGTGAAACTCAAAAAGGACGGTGTGATCACCGGCAGTATAGGGCTGGGATTGGCCTTTTGTAAGATGGCTGCGGAACTTCATGGTGGAAAGATTTGGGTGACACATGGGCCTGAAGGAAGAGGTTGCTCCTTTTCATTTTCACTGCCAGTTGAGTCTGGGCATGTTTGCCAGGAGTTCGATGGATGAAAAAGAAGGTTTTGGTCATAGAAGACAACAAGATAAACATGAAGCTTGTCAGGACTCTTCTTCAGATAGGAAAGTACGAAATAATGGAGGCGGAAGACGCAGAAACCGGAATAGAAATGGCACGGACCGATAGCCCGGACATGATACTTATGGATATTCAGCTTCCTGGTATAGACGGTTTCGAGGCCACGGCAATATTGAAATCTGATCCTGTTACAAAGCGCATTCCAATAGTTGCACTTACTTCCTACGCCATGGATGGAGACAAAAAAAGGGCCAAAGAAGTAGGATGCGACGGTTATATTTGCAAACCTATAGATACCAGGACCTTTCTGAAAGATATTGAAAGATTTTTTGTGTCTTAGATAAGGGCAAAAAATAAAAATGAAAAAAAGCTTCCTTTTCATATTAGTAACGCTCGCCTGTTGGATGATCCTGGCCATTTTTAGGGTGCCATTTGTGGAGAGTGAAACCATCCAAGACAAAGGTCTTTTGTATCTCAAGAACCTTTCCATCTCTGAACTGGCTTCCCTAGAGGTAACATCTGTATCCAAGACCCAAGAAAGGATGGCGGATGCAGATGCAGCCATATACGTCATCACCTCTGAAGACATCAGGCGGAGCGGACTGACCTCTATTCCAGAGCTACTCAGAATGGTGCCCGGACTGCAGGTGGCTCATATTGACAGCAACAAGTGGGCCATTAGTTCCCGCGGTTTTAATGGATGGTATGCAGATAAGCTATTGGTCCTGATAGATGGCAGGAGCGTGTATACTCCCCTCTTTTCAGGTGTGAACTGGGATATACAGGATACATTGCTCGATGACATTGAACGCATAGAGGTAATCCGCGGTCCAGGAGCCACTCTCTGGGGGGCAAATGCTGTAAATGGTGTTATTAATATTATTACCAAAAGGGCCCAAGAGACACAGGGGGGATTGTTAAAGGCCGGAGGCGGAAATCTGGAACAGGGATTTGGTGGCCTGAGATATGGAGGGAAAATAGGAACAGTTGGCTGGTACAGGGTCTATGCCAAATACTTTAACAGGGACGCATTCAAAACCAAAGATGGACACGATGCCAAGGGCGAGTGGGATATGGGAAGGGCCGGCTTCCGTGCAGATCTTGAGCCTTCTGTTCATGATTCCTTTACTCTTCAAGGAGATATATACAGTGGCAATACGCATGATTATTTTAAAGATCTGCCTTCCCAGAAGTCGCCCTTCAACGATGATGTAAAAACAGATCTGGATGGAGGAAACATACTTGGCAGATGGCATCGCCACCTATCTGATACCTCAGCCCTTACCTTTCAGGTTTACTATGACCGAACTGAAAGACGTTCTATTTACATAAAGGAGACAAGGGACAATTTTGATTTAGACTTTCAGCATTCCTTCCATGTTTTCAAAAGACACAACATTATTTGGGGACTAGAATATCGCTTGACACACGATAACATACCTACAAGTAGTGTTTTTATCTTTGATCCCAAAAGCAGAACGGACCATCTCTACTCGGGCTTTGTTCAAGATCAGATATCAATCATTAAAGGCAGGCTTGATCTTACCCTTGGAACCAAGCTTGAGCACAATGACTACAGTGGTTTTGAGATTCAGCCAAGCGTAAGGTTGCGCTTTAAGCCTGATAAATATCAGACCTTCTGGGCGGCTGTGTCAAGGGCTGTCAGAACTCCCTCCAGGGCAGAGCATGACATGAATTTTGTACTTCGGAGATTCGAGATAGGCCCGTCAAAAAATATCCTACTGTTAAGAGGAAATAGAGATTTTGACTCTGAAAAACTGATTGCCTATGAGCTGGGCTACAGGATAGTTCCACAGAAGCGTTTTTCGTTTGATATTGCCACTTTCTACAATGTCTATCATGATCTTAGAACTACAGCTCCCGGCCCTCCGGAAAGCGGTGACGAACTCTTTCATGAACAAAATGTCAAGGTCATACCAGTCAATATAATAAACCGGTATCATGAAGACGTTTATGGAATAGAGGTAACCGGAACTGTTCAAGTTACCCCTTGGTGGAAGGCCTCGGCATCATATTCTTGGCTAAAGCTTAATCTTCATACCAAGAGGACGGTGATGAATCTTGAAGTGAGTGAAGGCAGCGTTCCAAGAAATCAGTTTTCACTTAAGAGCTACATGGATCTTCCCCATAACCTGCAGCTTGATACCCTGCTTTTTTATGTTGATGGCATGCCAGACATGCATATCCCTGGCTATACAAGGTTGGATCTGCGTCTTGGCTGGAACCCGATGAAAAACCTGTCTATAAGCCTGAAGCTGGAAAACCTGCTTGACAACCAGCACCAGGAATATAGGAGTATTGGCAATCTGGCGGCATCAGAAGTACCTCGCAGTTTTTACGGAAAGATAACGTGGCATTTTTAATCAAAGGGCTATCCAAGATTAAAGGCTGTTTGATGAAACCCGTATTTCTATGTGGATGGGTAGTTCTAATTGTGTTTTTATTCGCAAATTCTTATCCATCTGTACAGGCTGGTTTCAAGCCAGACCAGGTTAAGGCCGCCTATATTTACAATCTACCCAACTTTGTATCCTGGCCAGATTTTCAAGAAACCGCAGGTGAAGACATCTTTATCATAAAGGTGCTGGGAAATAGATCAATTGCCCGATACCTTGAGGTTCTAACCCAAGGAGAAAAGATAAAAGGTCTTCCAATAAGCATCGTTTATATTGATTCAATATACCAGGCCCGGAATTGCAAAATATTATTTGTTGATAACTCGTATGAGGATGCAGTGACTGATGGGCAGCTTGCAGATCTTGCAAACAACGGTATTCTCACCGTGGGAGAGAGCCTTGATTTTTTGAAAAAAGGCGGAATTGTAGGCTTGGTGCCTGTGGACAAAAGGATAGTGGTAGTTGTTAATCTCTCCATGGCTCAAAGGGCACGAATATCTTTCAGCTCCAAGCTTATGAAAGTCGCAAAGGTTTTTCAGCATGAGCAGGGGGAGGAATGAGAATGGTGGATTTTCGAGATCTCTCCCTGAAAAACAAGCTCACTTTAATAATACTTGCAACCTCCGGCCTGATGATATTCATCATATCAGTCATTTTCTTTATCAATGAGGCCATTTCCATAAAGAGATTCTTGAGGCATAATGTCTCTACCATTGCCAAAATTACTGCCCGCAACAGTACAGCCGCCCTGGTGTTTGATGATTCGGATACAGCCAGGGAACTTCTCCAGGCCCTCGAGGCTGAACCTCATATTGTGGCAGCGGCCATCTATGACAAACACGGGAAGCTTTTTGCCAAATTTTCCCTTTTGAAAAACGAAGATCTTCCTCAAAAAATAGATCTTAAAAGGGCGTTTCAGCAGCCACAGTTGAGTCCGAATATGTATCTGTGTTCTAAGGACTCGGGCGGTTTTATGACAGACTTTCTTGATGTGTTAACTCCTGTAAGGCTGAAAGGTAGGCTGATAGGAGCGGTCTTTATCAGGGTGGATCAGAGGTGGATATTTACTCACATAAAACTTTTTGCAGTCATGATACTTGGAATCATGGTTTTGCTGATAGTCTTTTCCTACTTTATTTCCTCAAGGCTTCAAAAGATTGTATCAGAGCCAATCGAGAGACTGGTCCGTACCATGCAAAAGGTAAAAACAGAGCAGGATTACTCCATAAGAGTGGCGTCACAATGGGGAAGAGACGAGCTCGGAATGCTTATGGAAGGCTTCAACAATATGCTTGAACAGGTGCAGGAACGTGACAGACGTCTTAAAGAAAGTCGGGAACAGCTTCAGAGGCAGGTTGTACTTCGCACAGAGGCGTTAAAGCTCAGCGAGGCACAGAAACAGAAGTTATGGTTCCAGAAAAAGATCCAGCAGGCCTACAGTGAGCTTGTAAGCAGGATGAATTCCATTGATATAGACGAAATGCTCGATACCTGCCTTAACCAGATATCGGATGTGGTTGGAGCTGCATGGGGCAGTGTATTTCTATGGGACCAGCAGGCTGAGGATCTTGTAGAAAAGCAACATTATGTGGCAGAGGTTGTTAACAAATGGAAAGAGCAAAATCCGGCCTGCCTGGATCGATTAAACGATATTGCGTATAAAAAGGCCAAGGAGGCCTTGGAAAAGAATGAACTAATTCGAGATAATATTAAAGAGGAGCCGAAAAATGGTATTTTTTCATCCTTAGTACTTATGGCCTTGCCACTAAGGTTCCAAAACCGTAGTATCGGGGCTCTTGTCTTGGCTGGGCCAAGGGAACCTGATGACTATACCTTAGCCTTTCTAAATAATTCTACAAGGCAACTGGGAGTTGCTATCCACAATGCAATGACCTTTGAGGATCTTGTAGAGAAGTCTGCTGAATTAGAACACAGTAATCTTGAACTACAGAGGGCGTCTAGAATGAAAAGTGATTTCCTTGCCAACATGAGTCATGAATTACGTACACCACTTAATGCAATAATAGGATTTTCAGAACTCTTGCTTGATCAGCATTTTGGCAAGTTAAACGATGTTCAAAAAGACTACTTGTCGGATGTGCTTGATAGCGGAAGACATCTGCTTTCATTGATAAATGACATACTGGACCTTTCAAAGATAGAAGCCGGCAAGGTGGAGGTGTTGGCGGAAAATGTGTCTATAAAAGAAATACTGGAATCGGGTTTTACGATGATTCACTACAAGGCAATGAAACACAATATCGACCTCGCTCTTAATCTGGATGAGTCGGTACCCGAAACCGTATGGGCGGACCAGCAGAAAATGAAGCAAATCGTCTACAACCTGGTCTCAAATGCAGTCAAGTTTACTCCTGATGGTGGCAAGATAGAACTTGCTGCCAAAAAGGTGAACAGATCGTGGCTGAGGCAGCATGTTCCAGATGATTTTGTGGATGATGATCTTTTGTCCCAAGGTAAGGAAGACGATCCCTTTCTTTTGATATCTGTAAAGGATACAGGTATTGGCATTCCAGAAGAACACATAAAAAAGATCTTTGATGCCTTTGAACAGCTGGATTCTTCCCGTTCAAAAAGATATAAAGGCACGGGCCTGGGACTTGCTCTTTGTAAAAACCTGGTGAGGCTTCATGGTGGACTGATATGGGTGAAAAGCAAGCCTGGTGAGGGTAGCACCTTCTATTTTTCCATACCTCTTAATCAACAAAACTAAGATGCTGTTCTCATTTCATGTAAACAATCTCGACAGGTTTATTTGAACGAGGATCAACAGATGAGGCCCTGTTTTTTTGATTTTGGGTTTAGGAACGATAACTTTCATTGACTAAGGTTCTTTATTAACTTTAAAATAGCCAGTTATGGAAAATAACCATCCTGTCAGGTCTAGGAGTAACCTGTCTGTTTTCTTGCCTGCCTTGTCTGTTCTTTTAGGTTTTTTGGCCGTTTTTGCCGGTCTCAATCTTTACAAGTATCTGACAACCAGACAGGATTTTTCTTCAAATGCGCTTCAGTCCATGGCAAAGGGCGATTTCGAGCGCATAGATTCCTTTTTTAAAGGAGTTGCCAACCAGCTTACGATAGTCAGGGATCTTGGCAAAAATGGGGTCTTGGACAAGTCCGATATTATTTCATTAAACAAGAAATTTATCCCGCTTCTGAAAAATCAAAAAGTATTCAGCGGGATCATTCTGTCTGATAGCACTGGATGGGAATATTTTCTTTTTCAAGAAGATGGGGCATGGGTTACCAGGATAACAGGTGCCGCTGGTAATAATATCACTTTATTTATCAAATGGAGTAGGCCGGACAGGCCTCTAAAAAGGTGGGAAAAAAGTAGCGATTATGATCCAAGGACCAGGCCCTGGTTTAAGCAAGAGGAGAACGAGGTCCACTGGTCTGCAGTATATACTTTTTTTCAGACAGGCAGGCCCGGGGTAACAGCATCTATAGCATGGAAGACACAAGAGCAGCAGCCTGTTACCATGGTTTTTGCAGTTGACATCCCCGTATCTCATCTCGAACATATTCTTCAGATGAAAAAGCCTAGGCCGGGAGTTGTGCCCTTTTTGCTGGATTCACGCACAAAAAAGGTGATAGCTGGCAAAATAGAGCCCTCGGAAGGAGACAGGACCAATTACCGGCTTCTTCTGGCGGCAACTGTCAAAAAGTGGCAGACAAAGGGGATGCCAGAGGGGACGCCCTTTGCTTTAAAGTTTGACTCCAAAGACTGGTTCTCCCTTTTGATGCCCATAGCCTCCACGTCCAAAGACTTTTGGTTTGGCATGTTGGTGCCAGAGAAGGTGATTCTGGCTGATTTGAAACATACGTTCTTTAGACTGGACCCTAAGGATATAATAGTGGCCATTTTAGGAGGATTGGCTCTTGTGTTGCTGGTCTGGAAGTTTGGAGGCCTTGGCAGAGCCGTTCAGAAGGAAGTGTCGGATCCACTCATGCGCCTTTATGATTATGTAAAAAGAGGCGAAGGGGACAAGGTAGAGTTTAAGTCTACAGTTAGGACTAACCTCCGTACAGGCAAACAGGGAAAGGAGATAGAGCTTGCATGGCTAAAGGCTGTGGTGGCTTTTTTGAATTCAGAGGGCGGAACG
Source organism: Deltaproteobacteria bacterium (assembly GCA_027067775.1). Lineage (GTDB taxonomy): Bacteria > Desulfobacterota > Dissulfuribacteria > Dissulfuribacterales > QOAL01 > JAADCZ01. The sequence continues at coordinate 58,170 of JAMOVK010000019.1, forward strand.
GTTCTTATAGGTGTAGACGACAGTGGCCGGATAGTTGGAATCGAACAGGATGGATTTGACAATCCTGACAGGTGTATGCTGCATGTCAAAAATCTTATAAATCAACATATTGGAGCAGAATTTTCCAATTTTATCAATACAACAATGGTTGAGGCGGATGGCAAAGAGATCGTGCTTATCGAGTGTTTCCCTTCAAACAAACCGGTTTTCCTGAAGATAGGCAAAAACGAGGAGTTTTATGTCAGGACAGGACCTTCCTCTGTAAAGCTCTCTCCAAGCCAGACCATCAACTATCTGTTACATAGCGAGAAGTTAAAGACCTGATCTTCATTCTGTTACTATATGGGCGGTACAATCGCAAAATTCGGCCAGACAAAAATTGATGGTTGTATTGGGCATTGCTTAGGAATAAACTTTTGCACATCAGACTTATTTTATTTACCCAATGAGAAAGGAGGAAACAGCCGTGTCAACCGGGTATGATTCTCAAATTCAGGCCCTAACCAAGATCAGCCAAAAGATAGAGCCTCCCCAGCGTGTTAAGGACGAGGCCTTTATAAAAGATTATGACTCTGTCTACGCCTACTCCATTAGGGACCCTGAAGGTTTCTGGGGACAGATCGCCTCTGAACTCCAGTGGTTTGAACCCTGGACCAAGGTCAGGGAGATAGATATTCCAAATCACAAGTGGTTTGTTGATGGAAAGACAAACATTACCCTCAACGCCCTTGACCGTCATGCTGACTCGTGGAGACGCAACAAAGTAGCCTTCATATGGCTTTCAGAGGAAGGGGAAGAGCTGACTGCCACCTACGGTCAGTTAAGGGACAGGGTGAACCAGTTTGCCAATGCACTCAAATCAAAGGGAGTAAAAAAGGGGGACCGTGTTGTCATATACATGCCTCTCACCATTGAAGGGGCCATTGCCATGCTGGCATGTGCCAGGATTGGTGCCATACACTCGGTTGTCTACGCTGGAATGGGAGCAGGGGCTCTACGTTCACGTATAGAAGATTGCAGGGCAAAGGCAGTTGTATGTGCAGATGTAGGCTACAGAAGAGGCAAGGTGGTTCGCCTTAAGGCAGTGGTTGACGATGCCCTCCAGGGCCTAGAATATGTCGAAAGCGTAATTGTTCTAAGGCGCCAGGAACCCAAGATAGAGCTAAGCGAATGGGAAGACGACTATTGGGAGCTGTTAAACAGCCAAAGCCATCGCTGTGCCCCTGAAGTAATGGATTCCGAAGACCCTCTCTTTATCCTTTACACCTCTGGAACCACTGGCAAGCCCAAAGGGGTGGTGCATGTGCATGGAGGTTTTATGGTTGGTACATACTATCTGACCAGGGCCTTCTTTGACGTAAAGGACAAGGATGTCTATTGGTCTACCTCTGACATTGGCTGGATTGTTGGACATTCCTATATTGTCTATGGTCCCCTTGTTGCCGGGGCAACTGTTCTTATAAGGGAAGGGGCACCAGACTATCCACACCCGGGTGTGATCTGGGAAAAGGTCCAGAAGTATGGGGTCTCTGTAATGTTTACAGCACCAACCGCCCTTAGAATGTTCATGCGTTTTGGCAAGGAGCACATCGAAAAGTATGACCGATCCACCTTGAGGATCATCGCCTGTGCTGGAGAGCCATTGAATCCCGAGGCATGGAGCTTTGCCCAGGAGGTAATACTTGATAACAACGGTCACTGCATAGACAACTTCTGGCAGACAGAGGTGGCCTCACCCATCCTTGGCACCATGCCTTCCATGCCAAACAAGCCGGGTAGGTGCGGAAAGCCCATGCCTGGCGTTGTTGCAGACGTGGTGGATGAAAAGGGGAAGCCAGTGGCTGCAGGCAAGGGTGGCAACCTGATACTTCGTCAGCCCCTACCGTATATGATGAGAACCATATATGGAGATCCAAAACGTTACGAGGAAATATGGAACGTCATACCTGGCACCTATTTCACAGGAGACGTGGCAGTGTGTGACGAAGAGGGATATTTCTCGGTTCTTGGCCGTTCGGACGATGTCTTGAATGTTGCAGGCCATAGGATTGGAACCGCGGATGTAGAAAACGCCCTTGTAAGTCATCCTGCTGTGGCAGAGGCTGCTGCCATTGGACTGCCTGACCCGATAAAGGGTGAAAACATCAAGGTTTTCGTGGTGTTAAGGGCTGGAAAGGAGCCTTCTGATGGTCTTAAAAAGACCATAATCCAACATGTACGCCACGAGCTCGGCCCCATTGCAACCCCCAAAGAGGTAGAGTTTACAGACAAACTGCCCAAAACCCGATCAGGTAAAATAATGAGAAGGCTTCTCAAGGCCAAGGAACTTGGCCTTGAGCTTGGAGACACTTCCACCTTGGAAGACTAAACCCAAAAGGAGGTTACATGCTACCTGCAAAGGCGGTTATACCGGTTGCCGGCCTTGGAACCAGATTTCTTCCGGCAACCAAGGTAATCCCCAAGGAAATGCTTACTGTGGTTGACAGACCAACCATCCAGTACATTGTAGAAGAGGTGGTTGCTTCAGGCATTAAGGAGGTTGTGCTTGTTACGGCCTCCGGTAAGTCTGCCATTGAAGACCACTTTGACTACTCTTTTGAGCTTGAGACATTCCTGGCTCAAAAGGGCAAGCTAGATCTTTTAAACGAGGTCCGTCAGATCTCAAACCTTATTGAGGTTGTGTCTGTGCGGCAGAAAAGGCCACTTGGACTTGGCCATGCAGTGCATGTGACAAAGCAGGTAGTTGGAGAACAGTCCTTTGTTGTCTGTCTAGGGGACGATCTAGTTGAAGCTGAAGAACCGTGCGTCTATCAGATGCTCAGGATATTTGAAAAGTATCAGGAGGCCGTGGTGGCTGTGCAGGAAGTGGAGGAACACGAGGTAGAGCGCTACGGCATTGTGGAAGGTGAAGAG
>JAMOVK010000020.1 GCA_027067775.1 Deltaproteobacteria bacterium
AGGACCTTTGTTCCATACATCAGCCAGACAAGGTAACAGGCAACCTTATACAGCTTGGAAACAAGGGATACAACCTGCTTCTTTTGGCCCAGGAGGGTATCCCTGTTCCTCCCGCAATTATAGTGACTACTGAAGTCTTTAGATACTATTCCCTTTTCTACAAGCTTCATGGTGCCTATCAGAATTTCAGGCGTCAGGTAAGGGAAGGGCTCAGGGAGCTTGAAGAACGATCAGGAATGGTCTTTGGTGATCCGGCCAATCCCCTTCTCTTGTCTGTCAGAAGCGGGGCTGCCATTTCAATGCCGGGCATGATGTCTACTGTGATAAATGTAGGAATGAATCCGGAAATAGCCCAGGGGCTTGCCAAGAAATACGGCAATACATGGTTTGCCTGGGATAATTATCGAAGGTTTATCCAGTCATGGGCCATGTCTTTCGGTCTTGAAAGGGAGGTCTTCACTGCACTGATGCAGGCCCACAAGGCAAGATACAATGTAGAAAAAAAGAGGCAGTTTACTGGCAAACAGATGCAGGAACTGGCCCTTGCCTACAGAGAAACAGTTGTTTCAAGGGGTGTGGTTATTGAAGATGATCCCTTTGAACAGCTTTTGACCTCAATTCGTCTTGTTTTAAATTCTTGGGATTCTGAAAAGGCCAAGGCCTATCGAGAGATAATGGAAATATCCGATCACTGGGGTACGGCTGTCATTATCCAGGCAATGGCATATGGAAACCTTTCAGACCAGTCTGGTACCGGGGTTCTGTTTACGGCCAATCCTTACAAAAAACTGGACAGGGTGAGCCTGTGGGGCGATTACACTGTTGGAAACCAAGGCGAGGATATAGTTAGCGGACTGGTTGCCACTAGCCCCATATCAGTGGAACAGAGCGAAGAGCTGGGCCTTGACGTGGAGGAGAGCCTGGAAAAGAGGTTCCCTGACATATATGATGCCCTTTTGAAATGGGTAAGGTATCTCATTTTTGACAAGAAGTGGACGCCTCAAGAGATAGAGTTTACCTTTGAAGGCCCTGAACAGGATAAGCTTTTTATCTTACAAACAAGAGACATGGTCACTAAGAGACGAACCCGTGTGGCAGTTTTTGTACCGTCACAGGAGCTGGATAGAAGCTATCTTGGAAGGGGGATTGGTGTTAGTGGAGGGGCTCTTAGCGGCAAGGCAGTTTTCACCCTGGAAGAGATCGAGGCTATAAGAAAGGTGGAACCTGAAACAAAACTTGTATTGATTCGCTCTGACACCGTACCAGATGATATCAAGGAAATATCTACGGCTGACGGTATCCTGACTGCCAAGGGTGGTCAAACATCTCATGCCTCCATAGTTGCCTTCAGGTTGGACAAGACCTGTGTAGTTGGATGCGAACAGTTGAAGGTCTATGAGCTTGAGGGAAGGGCAGAGATAAATGGATACACCATTCGTTCTGGTGATTATGTGAGCATTGATGGCAGAAATGGTTTTGTATACTTGGGTAAACATCCCATTCGAACCGAAGAAGACAGTTCTCTAGTTTGAATTGGCCACATTTTTCTAGTAGCCTATAGACTTTTGTGCAAATTATTCTTAATAAGGAAGAAAAGAGGCATTGGTAAATGCCGGGAACTTTTACTAGAAAAAATGAAGATTGGAGGTACCCTCAATGTCTGAAGCCCGCCCGATGAAACTTGGCATCAATGGACTTGGGAGAATAGGAAAACTCAGTCTTTGGTATCACATCAGTAAAAGGGATTTTTCCGAGATAATAGTCAACATTGGCCGACAGGTAGGTCAGGGGATTGAAGATATAGCCCATTCTATAGAGATGGACAGTACCTATGGCAGACTCGGCGCTTACCTTTACGGTTATAAGTGTCCAAAGGTGATTGAAAACCTGGACGAAAAGACAGGTCGTATGACGGTTGACGGGGTGCCTGTGACCATACTGCGCGAAAGTCGTGATCCTCGTGGTATTAATTGGGCAGAACATGATGTCAAACTTGTGGTTGATACTACCGGAGCGTTTCGCGATCCAACCGCTCCACCAGATGCTCCAAGAGGCAGTCTGAGGGGACATTTGGAGGCAGGGGCTGAGAAGGTTATACTGTCAGCGCCCTTTAAGATAAAGGACAAAGCCGCTGAAATGCCCGAAGATGCCGTCACCACAGTCATGGGTATCAATGAGGATGATTACATTCCAGAAAAACACAGACTTATTTCAGCAGCATCGTGTACCACCACCTGTCTGTCCTTTATGGTGAAGCCTATACTGGATCACTTTGGAGCAAACCGGATACTGTCAGCTTCTATGGTAACGGTTCATGCTGCAACAGGAAGCCAGCAGGTACTAGACAGGCTTCCCAAGGCAGGTGCCAAGGATCTGAGAAAAAACAGGAGTATTTTTAACAATATCATTCTCACCACCACAGGCGCTGCCAAGGCCTTGTCCTTGGTGATTCCCGAGATGAAAAACATCGGTTTCATTGCAGAGTCAGTACGAGTGCCAACCAATACCGGCTCGCTCATAGTGTTGGTTCTGACCATACATGATGAAAGTCTTGAAGATCCCATTAACAGAAACGTCATAAATTCGATCTATAAGAATGCTGCAGAAGGACCAATGAAAGGACGCCTTTTGTATACGGAAACCCAGCATGTATCTAGTGATATAATCGGAATGCCAGCGGCTGCAGCTATTATTGAGGGCACGGAGACCCACACAAGGACTGCTGCCATTCAGATAGATCCTAGAAAGGCATGTAGAGGGTTGGAGGAGTCAACACAGATAATTTGTGATACCATCTCTGTGCCAGTTACCCAGGTGGTTATTTATGGCTGGTATGACAACGAGCTTGGAAGCTATACCAATATGCTGGGAGAGAGAACTACGTCCATAGCAGATTCTATGCTTTAAATTGACAGATGAGGAGGCCTCTAATGATAAGGTTCATTGATCAGATGGATCTTGATGGAAAAAGGGTGTTTTTGCGCGTTGATTTTAATGTGCCGCTGAATGAGAAGCTTGAAATAACCGATGACAACCGTATCAAGGCGGCATTGCCTACAATTATCAATGCGCTTGATGGTGGTGCCAAAGTTGTGGTGGCCTCTCATCTTGGAAGACCAAAGGGTGAAAAAAGGCCAGAATTTAGCCTGGCTCCTGTTGCCGAGAGACTTGCCCTTCTTCTTGAAAAAAGGGTCCAGATGGCTCCTGACTGTATTGGTAAAGATGTGGAAAATATGGTCAACGCTCTGCAGCCAGGGCAAATCCTGATGCTTGAAAACCTTCGTTTTTACAAGGGAGAGACTGAAAACGATCCTGAGTTTGCACAGGCACTGGCCAGGCTTTGTGATGCCTATGTCAACGATGCCTTTGCCGTTTCACATAGGGCACATGCTTCTGTGGTAGGTGTACCAGAGCGGGTAAAGGAATGCGGGGCTGGTTTTTTGATGAAAAATGAGATCACCTACTTTGAAAAGGCAATGAAAGATCCTGAGCGTCCTTTCTTGGCAATTTTGGGTGGAGCAAAGGTCTCAAGCAAACTTGGAGCGATCGAAAATATTTTGCCCAAGGTGGACAGCCTTATCATTGGTGGAGCCATGGCCAATACATTTCTTCTAGCAAAGGGGTTTGATGTGGGAAAATCCCTTGTTGAAAAGGACCTTGTAGATACTGCCAAGGATATTATCGAAAAGGCCGAGCAGTCCAAGACAAATCTGCTGCTTCCAATAGATGTGGTGGTAGCAGAGGAGCTGGCTCCGGATGTAGTGTATGAAGTGGTGTCTGTGGAACAGGTTCCATCAGATATGATTATAGTGGATATAGGTCCTCGCACAGTTGACCTGTTTGTGCAGGAGATAAAACAGGCAAAGACTATAGTGTGGAACGGGCCAATGGGTGCCTTTGAGATAGAGCCTTTTGATAAAGGAACCAAGGAAATAGCACGGGCTGTGGGTTCTAGCGCCGCTCTATCTATAATTGGTGGTGGAGATACAGGTGCAGCAGTAAAAAAGGCCGGTGAGAGTGACAACGTTTCGTACATTTCAACAGGTGGTGGTGCGTTTTTGACCCTTCTTGAAGGAAAGGAACTGCCTGGGCTCAAGGCACTTGAGAAGTGTTCCGGTTTATAGGGGGAATCATGAAAAGGAGACCGCTTCTTGCAGCCAACTGGAAGATGTTTAAGACGGTTTCAGAAATGGAATCGTACGTGAAAGACTTTTTAGAGCTTGTTCGGGATGTTTCAGACAGAGATATACTGATAGCCCCAAGTTTTGTATCTTTGGCAAGGATGGTTCAGTTGCTTGAAAAAAGCATTGTTCAGGTCGGGGCGCAAAACATGTTTTATGAAGATAAGGGTGCCTATACCGGTGAGATTTCACCGCTCATGCTTCTTGATGTAGGGGTAAAGACTGTCATCATTGGTCATTCTGAAAGACGTCATATTTTCAATGAAGATGACAAGATGATAAATAGAAAGGTAATTGCAGCATTACACCATGGAATTGCTCCAGTCTTGTGTATAGGGGAAACACTTGAGGAAAGGGAATCTGGCAAAACTTCAAAAGTTCTTCAGACACAGTTAAAAAATGGTCTCCAAGATGTGGACACAGAGGTTATCAAAAAGGTGATTGTTGCCTATGAGCCTGTTTGGGCCATTGGAACCGGCAGGACGGCCACGCTTGAACAGATACAGGAAGCACACAGTCTGGTGCGTAAAGAGGTTGGTACCCTGGCAGGAGAAGATATTGCACAAAATATGAGAATATTGTATGGTGGCTCGGTGAAACCGGCAAACGTAAGGGATATCATGAGATTAGAAGACGTGGATGGTGCCTTGGTTGGAGGTGCCTCGCTTGATCCAGAAAGTTTTGCCAAGATAGTGAAATTTGAACAAGATATATAGGACTGGGATTTTATCAAATGCAACCAATTTTGATAGCAATACATGTAATAACCTGTATAGTATTAGTGGTGACAGTGCTGCTTCAGCAGGGTAAGGGGGCTGAGGTTGGTGCAGTCTTTGGTTCCAGTGAGGCGATTTTTGGCAGTGCCGGCCCTGCTACACTCTTGAGCAAGATTACTACTGCTTGTGCCATAATATTTATGCTGACATCACTGTCCCTGACATACCTTTCAATCCAAAACAGGGGGCAGTCTGTAATGAGGAATGTTCAGCAGGTGCCAGTAGCGCCAAAGTTGCCGATGCAGGCTATTCCCGGAGAGAAGGCTAGTTCCCAGGGAGGGGATGTCAAGGTAGTGCCAGGGGCAGGCGTAGGAGAGAAAAAACTGAATGCGCAATCAGTAACCGATGCCAACAGGGCTCGAGATAAAGTTCAGCCAGCCAGTGCCTCTCAGCAGGTTAAAACGCAAGCAGAAAAATCAGGGCAGGAAACTGCATCTAAAAACGCACATTGACATTATCTGAGTGCCGAAGTGGTGGAATTGGTAGACACGCTATCTTGAGGGGGTAGTGGGCAACCGCCCGTGGGGGTTCGAATCCCCCCTTCGGCACCAAATTTTCTTGAATACAGCTGGGATATTACGAATTATCCCCCTTGACATTTTTCCTGATTGGTAATATAAAATTCTAGACTATTTCTGAGCGGAGACTCATTATAAATCTTAATGAATGAACATTCATTTACTATTCACGGGTAGTAGGCAAAATTCAAAAAATCTTTAAGAAAGGAGAATTAGGGAAATGGCTTTAGTTAATCCGCATGGTTCACAGAAGAAGCTTAAGCCTCTTCTATTGAAAGGCGCTGAGAGGGAGGATGAGATCGGTCGCGCAAAGGCGATGAAGAAGATTAATATCTCGTCGAGGGAGTCTGGTGACATCCTTATGCTTGGCATGGGCGCCTTTACGCCGCTGAATGGTTTTATGTGTAGGGACGACTACGATGGTTGTGTTGAGGATATGAAGCTGCGGCAGGTTGACCCTGGCACCATGTGGCCTCTGCCTGTGACTCTTGCAGTAGATGAAGATGTCAGGAAAGATATCAAGGAAGGCGATGAAGTAGCTCTCTATGACAGCGAGACAGGTGACCTCATGGCTACCATGAAGATCGAGGAGATCTGGGAGCCGGACAAGAGGAAGGAGTGTGAGCTCTGTTTTAAGGGTAAGGGGCCAGATTCTGAAAGGTTCTGGGAGGTCGCAGAAAAAGAGCATCCAGGCGTACAGCAGGTTCTTAACTCAGGAAAGTACTATGTAGGTGGCCCGATAAAGGCCCTTTCTGAGAAAGATTTTATACAGAAGTATGGTGATGCATATATGCATCCAGATGTTTCAAGAAAGATCTTTGAGGACAGGGGCTGGAGCACGGTTGCAGCATTCCAGACCAGGAATCCCATCCACCGTTCGCATGAATATCTTACCAAGATAGCACAAGAGGTTCTTGATGGTGTGTTTATCCATGCCCTTGTTGGTAAGCTGAAACCTGGCGACATTCCTGGAGAGTGGAGAATGAGGTGCTACAAGGCTCTGCTTGACAACTACTACAATATGGAGAGGACAGTTCTTGGTGTGTATCCTCTTGAGATGCGTTACGGCGGTCCAAAAGAGGCATTGCTCCACGGAATTTTCCGTCAGAATTTTGGATGTTCTCATCTCATTATTGGCCGTGACCATGCAGGTGTTGGCGACTTCTATGGTCTGTTTGAGGCGCAGGAAATCTATGACGAACTGTGGGATGGTGCCCTTGAGCTTCAGCCGCTGAAGATTGACTGGACATTCTGGTGTCATAAGTGTGGAGGCATGGCTTCACTCAAGACCTGTCCGCACGACAAGGAAGACCGTGTAGTTGTTTCTGGTACCAAGTTCCGTCGTCTTATGAGTGAAGGAAAGATAGACGAGGTTCCACCCGAATTTTCAAGACCTGAAGTTCTTGCCATTCTTGCTGAGTACTATGCTGATCCTGAAGCGAGGAAGGTAAAGATCAAGAAGGGTGCATTTGAAGACTTGAAGTAGTTTTTAGGTTGAGATTAATAACGGGCGGGCTTGCCCGCCCCCTGAACGTGGACGAAAATAAAAAAAGTAGGAGGTATTAAAATGCCAAGCTTTGTCAACCCGGAAAAATGTGATGGTTGCAAAGGTGGGGAGAAGACAGCATGTATGTACATCTGCCCCAATGACCTGATGGTCCTTAACCCTGATGAGATGAAGGCCTATAACCAAGAGCCAGATCAGTGCTGGGAGTGTTACTCCTGTGTAAAGATTTGTCCTCAGGGAGCCATCGAGGTGCGTCATTATGCTGACATCTGCCCAATGGGTGGTTATGTACAGCCAATGCGCGGTACCGACTCCATCATGTGGACCATCAAGTTTAGGAATGGAAACATCAAACGCTTTAAGTTCCCAATCAGGACAACTCCTGAAGGTTCAATCAAACCCTATGAAGGAAAGCCGTCACCAGGTGCAGACCAGCTCGACAACGAGCTTCTCTTTACCGAGACAGCAGACAGCGATAGGGCAACATGCAAGCCCTCTGATTTTGCCTAATCGTGGGCCTAACTGAACCTAAATTCAAAGAAAAATTTTTAAAGGAGGAATAAAAAATGGCATTACCCAATAAACCGGCTTGGGAACTTCTGGCAGAGCCAGATCTTACGAAGGTCCCAGTAGAAGAGTATACTTATGACGCTCTCCTTGTTGGCGGTGGTATGGCAGCTTGCGGTGCTGCATGGGAGATAGGAAAATGGCTGCCTGATGGAGCAACCTGTTGTCTTGTTGACAAGGCAGCTCTTGAGCGTTCTGGCGCTGTTGCCCAGGGTCTTTCCGCTATCAACACCTACATCGGCGAGAATACACCATCTGACTACGTACGTATGGTCAGGAACGACCTCATGGGCGTTGTCCGTGAAGACCTGATCTTTGATCTTGGCCGTCACGTTGACGATTCAGTCCATCATTTTGAGGAGTGGGGTCTTCCAATCTGGAAGAAAAAGGGAAGCGAAGGAAAGAAGCTTACAGAAGGTGGTGAGCCTGTACGTACCGGTAAGTGGCAGATCATGATTCACGGTGAGTCCTACAAGTGCATAGTTGCAGAGGCAGCAAAGGCCGCTCTTGAGGAAAAGGGATATGATCTCCATGAACGTATCTTTATCGTTAAGCTGCTCCTCGATGCCAACAAGGAAAACACCATTGCTGGCGCAGTTGGTTTCAGTGCTCGTGAAAACAAGGTCTGCATCTACAAGGCCAAGGCCATCATGGTTGCCTGTGGTGGTGCAGTTAATATCTTCCGTCCACGTTCAACTGACGAAGGTAAGGGCCGTGCTTGGTATCCTGTATGGAACGCTGGTTCCACATACACAATGTGTATGCAGGTTGGTGCCGAGATGACCATGATGGAAAACCGTTTCACCCCATCCCGTTTTAAGGATGGTTACGGTCCTGTTGGTGCATGGTTCTTGCTCTTTAAGGCTACAGTTACAAACGGATACGGCGAGCACTATGTAAAGACCGATCGTGCAAAGGCAGAACTTGAAAAGTATGCTCCATACGGACTTGCTCCTGTTACACCTACCTGTCTGCGTAACCACCTCATGCTCTTTGAGATGAAGGAAGGACGCGGCCCAATCTTCATGGATACTGCTGCTGCCCTGAATGCCTTCCTGGAAGAGAAAAAGGCAGAGGGTATGGATGAAAAGGCCCTTAAGAAATTCTGGAAAGAGCTTGAGAGCGAGGCATGGGAAGACTTCCTTGACATGTCAGTTGGTCAGGCTGGTCTGTGGGCATCCATGAACATCGAGCCTGAGAAGGTCGGTTCTGAGATTATGCCTACTGAGCCTTACATGCTTGGTTCACACTCTGGATGCTGTGGTATCTGGGTAAGTGGTCCTAACGAAGACTGGGTACCAGATGACTACAAGTGGGGCTACAATAGGATGACCACAGTCAATGGTCTCTTTACCTCTGGTGACGGTGTTGGCGCATCTGGTCACAAGTTCTCCTCTGGTGCTCATGCTGAGGGTCGTATCGCTGCTAAGGCAATGGCTCGTTACATCCGTGATAATGCTGATTTTGCACCCTCTCTCAAGCAGAGCGAGGAAGAACTCAAGGAAGAGATCTACAAACCTGTAAAGGTTTACTATGAGCACTATCAGAAGACCACTCATGAGATGGTCAATCCCAACTACATCAAGCCTCGCCACATGATGGAAAGGCTTATGAAGTACACCGACGAGTACGGTGGTGGTTGGTCGCCATACTACATGACAAATGGCAAGCTTCTCGAGATCGTCATGAAGCACCTGCAGTGGCTCCGTGAGGACTCTGAGAAGATGGCTGCTGGTGGTCTCCATGAGCTTCTCCGTGCTTGGGAGAACCTCCACAGGATCTGGACCGTTGAGGATCACCTCCGTCACATCCAGTACCGTGAGGAGTCCAGGTATCCTGGTTTCTACTATCGTGGAGACTTTATGCAGGCAGACGATAAGGACTTTGATCAGGGTGGATGGAAGTGCTTTGTCAACTCCAAGTATGATCCAAATACCGGAGAGTGGACAGTCATGAAGAAAAAGTGTCACCAGATCATATCCGATTAAATCAGGTGCCAATTTTTATTGGCAAATGACCTGAAAATGAGTATAACTATCCAGGCACCGTTAATTCGGTGCCTGGATTTTTTTAACTTTAGGTAGCTGACGGGCTTGAATTGGGTTCAAGGCCGTGAGCTACTTGCCCATAGGGTAAATCCCCTTGTGGGAAAAAAATTTGAAAAGGAGCGGGGAGATGAGCGATAGCATCCTAGTAATTGGCGGAGGTTTTAGCGGAGTAACAGCCGCCGTAGAGGCCGCCGAAATGGGCTACAATGTTTATTTGGTAGAGAAGGAAAGCTACCTTGGGGGGCGAGTTGCCCAGCTCAACAAGTACTTTCCGAAACTCTGCCCGCCCACTTGTGGACTTGAGATCAATTTCAAGAGAATCAAGACCAATCCAAGAATCACCTTTTACACAATGGCTGATGTGGAGTCCATATCGGGCGGAGTTGGTGATTTTAATGTCACCCTCAAGGTTCATCCACGAGGAACTACTCCGCAGTGTACCAACTGCAAGGCAGGTGAGGAGGCAGCAAAGACAGAGGTTCCTGATGAGTTCAACTTTGGCATGAGCACAAGAAAGCCAATCTATATGCCCCATCCCATGGCCTTTCCAAATCAGTGTGTGCTGGACATGGAAAATGTCTCAGGGGATGAGCTTGAGGCCATTAAGGCAGCAATGCCTCCAGGTCATATTGATACAAGTCAGTCCGAGGAGACGGTGAACCTCAATGTAGGTGCTGTAATTGTGGCTACGGGATGGAAGCCCTATGACCCAACAAAACTCACAAATCTGAAGTTTAATGACTATGAAAATGTCATTACCAATATGATGATGGAAAGGCTGGCCTCCCCATCTGGTCCCACTGATGGAAAAATAGTAAGGCCTTCTGACAACGAGGCTCCCAAAAGTGTGGGTTTTGTTCAGTGTGCAGGATCCAGAGATGAAAATCATCTTGGATTTTGTTCTTATATCTGCTGTATGGCAACTTTGAAGCAGATCACCTATTTGAAGGAACAGAATCCAGAATGTGAATGTTATGTATTCTATATCGATATTCGTTCTCCTGGCGCCAGGTACGAGAAGTTTTATAAAAAGGTTAAGGAGATGGAAGGCGTACATTTTATAAAGGGCAAAGTTGCAGACATCCTGCCAGGAGATGCCCCCGGTTCTGTTAAGCTGGTAGCTGAGGATACAATTGGAGGCGGTAAAAAACAGCAAGAGGTTGATATGGCGGTACTGGCTACTGGAATGCAGCCAGTTGGTGCCGAATCACAGATTCCTGGAATAGAGTACGATTCGGATGGTTTTGTAGTACCAAAGGAAGGAATAATTCCATGCGGTTGTGCTAAGAGGCCAATTGATGTTGTCTCCTCTGGACAGAGCGCAACAGCTGCGGCACTCAAGGCCGTTCAGACAATTGCTAGGAGGGCAAGCTAATGTCTAAAAAGATAGGATTATATATATATACTGGAGACGGAATAGGAGAGGCTGTGGACGTGGACAAGCTCCTCGAGCTTGCCACCAGTGAAATGGGCGTGGCAGTGGCCAAGAAGCATGATGACCTTTACGGGGCAGAAGGGTTGGCCATGATTAAATCAGATGTTGAGTCTGAAGAATTGAACGCCCTGGCAATACTTGGCCTTTCTTTTAGGTATGACTTTGAGGGTCTGAAGTTTCCCGGCGTGTTTGTGGAAAAGGTAGGCATTAGGGAACTGGTAGCCTGGTCTAAAAAGGTTAAGGAGGATGCCGAGGATCCTGAAAAGGAGAAGGAGCACATCCAGGAGCTTGCTGAAGATTACGTCCGTATGGCAGTAACCAGATGCCAGAAGGCAGAGCTTCCTACACCAGACAAGCTGGAAGATGCCAGTGAGGACCTTCTTGTGATTGGAGGAGGTATATCGGGACTGTCAGCAGCACTGGAGGCTGCAGAGGCTGGTCACAAGGTGCTTCTCGTGGAGAAGGAACCTCAGCTTGGAGGTTTTGCAGCCAAGCTTAGAAAACAGGTACCTGTGGGACCAAGTTATGAAGGTTTGATTGATCCTGTAGTGAACGATCTGATCGAAAAGGTACAGAACAATCCTAACATAGATGTTCGCACCAGCACCGAGGTTGCCAGAACAGCCGGGGCGCCAGGTATTTTTCGCATCTCTTTGAAGCAGGCTGGTACAAAGAGCGAGTGGGATGCCCCTGTTCCTCTTACCGAAGAGGAAAAACTTGATGAGAACGGAAACGAGCTTTCAGCAGAAGAGCAAAAGAAAAAGTATGAGGAAAAGAACAAAGGTCGTCGTGACTATATGGAAATTGATCCCAACGCGGAGATAGTAGGTGCTGTTGTGCTTGCTTCTGGCTGGAAGCCTTACGAGCCTCAGGAGGGCGAGTTTGAACACCTGGCATGGGGTAATCCAAATGTCGTAACCAACGTGCAGTTTGAGGAGCTTGCAAAGGAAGGGAAGGTCAAGAGGCCGTCTGATGGCAAAGAGGTTGAATCAGTGGCATTTGTCTTAAGCCCAGGGGCTAAGGATGACGATGCTGACTTTCCGTATGCCGGTGCAGTAACAAGTCTGGTTGCACTTAAACAGGCCAAGTATGTACGCGAGGATAATCCAGATAATGGGAAGGCCTTTGTTTTTTATCAGCATATGAGAACGCCGGGCCAGTATGAATACTTTTACAAGGGTCTCCAAAATGACCCAGGAATATTCTTGACAAAGGGTGCCGTAACCAAGGTGGAGGCTGCAGGAGACGGCCTCAATGTGACGGTGGAGGACACCATCCTTGGAGAAGACATAAATGTTGATGTAGATATGGTGGTCCTGGCTACAGGAATGGTTCCCACCACCAAGTTTGAGCCAGTTGTAAACTTTGCCTACAGGCAGGGGCCTGCATTTAAGGATCTGGATCTTTTTGGTGGATACTGTGACTCAAACTTTATTTGTTTCCCCTATGAGACTCGTCGTACTGGCGTATACGCAGCTGGTGGAGTTCGCAGGACCATGACCATAGAGGAGGCTATGGAGGATGCAACAGGTGCAGCCCTTAAGGCTATCCAGTCGGTAGTTGCTGCAGAAGAAGGTCATGCGGTTCATCCTCGTACCTGGGACTTTGATTACCCGGATTTCTACTTCCAGCGTTGCACCCAGTGTAAGCGTTGTACTGAGGAGTGTCCTTTCGGGGCACTGGATGATGACGAAAAGGGAACTCCAAAACCCAATCCCACAAGATGTCGCCGCTGCGGTACATGTATGGGTGCGTGTCCTGAGCGTATCATCGGATTTAAGGACTACAATATTGATATAGTTGGTTCCATGATTAAGGCTATTGAAGTTCCAGACGATGATGAAGACAAGCTCAGGATGATATGCTTTGCCTGTGAGAATGATGCTTATCCAGCCCTAGAGATGGCGGCAAGGAAAGGGCTTACTTGGTCACCTTTGGTCAGGATAATTCCTGTACGCTGTCTTGGTTCAGTCAATGTCTCATGGATTAAGGATGCAATGTCCAGCGGGCTAGACGGAGCACTACTCCTTGGCTGTAGATATGGTGACGATTACCAGTGTCACTTTATAAAAGGTAGCGAACTTGCTAACAGGCGTATGGACAATGTTGCAGAATCTCTCAATTCTTTGGGAATGGAGCCAGAGAGGGTAAAGCTTAGAGAGATCGCAATTGATGAATATGATAAGCTTCCTCAGATCATAGACGATTTTGTAGAGGAAGTTCTGGGAATGGGACCAAATCCATTCAAGGGCTGGTAGGAGGTATTGAAAAATGGCTGAAACAAAGAAGATACAGCCGGATCTATCGTTCATTAGGGGGTTAATGGAGGCCGGTGGCGACACTGTCAATAAGTGCTATCAGTGTGCCACGTGTACAGTGGTGTGTCCCCTTTCCACAGAAGAAAGGGCATTTCCCAGGAAGGAGATGTTGTGGGCCCAGTGGGGTCTTGCATCAAAGATAGCTGGAGATGCGGACGTATGGCTTTGTCATCAGTGTGGTGACTGTTCGGCTTACTGTCCTCGGGATGCAAAACCTGGTGATGTGCTTGGCGCTATTCGTCTCAATGCAATCAAGTATTACGCAGAGCCGAAGGCACTTGCAGACATGCTTTCCAATAAGGCAGGCGTTTTGGGCACGGTTATTGCTGCCTTTGTAATTTGGTATATTGTCGCGTTTCTCTGGTCTCTTCATACTGGTGAGGGCTTTCCTTTTCCGGAAGGTACGGTGGCGTATCATAAGATCCTCACCTTTGTTCCTATAGACATAGTGGTACTTCCAATAGTGGGTCTTGTGCTTTGGGCCTCATACAAAGGGATAACCAGCTTTTGGAGTGACATAGCCAAAGCTTCTGGTGTGGTATCCTATACTGGTACGGCTCCTAAGCCGGCAATTGGACCGCTCTTTAAAAAGTATGTTATACCCGCAGTTCAGGAAATTCTTGAACACAAGCGTTTTGAAGAGTGTGGCGAGACTAAAGAGAGGGCTAAAGGGCACAAGCTACTTCTGTGGTCCTTTATTATGCTCTTCATAGTGACAGGCGTGGTGTTCATCATAAACGATGTGATATTTGTTCCATTCCTGCATAAGCATTTTACTCCAATGCCTCTTTGGAATCCCATCAAGATTTTTGCAAACATAGCTGCTGTAATGCTTATCGTTGGTATCTGGATGATATTTCAGATGAGAAAGCAAAAGACAGCTGAAGGCGTTCTTAAAAGCTCCGAGCAGGATTGGATTCTGATCTGGCTAATCTTTGCAGTTGGCATAACCGGTGTTCTGGCAGAACTTTTGAGGCTTATGAACATTGCAGGTCTGGCCTACCCGGTTTACATCCTGCATTTGGCCACGGTTGTGACCCTGTTCCTGGCGGTGCCCTATTCTAAGTTTGCACATCTTCTATACAGGACAACCGCTTATGTATATCAGCGTTATGAGGATGACATGAAGGCTGGTAAGGCAGGGTTCGGAATGGAAAAGGAAGTTCTTCCTGTCGGTCCTCCTTCAGATGAGGCCGAGTCTGCTGAAGACGAAGAGAAAAAAGAAGAAACCAAAGAGTAAGGATTTTTTTAGAAGTCTTGCAATGGGGCCTGAACGGCCCCATTTTTTATTCAAAAAATACTTGCAATTTCCGTTTTTGAGACTATTATTGTCTGCTCAGCTTGGGCTGGCGTAGCTCAATTGGTAGAGCAGCTGATTTGTAATCAGCAGGTTGCGGGTTCGAGTCCCATCGCCAGCTCCAGAATAAGGTGTGGAGAGGTTCCCGAGTGGCCAAAGGGGACAGACTGTAAATCTGTTGGCGAAGCCTTCGGAGGTTCGAATCCTCCCCTCTCCACCATTTAGCTCACAATCCCCTGGATGGAACAGGGGTAAGGATATATTGGGGTTGCGGGAATAGCTCAATTGGCTAGAGCATCAGCCTTCCAAGCTGAGGGTTGCGGGTTCGAGTCCCGTTTCCCGCTCCATCTCCGCCCACGTAGCTCAGTCGGTAGAGCACTTCCTTGGTAAGGAAGAGGTCACCGGTTCAATCCCGGTCGTGGGCTCCACTGGGGGAATTATTAAGCCTGTGAAATATTCCAAAATTAACACCTTAGGAGCAAATAGGTCATGAGCAAGCAGAAATTTGAGCGTAAGAAGCCGCATGTTAACGTAGGTACCATAGGTCACATAGACCATGGTAAGACGACGCTGACTGCCGCCATCACCAGGGTATTGTCCCAGAAGGGCTG
>JAMOVK010000021.1 GCA_027067775.1 Deltaproteobacteria bacterium
ATCATCTTCAGTTATCCAAATGAACTTCAGCCCAGCAAACCAGCCATCACTCTTTTTTTCTGTGCGTACCACCTGTCCAAAACAGGTAAAAAAATAGTGTTCCGGAAGAAGCCCTATTGATAGACTAAGAATTGTGCCTTTTGAAAGTTCTTCTTTGGCAAGAAAGCCGAGACCCTTTGCACTAAGATCAACCTTGTAAAGCTTGTTTGGCACGCTACCCCTGTCACACATTTCTTCAGTGCCAATGAGCCCCAGTATCATGTTCAGTTTTTGATCTACAATCTCAAGGACCGCTGCCAGATCCTTGTCCCTGTCTTTGATATTTTTGAGATGTTTCTTAATGTCTTTCTGAAAGGTAGGGTGGCAAGAGTCTACCCATGGGTCTTCAACGCCTTCCATGTATTCGCGCACCCTTGACTTAAATTCTTCTGGGGTAACAGGATGGTACGATAAAAGAACCCTGTCCTTAATCCTTATAGAATCTCTTTGTTCTGTATTTTCCCTATTCATAATCATTAATCCATTGGAAGCGGTTCTTGCTTTAATACGCCTTTTTGGTCCAGAGGTTTAACCTCAAAATCGTCAGGATTCCTTGGTTGCATAAATACGATCTCTACCCTTCTATTTTTTGCCCTATGTTCAGGTGTATCATTCAACACCAGGGGACGGCTGTCCCCAAAACCTATTGCCGCCATTCTCTGGGGATCAATTGTGTGAAGGCGCAACAGGTATGTCACAACGGTAGCAGCCCTTGCAGCTGACAGGTGCCAGTTCGACTTAAAGGTCCCTGTTATAGGAGTGTCATCTGTATGTCCTTCAACAGAGATATCTCCTGGAACAGTCTCTATAATGGCACGAATCTTATCCAAGACAGGCTTTGATCTTTCAAGAAGTTCATCGCTTCCTGGAGGGAAGGTGATCTCGTCTTTGAGACGGAGAATCACCCTGTCATTTAGGGCCTCTACATCTATTTCTCCCTTTATGAGTTCGAGTTTTATGGCTGACTTTATCTTTTCCAGAATTACATCAACCGAAAAAGGAGGATTAAAGTCCCTTGAAACAATGTCTATACCCTTGGGTATCTCCAAGGTGATTTCTTCTCTTTGCACACCAAAAGCCTTCTCTAAAGACCCTGCCACTTCTTTGTACATGGCAGGATCTGTAGTAGAAAACGAAAGGAGCAGAACAAAAAAACACAGAAGCAGGGACATGAGGTCACCAAAAGTGACCATCCACATGGGTGCGCCTTTTGGGCATTCGCATTTTTTGCCCATGTCTATTCGCCTCCTTCTTCGCTGGCACCCCTTGCCTTTGGCGGTAGAAAGGTCTTTAGAAGTTCTTCCAAGACCCTGGGATTGAGACCCTTTTGGAGGCCAAGCACACCTTCAAGAACAAGACGTTTGTTTAGCTCTTCCTCTTGACTTCTTCTTTTAAGTTTGTCAGCAATGGGAAGGGCGACCAGGTTGGCCATTATGGCGCCGTAAAGGGTGGTCAGAAGGGCTACAGCCATGGCAGGTCCGATACTCGAAGGATCAGACATGTTTCCAAGCATGTTAACCAGGCCAACCAGGGTTCCGATCATGCCAAAGGCTGGAGCAGCATCTCCAATAGCATCGAAGATACCCTTGCCAAGGCTGTGTCTTTCCAGGGTAAGCTCGATCTCCTTTTCCATTACGTCCTGGATAAAATCTGCTTCATGACCGTCAACACAATACATTATGGCCTTTTTGAGAAACGGGTCGTCTATGGGTTGTTTTTCAAGTTTCAACAGGCCTTCTTTCCTCGCGATATTAGACAGGTTTACTAGTTCCTTGATAATGTCCTGTGGCGGTTTGGTCTTGGCAAAAAATGCGTTCATTGCCACGCTTATGCTCCCAATAACGTCTTGGAGGGTAAAGCGAATAAATGTTGCGGCAAGGGCGCCACCTACCACAATGAGAATGGAAGGCACATCTATAAAGGCAGTGATGCTTCCGCCAAGAAAGATAGCGGTGAGAATCAGAACTATGCCAAGTATCAGGCCAACTACAGTACCTATATCCATAAGCTCAATCTGGCTCCTTCAGAAACAGCACAAAGAAGAGGCTGTGTCATAATCCGTTTTAAGGGTTCTTCCTTTTCTTAATCGGAATTATTCAATTTTTTTTAAAGATATTTTTTGAAGAAAGAAGCGAGGAGAGTTTTTTCTGTGAAAAGCTGCCACGTTTTGAAAGTTCAGGTGCGAATATTGACACCATAAATTCAAAGACCTGTTTCTGAAGTTCCTGTAAATAATCTGAATCGTCTTGTGAGGACAAGCAAGAACCAAAGGCATGCAGGTAAAACCGGAATACGGGTTGAAATTTTGACTCTTTACTGATGTCTTTTGATGGCTCGCTTTCTGCTCTGTTAATACGCGTTCGCAAGGCCTTAAGGTATCTCGTTGCATTTTTCTGTAACCCATCCAAGGCCTTGTCACTGAGGTAGGCCTCTAGCAGGGCAAGGCGTATATTTTCTACTGAAGAGACAATTCTTTTGTTTGTTTTGAGCCCTGGATTTCTTAGGAGAAATTTTTCTTCCTCCATTCTCAAATCTACATATTGTCTTATTACTGGTTCAAAGTCCCTAAGCCACTTGTAACTAGATGGCAAGATCTCTTTTTTTATCTCATGGGTAATCAGAGTAAATTCCTCATAAGAAGGAATTTGCTTCCACAGGGGGTAGTGTTTTTTTTGCAGAAAAATGAAGACCCTTTCTTTTATATCGGAGATTTCTTGTCTTGTTAAGGCAGATTTGACAGGAAATGCCTTTAAAAACGGCTCAAAGGCACTAGAAACAGTCTGATGGACAGAATTTTTTAGTTGCTTTAGCTCTTTTTTCAAGGCCTTGTCTAAAAGGATATCAAGGCCCTTAGCAGATTCCAAAAGGGCCTTTTTCTTTGATAAGAAAAGACATATACGCATCTTCTCTTCGCTGTATGTACAGATGCCAGGAAAGGCATTTATTTCGATCCCTCCCCAATTTCCCACAGCTATTTCTCTAGGCAGGCCAGAAAACTCTTTAAAGACGAAATCCTTTTCATAGCGTTTTTTAACAAAGCAAAGATTTTTCCAGTGAATTCTGGCCTGTTCAGCCTTTGAGCCAAACCTAATCTGGAGCTCATGGAGATTTTTTGAAGAGGCCAAAACGGTGCCATCTGCCTCTATTATGTCAAAGGTCATTGTGAGATGGAGCGGCAGCAAGTTGTTGGATGGCAAATCCAAATGGTCTAGTTCAAGTCCGAAGCACCTGTTTATTGCACGGCAAAACTCCTGCCGAAAAGAGCCCTTGCCAAAAACAAGTGTTTTTTCAATCAATTCGGCAGCCCTATTTAAGGAGCCAAGTTCTTTTCGTAACCTTTTAGGTAGCCCTTTTAGAAGAAAAAGAATCTTTTCATGGAGAAAACCAGGAACCAACCAGTTAAATCGTTGATTATCTACGTAGGGCAGAAGCAATAATGGGAGCCGGACATGGATGCCATCGTCTTCGTTTCCCGGGTCAAATCTGTAAATTAAAGGTAATTCCTGGCCATCAACCTCTATACTGCCAGGATAAAGCCCCCCTGAGCCTTCTTGATCAAACTGTTTGAGTATCTCTTTTCTA
>JAMOVK010000022.1 GCA_027067775.1 Deltaproteobacteria bacterium
AATCCTGCCGCAATGATCCAGGTGGCCATGGCTCAGAATCATGCCGTCAATCTTTGAAGGCTTAAAACCAAAACCCTTGTAGTTTAGCTTTTCTATCTCCCAGGGGCCCTGGAACTGTCCCGCATCGAGAATAAAGCGTTTAGAGCCAAACTGAAGCATATGACAAGAGCCTGTAACCGTCTGAGCCGCGCCAAAAAACTGTATCTTTGCCACAACATCCTCCTAGTTCCCAATAATTTTTATAGGTCAGGTTTACATTCTGTACATGTTTTTTTCAACAGCAGACACCCTAAAAACTCGATCTTTTTCATAGAACAAAATCATAATGATAAAATGCATTACATTAAAACCATAATAGTTGCCTGCATAAAAATCCTCCAGGGCCTTCACTTCAACCTATGGAACCTTCCTGTGAGATGGCCTGTTTAGCCTCATGAAACAGGACAGTTTGTTTGTCCGTAACACATGCTGTCAGAATCTCTTGACTATTTTCGTAACTTATAATACTTGTGAGATATCAAAATATCTGTTGGGGGAGCCTGGGCGAACTGGGCTGAGAGGTTGGCTAGCCTGCCAACGACCCTAGAACCTGATCTGGGTAATGCCAGCGTAGGGAAACGATCTTTAACCAAAAAAGATCACGCAAAGCCGTCCCAAAGCTGGACGGCTTTTTTATTTTATGCCTTAACTTTGGAGGAAAACATGTCTTTAACCTTACTTCAAGAACTCAGGAAAGGGCGTATCCCCAAGCCCCTTGCTGACCTTGCACAAAAGGAAAATGTAGAACCCGCGGTTCTTGTTAAAAATCTTCTCAATGGAACTGCTATAGTTCTAGGATACCGTACTGGCCGAGGCACCATGGTTGTAGGCAAGGGGGTCAAGACAAAGGTCAATGCCAACATTGGCGCCAGCACCCTTACCTCCTCTGTGGACTATGAAAGGAAAAAGTTGCGCGCTGCCCTTCAGGCCAAGACTGATGCAGTTATGGACCTGTCTCTTGCCGATAACATTATAGAGATAAGGCAGGTGATTCTCAAAGAATCAAACGTACCTGTTGGAACCGTTCCCATATACGAAGCGGCAACCCTTGCCAGAATAAGGCGGGGAGCAGTCGTAATGCTTGAAACAGAGGAATTTTTCGAGTGCATTGAAAGACAAATGCAAGAGGGAGTTGACTTTGTCACTGTTCATTGTGGTGTAATAAAGGAACTGATTGAAAAGTACCCACCCGAGTTCCGACTTGAGGGAATAGTCTCTCGAGGTGGCGCTATTACCGCTGCATACATACGCAATACCGGTAAAGAAAACCCCCTGTATGAACATTATGATAGACTCCTGGATCTGGCTGAACGATACGACTGCGTGTTAAGCCTTGGCGACGGCATGAGACCTGGAGCTCTTTTTGACGCATCTGACAGCCTTGAAATCGGAGAACAAGAAGTGCTGGGCCAGTTGCAAAGGCGGGCCTTTGAAAGGGGTGTCATGACCATGATTGAGGGACCAGGCCACGTTCCTTTACATCTTGTAAAATCTTCAGTCCAGCGTATCAAAAGATTAACCAACAACGCCCCTCTATACCTTCTTGGTCCTATAGTGACAGACATTGCTCCGGGATACGATCACATCACCTCTGCCATAGGTGCTGGTGTGGCAGGCATGTCTGGAGCTGACTTTATCTGTTACGTCACCCCATCGGAACATCTTGGCCTTCCAACTGAACAGGACGTCTTTGACGGTGTTATCGCGGCAAGAATTGCTGCTCATGCAGCAGACATAGCCAAAGATATCCCTGGAGCCATAGACTGGGATAATGAACTTTCAAAGGCCAGAAAGGCTCTGGACTGGGACAAACAGATAGAGCTCTCCATTGACCCAGAAAGGGCAAAAAAGGTCCGACAAGAACGCTCAGGCGAAGGTGCATGCACCATGTGCGGTGAGTACTGCGTTTTTCTGGTTTTGAAGGAACAGAAAAAATAGAGATTTAGATAACAAAATCTTTTTACAAGGGAGCTTGCAGATGAGAGAAATAGATATAACAAGAGGAATAGTAGAAAACCATGTTGACAGCCTTTTCAAGGCCCTTGAAAGTGATGTGGTGATTGTAGGCGCAGGGCCAAGTGGTCTTGTGGCAGGAGGTTATCTGGCAGAGAAAGGATTCAACATAACAATCCTTGAAAAGCGCCTTGCTCCTGGTGGAGGCATATGGGGTGGAGGCATGGGATATAAGTATGTGATCATACAAGATGAGGCCAAAGGCGTGCTCGATGACTTTAATATCCAAAGCCAGCCATACAAAGAGACCTATCACTGCGTTGACTCCATTACCTTTGCCTCTGGCCTGATCTTCGAAGCCTCCAAAAGAGGGGTGAATATTTTCAATCTGACAGAGTGTGAAGATCTGTTGGTACGAGATGGACGTGTTGCAGGAGTTGTGGTCAACAGCAGCCTTACACAGCTTGCACATCTTCCAGTTGACCCCATAACCTTTGAGGCAAAGGCAGTAGTGGATGCAACAGGGCACGATCACGATGTTGTAAGGACATTTTCAAACAAAAATGACGTAAAGCTAAACACCCCAACTGGCAAGCCAATGGGAGAAAGATCCATGTTTGCTGAAACCGCTGAAAAAGCAGTGGTAACAAACACCAAAGAAGTTTATCCAGGGCTGTTTGTCTGCGGCATGTCCACTGCAGCAGTTTATGGTGGATTCAGGATGGGGCCAATATTTGGAGGAATGCTGCTTTCCGGGAAAAAACTTGCCGGACTCCTTGAAGAATGCTGTTCCAAATAAGCAAAGTAAATAGAAATCCCAAAAAGAAAAGGGAGCCATACAGGCTCCCTTTTTATTTCAGATGGCGTCCCCGAGGGGATTTGAACCCCTGTTGCCGGCGTGAAAGGCCGGTGTCCTGGACCGGGCTAGACGACGGGGACCGTGGTGGGCCGTGCTGGACTCGAACCAGCGACTCTCTGCTTAAAAGGCAGATACTCTACCGACTGAGTTAACGGCCCTTGCACGTTGGGCCCGTTTTGTAACGGTAGGTGGCAATGGTTATCATACTAAAAAAACTTTGTCAAGAATCATAAAATACCATTGGTCAAATTGAACACGCCATCCTTTCTTTATCAATCTCGGTTCAATATGGATTGTTTTTTAGAACTTTTTCATAACCATTTGTATTGTTTTTTAATTTTTAAATAATTACAAGTTGTTGATCATCAAGGGTTAAACGCTCGCACCCGTTACTTTTTATCAAATAGGTATCTTCTAGACCAATTACTCCGTACCTATCTAAAATAAGTTTAGGTTCTAGGGCCACAACCATGCCCGGTTGCAATACCGTCTTGCTCCCCTTGGATATAAAGGGAAATTCATCAAGCTCGATACCCAAACCATGACCCACAAATGATACCCTGTCGTTACCAACACCCATAAAATGCTGTGATCTGCCTGCATCTTCCATAAATTTCACTGCATAATCATACAGATCACCAGTAACAGCGCCAGGAATCAAACGCTCCTCCAGATCTGACATTAGCCTCTTTACTAGATCGAAGGCCTCCCTGACCTTCTGTGGAGGAACCCCGATAAAAAAGGGTCTGGTAATGTCGCAGACATATCCATTGTACCAGCCTCCAAGATCCACACTTACCACTTCGTTTTCTACAATTTTCTTGAATGAAGCTCCCATCCCAAACGCAGGATGAGGACCTCTACCTCCAACCGGGGTATTCGTCCAAGATGGCATGGAAGCAGTGATTCCAGAAACCACCTGATCCATTCCCATTTCCTGATTCCAAATTCTCATTCGCATTAGTCCACAGTGTCCTTGCCTCCTGAGCTCTGCCTCAACAAGGGCAGCCAGATCCAGCTCTGTAACGCTTCTTTTCACTAATTCGGGGATCTGTTCAAAAACGAGATGGGCCTGAGAGGCGGCCTGTCTGATACACCGGATTTCGCCATGGTCCTTAACGCTTCTTAAGGTCCTAATTGGCAGGGAAACATCAATCATGCGTGCCTTTGGCCAAACGGTTTCACAATAAAAAAGAAAAAGTTTGGCAGGCAGCACATCCATCTCTAGACCAACGACCCTGGCTCTTTTCAGACTGGATTCATGAATCACCTGCCTGAAATGACTCAGTCCGTGTAAAGGACTTATAAGACCAAGGCATGCCAGAGGACTTTCTTTTAAGGCCCTGTCATATGAACGCCAGACATAAAAGCGTGGTTCGCCATCCGCAGGAACAACAAGGTGCCCATCCTGGACTGTACCTGTAAAATAAAACAGGTCGGCGTTCTGACGTATTAGGACGGCCTCAACCCCCGCCTGTTTTATCAGTTTCTGAAGGGCCTTTATGCGTTTTAAAATTGTTTCTTCAAAGCCCAGCAACTTTATCCATTTAAATCTGATTAACCCTTTCAGCAACCTCTAGAACGGTCCTGGCATAAGGGGTACTGTGATTGTAATGTTTGATTACCTCGATTTGGACCCTGGGATGAATGTGGGATTTCCAACCATAAAAACGAAGATAATTGGCCATACTTGCAAGTGCATCAGCAGGGTCAAACAAGTCCACCTTTCCATCCTTATCAAAGTCCACACCAAACCTAAGGGCATTTGACGGCATGAACTGACAAAGGCCTAAGGCGCCAAATATAGAGCCTTTTATCTTATGTATGTCAAAACCATTTGACCTAGAATAGACAATGAGACTCTTTAGCTCAGAGTAGGCCCACTTTGACTTCTTGGCCAGTTTTTTCTCCAGTCTTGCCTGCTCCTGCCTATTAAAACTTTTGTAAGAGGCCGGCAGATAATCCTTCACCTTATTAAAATCAGAAGCTACAGCCATGCTAGCCAAGGTGTTTAGCACAAGGCTGGAGCCAAGATACCTACCAAGATCTGTTTCCACCAACAAAATGGCCACCTTGATTTCTTTGGGAATGCCGTACTCCTTCTCCACCTTGTCAAAAAGTTCCCTGTTTTTGTCCAGGTATTTTCGCGCCCTCTCCAGCCTGCCTTTTTCGAGAAACATGTCATAATGAAGCGATGCCTCCTTATGAACGAGTTTCCTTGGCATTACCCTTGGATTAAACCGGACAGATGGATGTGAAAATATTCTGCAAATTTCCGTTTGGGAAAAACCGTCCCTAATCAGATTATTGGCAAGTTCTCTGAATATATCTGGTATGCCGGAACAGGCAGACTTGTCAACCCTTGAACTACTCTGGGCATGTATGTTACTAAAATAACATGAAAGACAGAAGCACAGAATGACAGCGAGAATATGATAACGTTTTTTCATGATAACCTAGCCAGCAAGGTCATTGGGTTTTTTGTCAAATATTTCCATCTTGACTGAAATGATACCAGAATCCACATAGTCCCTGAGCAAAACCTCGAGCTGTTTATAACTGGCAAGAAAACTTTGCAGGGCGGAACCTTTCAGTTTTCCACTAAATGCTACTCGCATACGCAAGGGGTCAACGAACCTGCCATTGTGCCATACCCTATAATCCAGATGCGG
Organism: Deltaproteobacteria bacterium; assembly: GCA_027067775.1. Lineage (GTDB taxonomy): Bacteria > Desulfobacterota > Dissulfuribacteria > Dissulfuribacterales > QOAL01 > JAADCZ01. The sequence continues at coordinate 5,524 of JAMOVK010000022.1, forward strand.
GCCTGTTGCATAACCACTTCTGCCCACATATCCTATCACCTGTTTCTGATGAACTCTGACTCCTTTCCTAATGCCTTTTGCAAACCTGGACAGATGACCATAATAGGTCTTATAGCCCCCCTTATGCTTTAGCACCACAATCCTTCCATAGCCCCTCTGCCAACCTGTAAATGTCACTATGCCCTGTGCCACTGCCATAATTGGGGTACCAATCGGGGCGGCAAGATCCACGCCATAATGGGGCCTGTACACCTTTAGTATGGGATGAAACCTTCTAGGATTAAACCTTGAGGTTATCTTATACACCTTAAGTGGCGATCTGAGAAAAGAGTTGGAAAGCAATGTGCCATCTGGTCCATAATACCTTCCCATGCTCCCACTGTTTGCAAAATAGTAAGCCTCTGTACAGCCACCTCCTATTGAGCAATATTTGGCTGCAAGAATCTTTCCCATACCTATCAACTTATCGTTTTTGTAATATTGGGTCAGGATTATTGAAAAGGAATCTCCAACCCTTATATCAGAATTAAAGTCCACAGAAGATGAAAATATGTCGTTAAACTGTCTAGCTATCTTTGTACCTAAACCATAGTTGGCAAAGGAATCATAAAAGTCGCCGGTAAACCTGCCAGAAATCTTTACCATTCTGCTTTCAATTACTACAGGAGCCTTTGTGAGGGTGTAAGAGCCGTCTCTATCTAGCACCACCCTGTACTCCTCAAAGGGTCCCTTTTCCCAGTTCAAGGCCAGAACCTTTCCGTCTTCAGACCAGGAAATCCTGAACCGTTCCCCTGGCAAACACCTGCGAAGGTCAAAGGCTCCTGCCAAGGTCTTTAGCAGCTTGTAGCGTGTCTTGGGACCGACGCTGTATCTTTCGAGACATGCATCCAATGACTCGCCCTTCATCAACATCCCCTCGACCTGGACTCTGCCAACTGGTTCTGCCCTATTTTCCTGGACAGGGCTGACTAAACGAGATACCGGTTCAACAAAATTGTCCGACAGATCTTCTGATGCAAGCAAAGGCTCGTAGTAGTAGGTTTCTTCAAAATCAAATAATGCGGATGCCGGCCCCTCTGGTAACTGGGCCTGTTTTACCAATAGTTTTTCGTCATAATCTTGGCACAGACTTGATAACATAACTATGGAAAAGCCGGCGGCTAAAACAGCCAGAAAAAGCTCAAGAAGGCTAAACCCTTGGCCTCCAGCAGACCTTGCTAATTTCACCATCCTCCTCCTTGCAAATCAAACCAATATTACACTGCAGGCAAAATCTTGTCATATCCAAGACAGATACCATTTTATTGCCATGGGTCTGACTAATTAAAACATTTCTTTATAACTGTTTAAGAGATGAAGGGACACAGAAAAAAATCATGACCTGATTGCCTTTACCCATACCCGTCTCTTTCTGGGGCCATCAAATTCACAAAAAAAGATCTTCTGCCAAGTACCAAGCATCAGCCTGTCATCTTCTACAATTACCTGGACCGACTCACCCATTAACGAGGCCTTGACATGGGCTGGTGAATTTCCTTCAAGGTGCCTGTAATCAAAATGCCACGGAACGATCTGATTCATCACAGCTATAATATCCCTTTTTACAGCAGGATCCGCCCCTTCATTAATGGTTACAGCACCTGTTGTATGGGGACAGTATATGATCAAAAGCCCTGATTTTACCTCCAGCTGTCGTGCAGACAGTTTTACCTTGTCTGTTATATCTACAAACTCTGTCTGGGCCCCAGTAGCGATATCTATTTCTAGTAATTCAGCCATGCTCTCTCCTTTTAGTAAGAGGAAAAATAGCCGATTGGAATATTAGTAAATCATCCTAAATAGATTAAACTCAAATTTTGTGGTTTGTAAAGATGCAGAAACCACAAAATTTTGAACAAATAAGAATAATCAACACCAAGTATTGTGGTTTTTCAAAAGAAATTAGTAACTAATAAGAAGGATCAGGACATGGTTTTTAAAAAAATTTTTCTGAAAAAGAAAAAGTTGTGACAAAACTGTTAAAAACATCGAAAATACAATGATTTTACTTGAAAATTTTTGTTAAAAAAGTTAGTTATAATCCTAACTATATTTCAAAAATTTTTAAAAATATAATACAGATACAAAATTAATGACCACGACGTGTCCAAAAACACTGCCTAAACCCGTACTTCCCTCTCTGCCTACAGTTATCCTCAGACTCATTGAAGCCACAGATGATGAAAAAAAATCCGTCAAAGAATTGGCGGATCTTGCCAGCAAGGACCCTGCACTTAGTACCCAGATCTTAAAAATTGCAAATTCCGCCTTAATAAATCCGGGTAAGCCAGTTAAAACCATCACTCAAGCAGCACTTAACCTAGGCCTTTCTACCTTAAGGCATGTGGCAATAACTGCAGCAGTCTGCCAAACCCTATCAAATTTAGAGGTTCCAAATGGATTCTCCCTTTCCAGCTTTTGGAATCACAGCCTGTGTTGTGCACTTTTGTGCAAAGAAATAACGCGACTTTTTGACCAGATCTTTTCGGAAGAAGAGGCCTTTTTGGCTGGCCTTCTTCATGATATTGGTCAACTGTCTCTTGTTATGGAAATGCCAGATGCCTTTGACAATATTGTGCAAGACCCAAGAACTGGCCAAACCGTTCTGGATTCAGAAACTAAAATCTGGGGACGAGACCATACGGTTGAAGGATTTGAGCTATTAGGCAGGTGGCGCTTACCTCTTGCAATACGTTCGGCCGCACGCTTCCACCATGAAGACATCCATCAGATAGCCGATTCGATACCTTTTTTAAAAGTAGTTTACCTGGGTGACATATGCGCCCATTTCATACAGGGAGAAAGTGCCCTTTCCATGTCTGAGCTCGTAGACATTTTCAGGCTGTTGGGTCTGACAGTAACATCGAAACAGCTCGATCTGGTGTTTAACCATGTAAGGAACTCCCTAGAAAAAACAGCTCAAGAACTCGGCATTGAAATAAAGACAGACGACAAACACAGGCTCCTTGAAAAAAAAGAGTCATTTGCACTACTGAAAGGGAAAAGTCTCGACCTTGCCACTTTAATTGGAGCCTTGGAATCCCTGCTATCTGCTAAGACACTACAAGAACTACATGAAGCGCTGTTTACATCCATTGCAAATCTTACAGAGATACAGAGCGCTGTATTATTCCATTATTCAGACAATTGTCTCAGGGGAGTATGTGCACGTGGCACAGAAGACGACAGTCTGGCCCCTCAGATTCACATACTCAACATAGAAGACTCTATATGGAGCCAGGTCTTTATTGATGGGAAACCAATTTTCAGCAGGGATTTTTTTCAGAAAAAAACATATCGAACCATAGACATCCAATTAAAGGACTATCTTGGAGGAGAATTTATTGCAGTTGCCCTCAAAGCCGGGCCAGATAAGATTGGAGCATTGGCCCTCAAGGCTACAGAAGAACAGTGGCAATCTATACAACCAGGCCTAGATATAATCAACATACTGGCCCGGAAAGTTGCGCATGTCCTAAGGGGTATATCTTATAGACAACTATGGGAAAAGGAACACGTACTTAACGAACTATTAGTAAGAAGGATCCCCATTGGTATTATTATAACAGATAACAGAGGGCAGATTCTATTTGTAAACGATCATTCCAGAAATCTTTTGAGTCTTGATTCTAGGTTGTTAAAAGAAGGAAACATCAGCAAGTTCTTAGACATCGACTTCCCTGCTATTATTAACGAGGTGCCAAGCGATGGTCGAACAAAAAGGCTTGGCAGAAAAAAAATCCTCGGCTCTGATGGCAGTATGCACTGGGTAGAGGTCCAGGTTGCCCTGTTTCCTTTAGCCGGAGGCCAAAAATTTCTCTTTTTCCTTCGGGATATAACAGACTCCGTGACATTAGAGGCAGAACGGAAACAAAGGACCCTGTGGCTAGAAAAAGAACTGGTAAAAAAGACCCAGGAACTCAAAAGGGCTCAAGAAAAGCTTATTCAGACAGAAAGAATGGGGGCAGCCAGCGAAGTTGCCAGAAAAGTGGTTCATGAAGTCAATAATCCCCTTGGAATAATCAAAAACCTCCTAAAGATACTCAAGATTCAAAAAGAAACTGGAAAGATCGAGGACAAGACTATTGACGCCATTGGTTCAGAAATAGACAGGGTTGCTAGAATAATACAAAAACTGGGTGACTTCTCAAGACAAAAGGATGAATCTATTGACCACGGCCAGAAACCACGAACACAAATCGGCCGTGTACTTTCTGAACTGGAGCTGCTTGTAAAACCAGGACTGTCTGATAAACAGATATCCGTCAAGACGGAGATAGAAGACAACCTGCCATCAGTTGCCATATCCGAGGATGAACTCAAGCAGGTGCTGATAAACCTTTTCAAAAATGCACAGGAGGCCATAAAGAAAAAAGGCGAGATCTATGTCAAGGCATACCGGGACGGAGATTTTGTTGTTGTTGAATTTGGCGATACAGGCCCTGGTATACCGGAAGATCTTAAAAAACATATATTTTCGCCATTTGTTACCACCAAGGGAGAAAAAAATTCAGGTTTGGGGCTCTCTGTCTGCTATGGACTTTTAAAGGCATGCGGAGGTGAGATAGTCCTGGCTGATAGAGACGGATTCGGAGCTTTTTTCATAATCAGGATCCCAGTAGCAAGTCGTACTGACTAAACAGGGGAGGGAACCTATGATTTCTGGGACTATCCTGGTCATTGATGACGAAAAGGAGATGAGGGACACTCTCAAGCTCCTCCTTGACCATTCTGGCTTTCGTGCCACAGTGTGCGAAAGTGTGGAAGAAGGTCTTAAAAAACTCTCTGAGCAATTTTTTGATATCGTAGTAACTGATTACTATCTAGAAGATGGTACGGGCTCGGACATAATGCGATACTGCCGCGAATACTGCCCTAAAACCCGGGTCATAGTTATGACCGGACACGCATCTCTGGATAATGCAGTTGATGCTCTCAGGAACGGGGCCTTTGACTATGTAATGAAACCCTTCGAGTTTGATCTGCTTTATCACTCTCTTCAAAGGGCTCTGGAACATATCTCCATGATGGATGAAATAGCCCTTGCAAAGGAACGGTACAGGGCCCTTATAGAGGACATGAACGAAGGGTATCTTATAGTTAAAAATGGACTGATTCACTATGCAAATCCAAAGATGGCAGCCATTTTAAACTGTCCCTTGAAAGAGTTAATCAAAAAACCAATCCTGGATTTTGTTGACTTTGGTTTCCAGGAACAACTTCAGGAAAAAATAGAATTACTCAACAGATGCCCTGGAGCCTTTTTTATGGAGGAGGTTGTATTCAGGGACTGCAAGGGGAACACCGTACCGGTCGAACTGAGACTAGCAAACACGCTTGGTGAACATATTGAAAACGGGGTCATCTTCATATGTAGGGAAATAACCGAGCGGGACATCCTCTGGAACCGGCTGGTACGAGCGGAACGGCTTGCCACAATGGGAGAGATGATGGCATCGGTTGCCCACGAACTCAATAATAAACTCACTCCCATCCTTGGCTATGCAGAGATACTGTCTGCTGACATGAACAGGGAACAACTCGAAAAGGCCATTGAGGGCATCCGTTCTGCATCTGAGGGGGCAAAAAGGATTGTCAACTCCCTTCTTTTATTTTCTAGGCGTGAAAAACCTACAAAAGTCGAATGTGACATTAACCAGATAATAGAAAATTCCTGTAATTTGGTAGCTACCTGTATAAGCGGAGGAACAAGGATAGAAATTGAAAAGAGACTAAATCCTTCAGTTCCCCCTGTTATGGCCGATCCTCATCAGATCGAACAGGTGCTGACCAACATCATAAAAAACGGACTCGAAGCGATATCATCCAAAGGGGGCACCATCACTATCCTGTCCGAAACAAAGGGTGATAACGTTATCGTAAGGGTTATCGATGATGGCCCAGGCATAGCTGATGACATCATTAAGAAAATCTTTGACCCCTTCTTTAGCACCAAGGCCCAGAAAGATGGAACAGGCCTTGGCCTTAGTATATGTCATGGAATTGTAAAGGAACATGGAGGTGATATCTCCGTCTGCTCCAGACCAGGAAAAACAGAGTTTGTTATCAAACTTCCAGCTTATGTATCCAAGTCTAGGTTAGAAATCATGACCGAAGACAACAATGTCATAAAGCTTGATCTTGCGAAAAAACCATGGATTCTGGTGGTGGATGATGAATATGAGATTTCGGAACTGCTGATTGAAGTCTTTTCCCAAAAATTTCATGCCATAAAGGCATCCAACGGCAAAGAAGCACTTGAAAAGCTAAGAAAACAAAAGGTAGACGTTATAATTACAGACCTCAAAATGCCGGAAATGAATGGAATGGAGCTATACGAAAAGTTATTGGACGAGTTTCCAGACTATGAAAAAAAGGTGGTGTTTACCACTGGCATAGTCTCTGATATGGAGACTATAAACTTTCTAAAAAAATATAATCTTCCATACCTCAAAAAACCCTTCAAGATCAAGGAGCTGTTTGCAGCTGTCAACTCTGTACTTGAAGGCCAGTGGGCAAAGACCAACATTAATATGATTTATTAGAATCGTTCTTCATGGCCTTCAAAAATCTCTCTAGCTGTCTTTTATAATAATTCTTGTTCCTTCTAGCCTTCTTAAGGGCCAGTCTTTCTGTCTCCACTGCCCTCTCTATGTAACCGTTGGCAAAAAAACACTCTGCCAAGGTATCCAGTATGTAGCTTTCCGGTTTTTTGCGAGCGGCAGCCATGGCAAGCAGAAGGGCCTGCCTTGGGTGATAGAACCTCTTGTCTTCTGCCTTCACATAAAGCCAGGCTAGATTGTTTAGTGCCTCCACATTTTCTGGATCGATTTCAAGGGCCGCCTTATATGCCTCTTCAGCCTGCAGGTACATCTTGTTATCAAAAAAGATACTCCCTGCTTGTACGAGCCACATGGGATCCTTTTTCTTATGCTTGATAAACTGCTCATACAAAAATAAGGCAGCATTTACCTTTGCTTCTTTTTGCCATGATTTGGTTGGCAACACAGAAGGTAAAATTGTTAATAAAAGAAAAACAGACAGAAATACCCCTCGCGCAAACCAAAGCCTCTTGTCATGTTGTGACAAAAGGCTTCTGTCTTTAAAGGCTGCCTCAAGAAATTTGATCCGCTCTTCAATACTGAAATGATGCCAATTTGGCCTTGTTGGATCAATACCAGAAAGCAATGCCACCTTTTTAAGGGCATTTATAAGATCAAAGGGGTGTCCCTGAACCCTAAAAACGGCCATGTCAGCCTGTCTTTCAAAGTTCCTCATAAAGAATCCAAGAACAAAACGGAAATACAGCAGGGTAATCACCCCTAAAAGTATTGCTGCAGCCAAGGCGGTTACAGAGGCGGGATATTTATCAAGTTCCATAAGTAACTGTACCGTATATGGACGTGACATTAACAGGCTCATCAAGGGTTCGGAGAGCCTAAAAAGGATTATCGAGTACGCTATTAGAAAAAATAGATACCACAGCAAGTGCTTGCGTCTTATGTGCTCTGCCTCATGGGCTACGACTGCCTCAATCTCTGATGGACTAAGATATTTGATAAGACATGGTGTAAGAAGTACATATCTAAAACCCGGAATGATCCCTATTACAGCCGCTGTACATGCCATGGCTTCTCCTACCGGCCAGATCAAAATATCCGAAAAGCTTACCCCTTGTTTCTCAAGTCCCTCTTCGATGATCTGTCTTAAGCGAGAATCAGGAAGCGGCCTGCATTTCCAAATGCGTTTTACAAGGCCGGGAAGGAAAAAGAGAAAAAAAACCAGCAGTAAAATGAGGAGATAAAAAGAACCATACGGACCTGCAAACAGGGACTTTAACCCGCCTAAAGGAAGCTGGCTGATCAGATCAGCCACCAGTGTTAAAAATACATATGGCAACACTACAGGCAGAACAAGATTTAGCCGCCTAAAAACCCACTTGATTTGCGAAATCTCGCTTCCTGAACTCCCGGCTGACCTTTGCTGACAGGCCCATGAAAGAGATAGATAGAACAGAAAGACACCCAACCCCATTATCTGGCTTACAGACGGGATTATATGGGAGATGGGCAAAAACAGCCTATCTAAACCGATGAAATAAAAATTTACGATCAAGGGAATTAAAGCCAACCATTCTACAACTTCTGGCCTCAAGGCCCTTTTTCCGACTGCAAACCGCCGACTATTCCAGCAACAAAAGGCAAACCAGGTAAAAGTTGTGAGGAAAAAGAACAAAAGGGTAAGACCAAATCCCACGGAAAGTGAGGTGGATTCAGGAGCACTTTCAATCAGTATTAATGCTACCATTAATTCGAGAATCTGTCCGTAAGGCATGTTTTGAATTGTAGCATTGTCTTTTATAGCTTTCAGCCTGAAATACGTTTTTCATAAAATAAAAAGAGGAGGTACACCCTTTAGACTCTTTCATTTCCTTCCGATAAAAGAGAAAGGAGGATGTTATGACCTTTAAGATCTTTAATATCCAGTGGGATCAACTGGTCGAGGCAATCAGAAGCGAAAACATAATTAGACAGCTATCTAATACAGACCCTGTAGGAATCTTCAGTGACCCTCATTATCTTATTCCAGCAGCTATTATTGGACTTGCTCTATTTTTTTTGAAGTTTCGGAAGACCTTGGTCTTTTTGTTAGGATGTCTGGTTTTTTGGTACGCTTGTGTCCATCAGTTGCCCAAAAACGGAGAACTAAAACTCCATGATATAGCATCCTTTGGAACTACCTGTGTACTGGTTCTTGGAACCTGGATATACTTTTTCTTCATACGAGAAGATTAAGAGACAAGGAGTAGCTGCTTGGCACTTGCTATAACAGTCGCCTTTTTGGCCTCTATGGCCTTTGTGGTATTTGTCTTTTTTCTCTTTAGGGCACTAGACAAAAAGAAGGGACACAGGCCTCCAAAACATGCCTCCTGTGTTGCACAATATGAAGA
>JAMOVK010000023.1 GCA_027067775.1 Deltaproteobacteria bacterium
CCTCCGGCCTCGCGGTTGGCAATGTAAAAACCAGGCACCATAGATAAGGCATCTCCAAGGGTTCTAAGCCCGTATCTTTCTATTGTCTTTTTATCAATTATGGATACTACTGCAGGAGCTTCTTCAGGAGATTCTGGATGTTTTGATGCACTGGTTACTACAGAGATGTCCTCTCCCACGAACAAGACCTTGGTAGGTATGGCGTTGCCGGCTGTAACAACCCCTTCCTGTGTAATCAGAAGTATCAGTACACACAACAGGCCAAGGACTTTATGTGGTGTCCTATTTTTAAGATAAGTCAAAATCAATTGTTATCCTCCAGCTGTTTGAGCCTGGTGCGGAATTTCGACCTGGTAAGCCCAAGGAGTTTCGCAGCTGCACTCTGGTTTTTGCCAGTCATTTCTAATGCCTGTCTAATAAGATCTTTTTCAAGCTCCTCCAGGTTTATCCCCTCTTCAGGTAACTTAAAGCCCTTTTGACAAGGTGCTATATTCTGTTCATATAGAAAAGAAAGATGTTCAGACGTAATTGGAGGCAGTCCGGCAAGTATGGATGCCCTTTCTATGGTGTTTGCAAGTTCGCGTATATTACCAGGCCAGCTGTACTGCCTGAGAATCCCTTTTGCACCTTCTGTTATGAGATTTTCAGACGAATCACATTCCAGAAATTTCCTAACAAAAAATTCCGCCAGGGGAATTATGGCCTCCTTTCTTTCCCTGAGCGGGGGTATATGGATGGGAAACACGTTTATCCTGAAATAAAGGTCCTGCCGAAATTCACCTTCCTCTACCAGTTTTGCAAGATCTTGATTAGTTGCACATATAACCCTAACATCCACTTGTATGGACTCGTTTCCTCCCACTCTTTGGATGGTCTTTTCTTGTAAGGCCCTTAACAGCTTTGCCTGGGCCTCAAGGGGAAGATCCCCAATCTCATCCAGAAACAGGGTCCCTCCTGATGCATACTCAAAGACCCCCTGTTTGGACCTGTCGGCCCCTGTGAATGCCCCTTTTTCATGGCCAAAAAGCGTACTTTCCACCAATGTATCAGTAATGGCCGCACAGTTAAGGGCCACAAATCTGTTATCCTTTCTTGGACTGTTTTCATGGATAAATCTTGCTACAATCTCTTTTCCGGTTCCGGACTCTCCGGTGATAAGGACAGTGGTATCTGCCTTGGCAGCAACCTTAAGGGCCAGGTCCATGACCTGCTGCATGGCCTTGGAGACGCAGACTATTTCCTCTCCTTTTGCCAGCCTATCAAGCCTGCGTTTGAGATCTATATTTTCCTGGATGATTTTTGACAGTCCTATTGCCTTTTCAACTGCCAGGACTATCTGATTTTCATCAAAGGGTTTTGTAATGTAGTCAACAGCCCCCTTTTTCATGGCCTCTACTGCCGACTCGATGGTGGCATAGGCGGTGATTACTATGACCGGAATGGGTGATTCCGTATCCTTGATGTGTTCCAGGAGCTGAAAGCCATCCATCTGTGGCATCCGTAAATCAGTGATTATTACGTCAAAGGGCTCCCTTTCCAAAATGTCCAAGGCCTCTTTACCATTTTGGGCCTCCTGTGTTTGATGCCCTTTTAGTTTGAGCATTATGGAAAGGATGTGTCTGATCTTTTCTTCGTCGTCTACTATAAGTATTCTTGCCATGATCAGTTGTTCATTTTCCAAAAAGTTATCTCTATTCTTGTGCCACCAGGTTTGTTGTCTTTCACTTCTATTTGACCCATATGGGCCTCTATTATCTTTTTTGTAAGGGTAAGCCCAAGTCCTGTACCCTTTGATTTTTCCGTAAAAAATGGTTCAAATATCTTCTTCTTTATTTCATCAGGTATACCAGGTCCGTTGTCAGCGACTGTTAGTATATAAGACGACCCCTGGTCTACTAATTGTACTGTTACTTGCGATTCTTCCGGTGAAACCTCGCAGGCATTTTTCAATATATTTATGATGGCCCTGGAGAGGGCTTCCTGATCTGCATGAATGAAGACATTGTGAAAATTTTTCTTTATTTTTATGGATACGCCCTTTGCCTGCCATTCAATTCGTAAACGTTTTGCTATCTCGTCTATTAGTAGCCCCAGGTCTGTTTTTTTAAAATCAAGGGTTTTGGGCCTAGAAAAATCCAGAAAATCCCTAATTAAGAGATCAAGTCTCTTAATTTCATCTTCAACATAGGAAATCATGGTCATTCTAACATCTTCTTCAACCTCTTTCTTACGCAAAATGTCCAAGGCTCCCTTTATAATCCCCAACGGATTTTTTACCTCATGTGCAACTGTCACTGCAAAGTGCCCAACTTCAGCCAATGCCTGCTCTTGTATAAGTTTCTGATAGGTTTCTTCAAGATCCTTTCTGCTGTCTTTTAATGCCTGGGTCATTGTGTTAAAGGCCGTGGCCAATTTTCTTGTCTCTGGTAGAGAACCCTTCTGCAGTCTTACTTCAAGATCACCCTCGGCCACCTTTTGTGCAGCTTCGATAAGGCTTGCCAGAGGAGCAGTTAATGATCTTGTAAAAATAAGGAAGAATATGGTTCCCGCAGCGAAGATAAGAAGTGTTAGAAGTATATAGCGGTTTCTGAGCTGAGTAGAGAGTTGGTCAATGCTGGTTGTGACATAGGCTATTTCTACCATTCCTATTATCTTCCCCCGTCTATTGCTACTTTTTTGTGTAAAGACAACATTTTCAGAGGCCGTTGTCAGATACACAGGCGCAGTGGTCCTTTTCAGAGAAGGAGACGGGGTTTTGTCCCTTACAATGGCCAATATTCTGCCTTTTTCATCTTTGATTTTGACTTCTACGACGTCTTTTTCAGCCAAAAGATTTGTGGCAAGTCGCCTTAACATTTCTTTGTCACCAAGCAGGATGCCAAGCTCGCTGTTTGCAGCCAGATATTTTGCAAGGAAGTCCATTCTGTCTCCAAAACGGATGAGCAGGAAATTTTTGGCTAACTGATTCCCTGCCATTCCCAGAGACAAGGTGGTTACAGCCAGAAGGAGGGCAATGCCCATCACCAGTCTTTGCTGAAAAGACAGATTGTAGATGGATTTCCAGCGTTTTGTCATTCTTTGTCCACCTCCGGTATAGCAATGTCTTTCCATTTGTCCGGACGTGTTTTGACAAGTATCTTGAATGCATGCTGGTTCCAAAGCAGGTGCACTTTTGGCGGTGTGAATATACAAAGATGTTCTTTAACAAGCTTCTCAAGGAGATGGGCAGCCTGTCTCCCTACTTCTTCGTAGTCGATAATAAAAGACAGAAGGGCACCGGATTCGTAAAAAAAACGGTTGAATCCGCATACGGCAACACCTTTTATAAGGGCAGTCTTGGTAATATGGGTCACGATTTTTTCAGAGATAACGACCGAATCTGGAATAAATAAGATTATGTCAATTTCTTTAAAGACAGGATCCAATTTTCCCATTATCTGTGCCGGACTGTCAACCTGCAGCTCGATCAGACTAAGGCCATTGTTTTTGGCAGCCTCCTTTGCCTTTTGGATCAAACGTCCGTTTTCTTCCTTGTTAAAAAGAATTGCTACTTTTCTGTGTTGCCCAAATTTTTGGCGCAGAACTTTCATCTGAAATTCTATTGGTATGCGAAGGTCAATGCCGCAGACTTTATGATCGCCTATGAATTTTTCAAGATCAAGGGCCATGATGGCCATCTTGTTTGGAATCGCATTGCCATACTGGTACAAGAGGCTTATGGCTTCAGGTCCTATTGCAAGGCACGTCTGAAACCTTCTACTTTTTACATAATGTTTGGCAAGTTCTAGGTTTTCGCTCAAATCAAATACCTGGTAATCAAAAGAAATCTCGCTTTCGAGCCCGTGAAGTGCCTGTAGGTAAGGACGTATCTTAGATGAAAGGAAGATACCAATAGGCGGTTCACCGGCTACAGCACATGTGAAGTGAAAGATTTCAATGACATAGAAGATGAGAAAAAATATAGCAACCGAGAGCCTATAGGCCCTATCCATGTCTAACAGCCCAGAGTATCTGTCTTAGAAAACCACGGATCATTTTTACGTCCTTGGCAGTCAGTTCTTTGTTTCTGAAAAAACGTCTGGCATTTTGCAGCCAATATGCAGGGGTCTGTTTTTCATAAAGACCTATGACCCTGAACACCTCTTGTAGGTGCCTAAACATTCCTTCTCTCTCCTGTAAAGAGGCAAGACGCGGTATTTGTATCTTTACAGGTTCATTCTTTGTGGCAAGGAAAAGCTCGTAACATAATATCATAACGCTTTGGGCCAGATTAAGGGAGGAAAAATTTGCAGTAGGGATTGTAACTATCCAATTACAAAGTCCGATTTCCCGGTTTTTTAATCCCCATTTTTCCGAGCCAAAAAGTATTCCTATCTTGATATCAGAGGGGTATGAAAGGATTTTAGGCGCAATAGTTTGTGGTGTGTGAGTAGGATATCGTTTCCTGCCGGTTCTAGCCGTGGTGCCTGCGAGAAGATGTAGATCCTTTACCGCACTTTCTAGATCGTTAAATATTTCTGCTGCGTGTATTATATCCGATGCTTCGTGGGTGGCCATTTTTAGGATCTTATCCTGATCCCAATTAAGCGGATTGACTATTCTTAGTTTTGAAAACCCCATGTTTTTAAGGCACCGGGCCGAGGCCCCGATATTTCCGGGATAGCGAGGTTCGTTTAATAATATAACTATATTGTGTAAATTTTTGTTTATAATCTCGGCCATAGTTCATATACAAGTATAAGAATAAAATCTTATATCAATGATTCAAAAATGATAGCTATAAAAATGAAAAGATACCATGGAGTAGCAATAGCTACAGGCCTTATATTCCTTTTAGCCTGTTTGATCTTTTATGGCTGGTTGGTAGAGCCAAAATCTTTCACTGTTAAACGCGTGGCTGTTAAAAGTAATGCCATGATAAGGGCTTGGGGCCCTTTAAGGATCGTCCATATTTCTGATCTGCATATTTTAACCTTCTCAGAAAGGGAAGAGAAGATCATTCAGAAAATAAATTCTTTGGCACCAGATTTGATATGTATAACTGGGGATCTTGGACAGTGGGATGCAAAGCATACAGATGTCATTAGGTTTCTTACAAGTCTTCATGGTAAATACGGAGTTTATGTCGTACTTGGTGACTCTGATTTAAGCGCTGGAAGGCAGAGGTGTTTTTACTGTCATCCTAGTACAAACATTCATAAACTTAGGGAAAGGCCTCGATTTTTGAGAGACGAGTGTTCACAGATTTTGCTTGACTCCCAAAAAAATCTTGTACTTTGTGGAGTCGGTCCTTCTACTGGAAGTAGCAAGGGTAAATGGGATAAATTCTGGCAATCGGAACTGTCTAAATGGTATAAAAAGAAGCTACCCGTTCTTTTGCTAAGTCACTTTTCCAAGTTCTGGAATACGCTTCCTGATGATTTTAAGTTGCTTTGTCTTTCCGGCAATACCCATGGAGGCCAGATTTGGGTTCCTGCCATTTTCAGACCGGTGTTCTTCAGGGAAAAAGATTACAGGCATCTAAATGGACTTTTTAGCTCAGGCAGGGGCAAGTGGCTGTATGTGAATCCAGGCCTTGGGACAACTAGCAGTTTGCCAATAAGGATAGGAGTGAAGCCTGAGATAACCTTAATTGATATTAAAAGGCAATAAAAAAGGAAGCACACTTGGGTGTGCTTCCTTACGTCAAGAGAAGAGGAGGGTTCTCTTTATTTTGATATGATCATGGTTCCATCTGTAGCACTGGTGCTCACATGGAAATATTTCAGGAAGGTCATTCCAAGAAGAGCGGTATCCTGGTTTTCAGATAGAAATGCTGTGACATTATCCTTTTTTAATGTTCCTTCTATTTCTATATCTACTGGACAGTAGTAGCCTGTTATTTTACCGCCCACTCCTTCTGCCGTACCTTCTTTACAGACCTCCGAAGAAATAGTGCCATTATCTGCCATTGGAATGCCATACATTTTTGCATCATTAAGGTTAAGAAGCACCATTGCAGCCCCTGTATCCACAATAAATGGTGTGGCTATTCCATTTACTTTTCCTGCTACTCTGTAGCAGTTACAGTTAGGATCAAGAGGTACAATCACATCTTCTGTTACCGCAGTGAATTTCTCAGGAACTGACCAGTACCGATCTCCAATTGCCTTGTATTGCCACTGTCCCTGGATTTTTCCGCCTGTTTCTAGGTCAAATTCATCTATTCTATAAAGATATTCAAAGGGTCCCCATATGGTATTTTCAGTAAAGTAGATCTCGTATTTACCCTGGCGGATGCAGTTGTCAATAAGCACACGTTGGCCTTGTATGGAGAACTGGTTACATACCTGATCCGAGTTGTTTGCATAACGCACTGTCAGCACAGTCTGTCCTTTGGGAGTTAGCCAGACACCGCTAAGTTTTCCACGTTCTTCATTCAGGGTCATGGGATAGACTGCTCCGGTAATATCGTCGATGTAGGTGGTAGATTCACCACCATATTCTTCTGTTACCACCCATCTACCTTTTAATGGGGTGATATGAAGCACATAGTACAGAAGCTCTCGCCAGGATCTGTAGTTTTGAATATCTGTAGGATCTCCAACCACAGCCCTTATTATCCAATCGCCTTCTAGACCAATAAGTCTTATACCTCCACCAAATGGAACAGGTACAAAGGCCTTGATATTGGGATAGCCACCTGAAACTCCTACATTGGTGTTTTTGTACGGAATTGGGGCAATATCTGGACCATTATCATCACTGAATGGCAGGGCAATTGGAGTATTTTGTACGTCTCGAGCATAATAGAGATTTTCAGCTCCTGTCACTGGATGACCCCACTGGCTAAACAGATCAAACTGAGGTTTATCGTTTATCCAACGATAGGCAAACACCTGTCCAGGTGAAAGAGAAGGGTGTTCTGCCAGGATGTACAGTGCTCCTTTAGTTCCGTCCGAAATAGGCACGTTTAGGGTAAGATCGATCCAGTCCGTTGTGGCCAGCTTTTCTTCTGCAGCGTATCTTAGAGAGTTTACATATACCTTGACTGGTATCCACCATGTAGACATTTGTTCATGGATTGGCAACTTATCGCTAACAGTCCAGTCAGAAAGGGTTGCAGTTACTTGTTCTTGTATCTGTTGGTCTACATGTGTGCGCATATATGTGGCGTTATCACCAGGAATGCTTGGATCATGGATGGTTGTGGTAACCTGAATCCAGCCTTCTTTTAGAGTGGGTTCTCCTGTGTAAAGGGCTGTGCTGTCAAGAAGTCTTTTTACATCTACCGTAACAGTGAAAGTGCCGTTGCCATCTGCCGAATCCACGGCAACACCGGCTGGTTGCCCGTTTATATTGATCCATTGGGCTGTAGGGGCGGCTATCCAACAGAAATTCAGTGTTTCTGGCCAGGTTATCACATGAGCTTCAGGGTCATCCGTTCTGGGGATGGTGCCGTTTACCGCTCCTGTGGTAGCGTTGTGATCAAGCAGCTCAATGCTTTCGGTAGTGCAGTTGCCATCTTCACAATTTGGAAGTGCAAAACCGGTTAGCCGGATGGTTATTGGCTCAGGATCTTCAAGCTGTTCCTGATTCACATAAAATTGAAGACTTGTTGGCGAAATAACAAGCCGGCCGGTTTTGGTTACGCTACACTGCTTATTAAATGGGCTCAGGCTGCTATCCTCTGCCCATGCCACTGTGCCCAGTGCCATAAGGCAGGCACCCAAAATTGATATGAGAAATGGGATGTTTTTCCCGTTCATGGTATCCTCCTGTTTCTTGACTTATGAACCCCAGTTCTCAGGGTTTTTTGTAGGTTCGGTCACAATATCCATTTTTTCTGTCTGGATTGCATCACTGGAAGATGGAGCAGTGGCAGCCTGTATGGCCATTTCCTGGCATCTGTTTTGAGAGGCCGCTGCCTGGGCAGTGTCAGTGCATTTTGGACACATGGCCAGGGTGCTGGTGAGGTCTTCTAGGAGGGTCCTTGCTGCCTCTTCTACAGCTATATCCATTTGGGTTCTGTCAGAAGAGTCTGCCCACATACTGACCGGCTCTACCTCCTTTTCTACCCTGTTTGCCCATACAACCTGCCCAGTTTCCGGATCCTGCAGTGCAAGGCTGATCTGAACCACAGCTTTTGGCACGTGGCCACCCTTAGCTGCAAGGTATGCCGCAGCCATTCCTGCAGCTCCCCAAACACCTGCATTAAATGCTGCTGAATGTTCGTAACCACCAGAAGTCTCTGTTACCACTTTGGCAAAACGTGGATGAGAACCTACGACTTTTGAAGATTTAGAGGGGCTGTTAAACGGTGTGTTTGCCCGTGAGCCAAGGCCTGCTCCCATTGCTCCACCGATGGCCAAATCCTGCCAAAGATCGTACTGTTCGGATTGGGCCACTCCAAATATTGTGGCTGATGTCCAGTCAAAAAAGAAGGGCAGGATACCCTGCTGGAGCGGGTTTAGATCTTGGCCTTCCCGAATTTCATATTCTACTATCCTGCCTCTTAGGACATAGTCAGCGTCGAAGTAATCGCCAATTTGCTTGATAATCTGCTTGTTAAGACCAATACGGTTGATTTTAAGCTCTTCCTGTGGCCTGTTGGCAATCTCGTTTTGGAGCAGTACCTGTTTGATTGCCTTGTTCATGTCATCTGACCAACCGGTTCCAAGCTCTCTGTAGAAGTTTCTTCTTGTCCTGGCAGAATTTATTGAAGGTTCTTCTATCAAAGTGATGACGCCCAGATCTATAAGGTACTGTACAACATCTTCTTCAACCGGAATGTAATAGCCCTTTGAGGCAAGCTTGTGAGTGATTGCATTCTGTATCTTGATCTGTCGTCTTAGGGAATCGTCAATGTGTTTGCCCGATGAATAGTCTGCAAAGGGCAGCATTACGATTTTGGGACAAGGATAGGGGTTTGTGATGGTTGTGGAATCTATAGCCTTGACAGATTCTTTGACCTTTTGGCCGCATCCGCTAAGCATCAAGATGGTGCAGACGGCGGCTAAGAACATTTTGTGCCATGGTGAATACGACATGGTTCCCTCCAACGTTTATGATTTTTTTCCTGTTGCTCATCTCATCGGATAATAGAAAAAATTTATAAAAGATTTTGTTTTTTTGTTGCCGGTTCTCTAAAAAATTTTCCCCAAATTCCGGCAGATCAGCCATTGATCATACCGATTTCAAGCCTCAGTGCTAAATGAGCAAACAGCCTGCCAACTATGGAGAAATTCTGTTGTCTAAAGTTGAAATAGTCTTAAAATAGTGGAAGGATTACTTGACTGATATCTTTTGCTCCAACAAGTAGCATGAGCAGTCTGTCTATGCCAAGGGCGATGCCTGCAGAGGGCGGACACTGGTTTAAGGCAGTCAAAAACGTTTTTGGAAGATCTATAGGTTCTAAACCCTGTTTGACCCTTTTGATGTTTTCTTTTTGAAAACGTTTTTGCTGTTCTTCAGTGTTAACAAGCTCTGTAAAACCGTTTGCGAGTTCGACTCCCTGGAAATAGAGTTCAAATCTTTCGCAAACCCTTTGATCAGATTCCTTGATTTTGGACAAAGAAGAGGCCCAAGAAGGAAAATCTTTCAATATGACTGGAAGGTCTGCTGGAAGGGCTGGTTCTATTTTGGTAACAAGATCCTGTTCGAATTTTCTTTCATCATGCAACTCAACAGGGTTCCAATGGGCATATTGGGTAAATGCATCTTCTATCGTAAAAATATAGGCTCCCTTTTCCAGGCTCCAATCCGTGAGAGCCGATGTGAAACATGTATTATTCCGAAAGGCTGCAGAAATTGTGGACAGCATGTCAAGGCAGTCTTTCATAAGAACTGTGTAATCAGCCTCTGCGCGATACCATTCCAGTATGGTAAATTCGGGACTGTGAATCTGCCCCTTTTCATTTTTCCGAAATGCAGGGCCAATATGAAAAAAGGCCTCAATGCAAAGGGAAAGATGGGGTTTTAGATGAAGTTCAGGAGAGGGCAGAAGATATCTTCCACCCTCTGCCTTGAAAAGGTCTATGTTTGCCTCTGGTATAGCCTCTTTGGCCGAACAAGGCACCTGTATTTCTATAAAATTGTGCTGATAAAACCACGATCTGATAGTCAGCAAAAGGATATGACGGGCAAGAACTATGTGTTTCGCTTTTTTTTGTTGATTGCTGTTAACGGTCAGCTTTTCACCCTTTCCACGTACTGTCCTGTGCGGGTATCAATTTTTAATATATCTCCTTCTTCAATAAACAAGGGGACCTGGATGGTGTAGCCGGTTTCCAAAGTGGCAGGTTTGGTGGCACCAGTGGCAGTGTCTCCCTTGACTCCAGGGTCTGCCTGTACAACCTTGAGTTGGACAAAGTTAGGAAGATTTATGCTTATAGGGGTCTCGTTGAAAAAAAGTACATCCACTTCCATATTGTCTTGAAGAAAGTTTTTGGCCTCACCTATGTTTTCATCTGTAAGGGTTACCTGATCATAGGTCTTGGTATCCATAAAATGATAACCTTCGCCATCACTGTATAGATACTGCATCCTGCGTTCTTCCAGGTTTGCAGGTTCAAACTTATCTCCTGAGCGATAGGTCCGATCCATGGTGTAGCCTGTTATCATGTTCTTGAGTTTGCATCTGTAAAGGGCCTGGCCCTTGCCAGGCTTGGAGAACTGGAAGTCGGTAATTATATATGGTTGCCCATCTATTATTATTTTAAGCCCTTTTCTAAGGTCCGAAGATTCATACACTTTTTATTTGCTCCTTTCATGATGAATTTTGAGGCATAAGTAGAACAATTTTGCAATGAATGCAATATCGGCCATTGTCAGCCTGGGGCAATAAAATCAATCCTAGACTATTCGGTTACAGGATCATAATGGGAGAAGACCATGGTAAAGTTTGCCCTGCCCTGGGTAGCCGAACGAAGGGCAGTAGAATATCCAAACATCCTTGAAAGGGATACTATGGCCTTGATTACCTGTACGTTACCCCTTGGCTCGATGCTTTCTACCTTTCCTCCTCTTGCGTTTAGGTCTCCAATTACGTCTCCCATAAAGTTTTCAGGAGTTATTACCTCTACAAGCATCTTAGGTTCTAAGAGTACAGGTTCGGCCTTTTGGCACGCCTTCTTCAGGGCCATGGATGCTGCTGCCCGGAAGGCTATTTCTGATGAAAGGCCTTCTTCAAACTGGACATCTTCAAGTACCACCTCCACATCTATCATGGGAAAGCCCTGTAACACCCCACTTTCCAGTCCCTGTTTCAGGGTTTCAATAATCTGTTCCTCGTAACCTTCCGGCAGGACTCCTTCTGGCAGCTGGCTTCTGACAAGATTTCCCTGGCCACGTTCCCTGGGTCTGACTAGGAGCTGTACCGTTGCCACCTGACGGCTGCCACCTATTTCCCTGTCGAATTTTTCTGTTACACGGGCTTCCTTCTGTATGGTTTCCCTGTAAACTACCTGGGGCTTTCCCACGCGGACGGGCACCTTGAATTCCCTTAACAGACGCTGGGTCAGGACCTCTAGATGTAACTCTCCCATACCTGAGATGATGGTTTGCCCTGTTTCCTCATCCACCCTGACTCTAAAGGTTGGATCCTCCTCAGCCAGTTTGGCAAGGGAAGTCTCAACCTTTTCTTGGTCCTGGGTGGACTTGGGTTCCACTGCAACAGAGATAACTGGCTGATAGGTTTCGATAGCCTCAAGGATAATGGGATGTTCTGGGTCACAGAGGGTGTCTCCTGTCTGGGCCAGCTTTAGCCCCATTACAGCCACAATCTGGCCTGCTCCTGCTTCTTTGATGCGTTCCCGCTTATTTGCATGCATGCGAAGAAGACGGGCTATCTTTTCCTTCTTTTCCTTTGTTGCATTCCATACTTCTGCCCCCGCCTGCATTACGCCGCTGTAGACCCTGACAAACGTCATCTTTCTACCCTGGTCCATCTGCACCTTAAAGGCCAGAGCAGAAAGAGGGACCTTTACACTGGCTTTTCTCTCTTCCACTTCTCCGGTTCTGGGATTTATGCCTTTTATGGGTGGAATGTCCAAGGGGCTTGGCAGATATCTTCCAATGGCGTCTAGAACAGGCTGGACCCCCTTGTTTTTTAAGGCTGATCCACAAAAAACAGGAACACCCTTAAGGGATAGACAGGCCCTGCGAACAACCTCGTGGATTTTTTTCTCAGGGATTTCTTCTTCAGACAGATACATTTCCATGATTTCGTCGTCGAGTTCGGAAAGTGCCTCAAGGAGTTGTTCCCTGGCATTTTGCACATAGCTCTGATGTTCTTCAGGTATGTCAAGCTCCTTAAACTCTCGACCTTCTGTGGCTTCGTCCCACACAATGAGTTTCTGTTTTACAAGGTCAAAGACTCCTTCAAAGTTGTCTTCTGCTCCCAGTGGAATGTTCATGACAAGTGGATTTGCACCAAGCCTGTCGCGAAGCTCATCAACTACCCGCCAGAAGTCAGCCCCGAGCCTGTCCATCTTGTTGACAAAGGCCATTTTGGGCACCTTGTATTTGTCTGCCTGGTGCCAAACCGTTTCTGATTGGGGTTCTACGCCTCCAACTGCGCAAAAGACCCCAAGTGCCCCATCCAGTACCCTGAGTGATCGTTCCACCTCTATAGTGAAGTCCACATGTCCTGGGGTATCAATTATATGAATCTCTTTACCTTTCCAGAAACAGGTGGTAACAGCAGAGGTTATTGTTATGCCCCTTTCCTGTTCTTCTGGCATCCAGTCCATGGTGGCCTGGCCATCGTGAACCTCACCAATTTTGTGGGTCTTTCCAGTATAGTAAAGGATACGTTCCGTAAGAGTGGTTTTGCCTGCGTCAATATGAGCAATTATCCCGATGTTTCTTATCTTTTTGATCTCGTTATCACTTGCCATGTACCATAGCCTCAGCTTTGAATTAGGTGGCTGCCATTATAAGGGTTTTTAAATAGCTTCACAAGCGAACAAAAAGCCCGATAGTTCAGAGATTGATCCAGTTTTTTGATCTTATTTTGATTTGAGTGTATAGGTTAACTTTTTTAAAGATCAAGCATTTTAAATTTTTCCTTCAATTTTTTTGAGAATCATATTTGCAATGGCTTTTGAATAATCAAGATTTATCTGCTCCAATTCTTTTGGGCTCTTTCCAACCAATCCCTTTGTTGCATGAACCCGTATGGTATAGATACTGCCGTCTTTGAGAAATTCCAGGGATACCCCATTCCAGATAGCCTCATCGCCTATACCTTCAACAGTGTGTAATATGCCAGGGGCGGCGGCCTTTTTTTGTCTGGCAAATTTTTCTTTGGCGGATGAGAATATATTTTTATCTCCTAAAAAGTCCTCCTTCTCTTCAACTGCGATGGTGAGTGATTTGCCATTACCAAAATAGTCACAAGACTGTCCTGCAAAATAACTGCGTCCGTCTACATAACGAAATTTTTTAAAACCGAAGTCCTTTATAAGGTTCTCTATCTGTTCTGTGGTGACAAGCTTGCACGGATCCTGTGCCGCAAGGCCTTTTGAAAAGGTAAAAAGTATGATTAATGTCAAAAACCAGGAAAAAGTAACAAATTGTCTTTTCATCGGATTCCCTCCTCTTTGAATTTTGGACATGATAAAATGAGCTGCTAGAAATATGTCAAAAAGCCGATAAAAACAGATCTGGTGGTGCTACTGGCAAGCGCAGTAATAGGTGCCCCTATCCTGTTTTTGTTTGTCTGCATTAATAGTGACACATAAAGGCAATAAGGTTCAAGAAAATTAATTAATGGAAATCTAAACCACCAGTTTTACTGGTGGGTCCCGGCTTTGCTATGCAAGCAGCTTGGTGGTGACTAAAATTGAATACCTCCCTACACTTCGGAATGCTGGCCCGAAGGGTAATTGGGAGGTATTCAATGAGTGAGTTTCAAAAGTTAGCACATGCAGTATGGCAGTGTAAATACCATATAATCTGGTGCCCAAAATACCGATTCAAGATTTTTAAGGGTGCACTACAAAGATCTGTCGAAGAAATTTTGAGGCAGCTATGTGAATGGAAAAAGCTTGAAATTTTGGAGATGAATGTCCAGGAGGATCATGTCCATATGATTTTGTCGATTCCACCGAAATTTTCGGTGTCTGAAGTAGTGGGCTTTCTAAAGGGGAAATGCGCTATAAAAATATTCGACAAGCACCTGAGTCTCAAGAAGCGCTACTGGGGCCGGCATTTTTGGGCGAAGGGGTATTGTGTCAGCACTATAGGCCTTGATGAGGCAAAGGTTCGGAAATATGTGAAGTGGCAAAGAGAGAAAGATAAACACATTGAACAGATGAAACTTTGGAAATAGATGCCCTTTTAGGGCCAGCTTTTATTCCACCCCTTTTAGGGGTGGTCGTTAAATTATGTTATAATTTTTTGTCAAAAACTTAGTAACA
>JAMOVK010000024.1 GCA_027067775.1 Deltaproteobacteria bacterium
TGAAACTAATGGACAATCCACTGCTGCTCAGGAAATTTAAACGGTTTGCAGCACGCGAAGCAGTAGCAGTGAGACCAGAGCTGAAAGGCTTTGATGAGGCCATAAAAGCCAAGGCCAGGCTTGCAAAGGGGGCCAGACGCCAGCTTTGGCTTCCGGATTTCACTGTTGAATGGAAGGTTGATCAGTATTTTGCCGAAGACGGCCATGGAAGACGCGAAGGCACAAGCTTTGACGATACAGATTGGAATGTAGGTGTATTTGCAAGGATTCCCCTCTTTGAGGGGGGAAAAACCGCGGCCAAGGCCGGCAGGCTTGAACAAGAACTTGCAAGACTGAGAATAGACAGGAACGCAGCCGCAGAGATCATCATCCAGGACGTTCTTGCAGCAGTTAACCGGACAAGGGCATCTTACCCTTCGATCATTCTCACCAGAGAGGCGGCCCTGGCGGCAAAGAAAAATCTTGCCCTTGTAACCGATTCATATATACACGGAATAAAGACCATAATTGATTTATTAGATGCCCAAAACCAATATTTAAGCGCTGAACTTAATTCGGCAAATGCCGTTTATAACTTTCTGATAGATTTTATGGGCGTTCAAAGGGCAATGGGAGAATTTGTAATCTTTATGCCCCAACAGGAACGCAACAATTGGATGGAAAAGGTAAAAAAGGCCTTGGGAGTCAGGTAATTAAAATTAAAGGGCTGTTAGGTTGCACTAAGAAGTTCAACAAAATAAAACGGATTTTTTTTGTATTTTTTGTTCCATTTTGTGTTTTGGTGATTATTATCAAAAAAATACAAAGGTCAAGAAAGGGAAAGAGTGAAAAGTCAGAAAAGAGATGTTGTTGGAGTATTGTGCGGCTTGCTATAAGCCGTTTCGTCTTTTTACAAGCGAGTCTGCAACGAAGCACTGTAAAGATAGGAGACGTGGATGGAGCAGGAATCTGGCAAGAGTTTTTTTGAACGTTTTGTTCACTCCCAGGCATCAGGCAGCATAATTCTTATAGCTGCTGCAATTACGGCAGTGGTGTGGGCAAATTCCAAATGGGCAGAATTCTATCATTATCTGAGCCATCTGGAAATAGGGGTAATATTTGCCGGCCAGACCTATCAGATGGGACTTGCCCACTGGGTCAAGGATGGGCTGATGACCATCTTCTTCTTTGTTGTGGGACTTGAGATAAAAAGGGAAGTTCTGCTTGGAGAACTGTCCAGCCTGAGAAAGGCCTCGCTACCAGTTCTTGCTGCCATTGGTGGCAGTGTTACGCCAGCCCTTCTGTATTTTTATTTCAACAGGTCGGGGCCTGCCCTTTCAGGTTGGGGAATACCAATGGCCACAGACATCGCCTTCGCAATAGGTATTTTGGCCCTTCTGGGCAAGAGGGTTCCAACCGGTTTAAAGATATTTCTTACGGCCCTTGCCATTGTGGATGATCTGATCGCAGTGCTTGTCATTGCAATATTTTATACTGCCCAGATACATGTAAAAAGTCTTGTAGTGGCTGCCATCTTTCTCCTACTTTTTTACATGGCAGTCAAATCCAAAACAAGAAGACCCTTCCTGTATCTCTTTCCTGCCATAGGTGTATGGGCAAGCTTTATGGTCTCTGGTATACATGCAACCATTGCAGGTGTGCTCATAGCCCTTCTAGTGCCAGTAAAATCTCTGATAAATCCAGGCCAGTTTCTGGAACAAATCCAAAAGGGTATTGAAAAGCTCAAAGAGACTGGTCCGTTGACAAGAGACAGCCTGACATACAACAAGCAGCAGTGGCAGCTCGTTCAGGAGATCTACCTTGCCGCAGACGACATGATACCGCCAGGAATATTTTTAGAAAAGCATCTGCATCCAGTACAGGCATTTATCATTTTACCCCTTTTTGCCCTTTTTGCAGCGGGAGTCACAATAAGTGCCGATACCATGGCATCCTTTCCCGGACCAATAAGCCTTGGAGTGATATCAGGGCTTATAGTTGGTAAACAGATTGGCATAATGTTTTTTAGCTGGCTCGCAATAGTGCTGAAAATTGCCGATATGCCCCAGGGCGTAAAATGGTCCAATATATGGGGGGTCAGTATCCTGGCAGGCATAGGCTTTACCATGTCGATATTCATCAGCGAGCTCGGCCTTGACAGCCCAAAGCTGGTGGATGAGGCCAAGATTTCCATCTTTATTGCCTCGTTCCTGGCTGGTGTAGCTGGATATCTAGTTCTAAGAAAGACCTTACCTGGTCAGGCCAATGCCTAGCCTTTTGTTATTATGGGAATAATTCGTTTTCGGTACAGCTTTCACAACCTGCTCGTATGGCTCCTGGTGTACATTGTCTTTTCCCCATTTCTTGCCAGGCTCCCAGGGGCCAAGATAATCTTTTCCCTTTTTATATCTTTGGTTTTATTTTTTGCAGTTTGTGCCATCGAGCGATATGAAAAACTTTTCAAACTGGCTGTCTTTTTTCTAGGTGTCTCCTTGACCCTTCTGTGGCTAGATGTCCTGAACATCTGGGATCTGCCCCCCCTGGCAGACACTGCTGTAATGCTTGTCTACATAGGCATACTCATATACTCCTTTTCAAAACATGTATTTCGAGCCAGAGTTGTAGACACAAAGCTCATCTGTGCAGCCTTGTGTTTATACCTGTTTATGGGAACATTTTGGGGATATATATATGAGATCATGTACACTGTTGTCCCGGGTTCCTTTTCTGGAAACATATTTTCTGCAAATGCCACTGCCGCAATCCCGCTTAGACAGCAGTTCCAGTACTTCAGTTTTGTGACCCTTACCACCCTTGGCTACGGAGACATTGTTCCCAAAAACCCAGGGGCCGCCTCCCTTTGTGCTACAGAGGCAATAATGGGGCAGTTTTTTTTGGCAGTCCTGGTAGCCCGTTTGGTGGGGATACAGGCCTCTCAACAATTTTCAAAAAACAATAATGATGATGAAGGCAAGAGCAGTGAAAGGAGTTAGGAAAAACATCACTGTATGTCCGGACTGCGATCTTCTGCTTGAAGTATCACCTCCAAGGCCAGGCTACAAAATCACATGCCCAAGATGTGGCTGTATTCTTGCTGCACCTGTAAAAGACAGTGTGGAGAAGACAATGGCCCTTAGCCTGACCGGTCTTTTTCTATTTCCCCCAGCCATCTTTTTGCCTCTTCTTACCCTTGATATTCTGGGGCTTGAAAGTACAGGGAGTATTTATGCCAGTGCAAAGGCAATGGTGGAATCGGGATTCTGGTTTACAGGTATTGCCGTATTTGTAACAAGCATTCTCGTCCCTTTCATCAAACTGCTACTACTATTTCTGGTCTCCTTGCAGGTACGACTTGGCAGGAGCGATGCCTCGACTGTGTTTATGTTCAAGACCTACAGTAGGCTAGACGAATGGGGAATGCTTGAAGTTTATATGATTGGCATACTTGTAACGATTATCAAATTGCTCCATATGGCCAAGATAGAATATGATATGGGGTTTTTTTGTTTTATAGGTCTGTTAAGTGCAACGCTACTTTCTTCATCGTTTCTTGATGAAAATTACTACTGGAATGAAATTCACATCCAGTTGAAAAAAAAGAAGGCCAGCAAAAAACAGGGGACTTTGCTAAACAAAAGGGTGCTTAAGGAGCTAAAAAGTGGGGGATAAAGGCAAGACAGAAAGGCCAAAAACAGGCCTTGAGGCGGGTCTAATGGTATGCCACGAGTGCCATAAGGTTGTAGGCATACCATCAGATGGATCATCTGCAGATTGTCCAAGATGTGCAAGCAAGGTCCATCCCAGAAAGCCAAATAGCCTTATGCATTCCTGGGCCCTTGTCATAACCTCCCTTATCCTGCTTTTTCCTGCCAACCTGCTGCCGATCATGAAGGTTGAATATATGGGTGCTGCTGAATATTCCACAATTATGGATGGTATAATCTATTTTTTTAAGGAAGGTTCATATGGAATAGGCATTATCATTCTGGTAGCCAGTATTCTTGTGCCAGTTTTTAAGATCATAGGAATAATGATGATACTGATTTCCATCCATTTTAGAATCGACAGTTGGCTTGAACACAAGACCCTGATGTTTCGTTTCATAAAATTTATCGGCCGCTGGTCTATGCTGGACATCTTTGTGATAGCGCTACTGACGGCCCTTGTTGATTTTGGTTTTCTTTCAACCATCGCTGCCGCTCCTGCAGCCCCATTTTTCTGTGGAGTAGTCATCGCGACCATGCTGGCTGCTGAAGTCTTTGATACCAGGCTCATCTGGGATTTTCCCAATGATACAATATGTCATCACTGCCACATGAACAGTGATAAAAAATAACAGAAGCAACAACTTTATGGATAATGATATGGAAAAAAGCAACATAAAAAAGAAGAAAGGGCTTTCACCCATATGGATACTTCCGGCAGTGGCTCTTTCAATAGGAATATGGCTTCTTTACAAAAGTGTTGTGGAAAAGCCCATAGATATAGTAGTGCATTTTCACAGTGCGGAGGGAGTAACCGCCGGCAAGACCAAGGTCATGTTTAAGGGGCTTCCCATTGGTGTTGTAAAAAAGATAACCGTGGATGAAGGGCTTGATACGGTATCCATGAAAATCGCCATAAGCCGCCAGGCAGAAAAGGGCCTGGTGCAGGATGTGAAATTCTGGATCGTAAGACCTGAGGTCTCCGCTGGAAGGGTACGCGGCCTTGAAACCTTGCTCACAGGCTCCTACATTGCCGTACAGCCTGGAAAATCCAAGATTCCATGTCGGGAATTCGTTGGCCTAGATGAACCTCCCCCTGTTCCTGAAGACGCTCCTGGTCTACACATACGTCTTGAGACAGACGCGCTCAACTCACTTCAAAAAGGCTCTGCCATCTACTACAAAGACATAAAAGTGGGTTCTATCCAGGGTTACAAAATGGAAGAAAGCGGCCGTATTTTGATAGACGGCTACATAGAACCTGAGTACGCAAGTCTTGTAAAACCCGGAACACGATTCTGGAACGCCAGCGGCATCACCCTTAAGGGGGGACTTAATGGAATCATCTTTCATATGCAATCTCTCAGTAGCCTCATAAGTGGTGGGGTGAGCTTTTATACTCCCCAGGAACTAATGAACCAGCCCCCAGCAAAAAATGGTGAGGTGTTCAAACTCTATCGAGACTATGAAGACGCCCAGTATGGCATTGAGATAACCCTGAAACTTTTTGATGGTGAGAACATAGTTGAAGGGCTTACAAAGGTCATATACCAGGGCATTGAGGTTGGACGGGTAAAAAAGCTTAGTCTGAATCAAAACGACAGAAAGTACAAGGTAACCGCCACCATACTGATGGACCCCATGGCTGAATCGGCCCTGCGTGAAGGAACCAAGTTCTGGATAATCAGGCCTAGAGTGGGACTTGGAGGGGTGAGCAACCTGAGCACCCTTGTGTCTGGTCCATATATCACCTTTGTTCCAGGAAGTGGAAAGGAAAAGCGGCGGTTCACCGTTCAGGGCAGCCATTCCAAGGAAATCCTAAAGGAAGGGACCTACTACCGGCTGAGGGCATCGGACCTTCATGCCCTTGACCCTGGCGCACCGGTCCTTTTCAAACACATCCAGGTTGGAGAGGTTGCAAAGTACACCCTTAACAAGGACAACAGCGTAGATCTGGTCTTCATCATCTACGACGAGTTTGAGCACCTGATAAACGACAGGTGCGTCTTCTGGAACTACAGCGGCCTTAACCTGAAGGTGACCCCCGCTGCGGTAAGTGTAAGCACCGATTCTCTAAAGGCAATCCTTTCAGGTGGGATCGCCTTTGACTATCCCCAGCGCTACTACAAAAGAAAGCTGAAAAAGGCAAAGCCATGGCGCAGGTTCCGACTCTACGACAGCTATGCCGATGCAGTGAAACATGTACCGGATCTGAAACCTGGAGGAATCTTTGTGCGCCTTGAGACTGATGAGCCCGTGTCTGTAATCTCCGGAAGCCCCATCTATTACAAAAAGGTCCAGGTTGGCGAAATAACAGGGGTAAAGCTTGACAGCAAAAAGGACAAGATAGTTATAAACGCCTTTATCAAAAAGAATTATCTTGATCTCATTACTACTTCTTCCCGATTTTATCTGACAAGCGGCCTCGAAATGAAAGGAAGCATAAGGAGTGGATTCAAGGTGAGGACCTCTCCATTGGCCTCCATCGTCATGGGGGCTGTGAGCTTTGTAAATAGTGGCAAGGGCAAGAAGATAAGGGAATGGCACTCCTTCCGTCTGTTCCCCGATCTGGAAAGCGCCAAAAATGCAGACTATGTGCCTATTACCATACGTTTTGCATCCTCCAGAGATTTGGAAGCCAACTCCAAGCTGCGTTACCAGGGTGTAAATATAGGGTTTGTAAAAAACGTCCAGTTTGAAAAAGACATGAAGTCCGTCCGGGTCACCGCCCTGGTAAACCGCCGTTACGCATCTCTTTTCACCCCAAACACCAAGGTCTGGGTAGTAAGGCCGGAGTTTGGCCTTTCAGGTGTGAGAAACCTTGAAACTGTAATCACCGGGCCTTATATAGCTATACTTCCTGGTCAGGGCACACCAGTGAGGCATCTTGTGGGACTTGATTCTCCCCCTGCAGTCCCATACCTGGACAAAGGTCTGCACATAGTTGTAGAGGCGGACTCTCTTGGCTCTCTCAAAAGGGGCTGTCCTGTCTATTACAAGCAGGTGAAAGTGGGAAGGGTACTTGGATACGAGCTTTCACCAGATTCCAGCAAGGTATGGATACACCTCAACATCTTCCACCCCTACAGCCCACTTGTAAGACAGGGGAGCAGGTTCTGGAATGTGAGTGGAGTAAGGATAAATGCAGGGATCTTCTCTGGAGTAAAAGTCAAGACTGAGTCAGTGGAGGCCATAATGGCAGGAGGGATCGCCTTTGCCACGCCAGAAGGTGAAGACATGGGGCCGACTGTGGCAGGCGGAACACATTTCACCCTTTACAAAAAGGCCGAAGATGACTGGCTGGAGTGGAGTCCGAAAATTCCACTGGGCAAAGCGAACCATGTCAGGTTCAAGCGAAATGTTTCCCCTGTTATAGGGACCTGCACGGAAACGAATCCAGCAGTCCATGATGATGGCCTTGAGTAAAGGATTTGAAGAGGAAATCTGGCTTAGTGGAAAACGGGTAGCAAAGGAAGTCACTGCTACCCTTTCTCAATGAATAAGTAAATTAATGTGTGGCCTTATAACTATCTATTTCTCTTTGGATCGAACGCATCGTTGTTTCGATTTTTCTTAGGTATTTCTGAATACGTTCTTCATGAACCAATTTTTTTTCTTCAAGCTCAAATTCCTTTTTTAGCAACTCATTTTCTTCAAAAATCAAATCTTGATATCTTTCTTTTAAATCTTGTATTCTGGCTTCTCTTTCCCGAAGTTCTTTTAAGAGCCTTTGCCTGTCTCTGTCAAGCATTTCTATTTCTCTTTCTGTTTCAGCCTCAATAGTTTTTTGTTTTATTCTTTTTAAATGGTTTTTGATTTCCCGGATTCTTGCTTCATTTCTTTTAATCTCTCCTTGAATCGCTAGCAAATCCGATTCTATTTCTAGCAGTCTGTTTTTAACCGGTTCAAGCTCTTTTTCAATCGATGCTACTTTTCTTTTCTCTTTTTCAATGGCTTTTTGAAATTTTTTCACACTGTCTTCAAAATCACTAATGAATGCTTCCATAATTCCCTCCTTAGATATTCCATAAAGATAAGTTACTTAATATTTATGTCAAATAAACCTGAATTCGTATCATAGTGCATAACCTCCCTTGCGCCTGATCGGGGAACAGCCTGATGTTAAAAGCAAGACCCAGATGTAGACTTCGCAATCAGCCATCATACTGTTTGCAGAGGTTAGCCATGAGGCATACTCCTGTGAGTCTTGCTGAAAGACATTATATCGAACTTGTATGTTATAAGTTATTACACCTGGTAAATAATTCACTTACTCTTTATAGCTGCTCTTTTGATAGAGCGTGATATAATCCTTTTTAGAAGCTCGATTTTTATCCTCCCATTACATATTGCACAAAAGGAGAAAAAGCATGTTTTTCAAACAATTTTTGGTCAAGGGCATGGGCTGTCTATCCTATCTTATTGGATGTCCCATGGCACGTAAGGCCTGTGTTGTAGATCCTAAAAGAGATGTTCAAGACTATATTGATGTGGCAAGGGCCAACGGAATGGAAATTACCCACATATTTGAAACACACATTCATGCAGACCATGTAAGCGGAAACCAGGAACTTAGATCCCGTACAGGGGCGGATATCTATTTTATGGAAGGAACTCCTGTGAATTTTACACACGAAGAGGTTCGTGAACATGATAGAATCGAATTTGGAAACGTACGCCTGGAGTTCTTAAAGACACCTGGACACACTCCCCATTCCATGTCTATTCTGGTGACGGATCTCGGCAGGGCAGAAGAGCCCTGGTTTGTTCTTACTGGTGACTGCCTTTTTGTTGGAGACATTGGAAGGCCTGATCTTGCAGGAGAAGAACTCCTTGAGGAACAGATCAAGAATCTATACGACTCCCTTCACAACAAACTAGGTGCCTTGCCAAGTCACATGGAGATATATCCTGCCCACGGTGAAGGCTCTCTTTGTGGCAAAGGCATGAGCTCAAAGCCCAACTCCACTATTGGTTTTGAGATGGCCCACATTCCGGTTTTGAAACTTTCCTTTGAAAAATTTCATGAGGAGATGACACAAAATTTCCCTCAGAGGCCAAAAAGTTTTACCCACATTATTGAAACGAATAAACAAGGGGCTCCTCTTCTTGAAAGATGCCCAATAGTAAGGGATCTTGGTCCAAAACAGGTTATGAATTTCATGAAAAAGGGCGCTGTAGTGCTTGACGCCAGAGACACGGCTGCCTTTGGCGGCGTTCACATTCCTGGCTCCATAAACATCGGCCTTGGGCCCCAGACAGCCAACTGGATAGGCATGGTGATAGAGCCTGATAGCGAAATCATACTTGTGGTAACAGGCATGGAGGCCTACATGGAGATAACCAATCAGCTTCACAGGATAGGCTACGACAACATCATTGGCTATCTTCATGGTGGCATCACTGCATGGCAAGAGGCAGGAATGCCCATAGAACACCTTTGGCAGATATCAGCTGCCAAGCTTTATGAAAAGCTCAAGTCAGGAGACTACAAACACCTGTTTGACGTACGTACTCGGATGGAGTGGGAAGCTGGACATATAAAAGGGGCCAAACATCTTCCCATAGACGTTCTTTTGAAAAATATCCCTGATATACCCAAGGATGATGAGGTGATAGTTTACTGCGGTGTGGGTTACAGAGGCAACATTGCCGCAAGCTTCCTCCAGCGACACGGTTTCACCCATGTCCACAGCCTTGCAGGTGGAATGAAGGCATGGATAAATGCAGGATACCCTGTTGAAAAATAAAAAAAACTCGGATTAAAAAGGAACTTTGGGCTCTGTTCTTTGTTTCCAAATACCCTTAATCGGCCCATATATTTATTTGAACTTTCCTAATGACTTCATAAGTCTTAGAATGAGACCTTTAGATAGGTCTGAAGTTTAAAGAATATCGCAAGATGTCAAAAAAGATGAAAATATTTCACAAATTTTCAAAACAAAATTCACATATTGCACAATGAAAATACTAAAGGCTACCAGGATAGAAAGATGCATAGGATGTCACGTCTGTTCTCTAAGCTGCGCAAGGCTTGTACATGGCCTCTTATCGTGGCAGGTATCAGGCATACGAATAAAAAGCTCGGGGGGCATTTCCACAGGTTTTGAAGCCACCTACTGCCTTGCGTGTAAAGAACCTATTTGCGCCAGGTCATGCCCTACAGGTGCAATCAGTATACGCAAGGCCGGAGGAGTGAGAATCAGAAAAGACTTGTGCATAAGATGCTCCAGCTGTATTGAAGCCTGTCCGGTCAATGCCATCACGAAAACAGACCATGGGTTCCCGGTTGTCTGCATCCACTGTGGCCTTTGTACCAATTTCTGTCCACACGGTTGCCTTGAAATGATAGAGGCAGTGTCGAGCCAAGATGTCCATGATCAAGGAGGACAGACAGGTGAATAAGGGCAACTTTCGAATAATGACAGTGGACTTATCATCCGGGAAGGCCAGCATCGAAAAGATTGCGGATCAAGACAAGGCAGTTGGTGGAAGCGGGCTTTGTGCCCTTTTGTTTGAAAAAGCAGGACTCAAAGATGAACCATGGAATCATCCTGAACAGCCGTTAATCTTTGCCATAGGTCCTCTTACTGGCTACTTTCCCCTAATGAGTAAAACCGTATGCGCCTTCAAATCCCCATACCACAACCAGTACACTGAAAGCCACGGAGGAGGCAGGAGTGCCTTGAGCCTCAGGTTTACAGGTCTTGATGCCTTGGTAATAAAGGGAAGGGCCAAAAGACCATGTCTGCTTAGCATAGGCTCTAACAGCCTGGAAATAAAAGATGCCCACTTTTTGTGGGGTATGGATGTGATATACAGTGGAAGGATAATTCGCCACATGGTAGAAAAATCCCATGGCCACCGTTCCATCCTGAGGATTGGACCGGCTGGAGAAAATCTTTCGGCAATGGCCTGCATAAACGCTGACACCTATCGCCATTTTGGACGACTTGGAGCCGGAGCGGTCATGGGGGCAAAAAATCTCAAGGCCATTGTGATCCTTGGCGATTCCTCACTTCCAATGCCCCAAGAAAATAAACCCTACCGCAAGATGTGGAAAGAAGTCTTCCAAGATGTGCACAGCTCTGGAATGATGCACAAATATCATGATCTTGGAACCCCTGCCAATCTGGAACGGTTGAATAACATCAAATCTTTGCCGTGGCGCAATCTTCAGGCCAGCTATGATCCTGACGCACACATGATTTCTGGCCAGAGCTTTGCCACAAGACATTTGCTGCGCAATCTTGCCTGCTCTGGCTGCCCGGTTGGTTGCATTCATGTCGGATTTGTAAGGGAAAAATTTACTAAGGATAGCCGTTATTATTATCAGCAGATGGCATATGACTATGAACCTATCTTTGCCCTTGGAAGCATGCTGGGAATAAAAGAGCCAGTAACAATATTAAAGCTGATAGAAAAGGCTGACCGCCTGGGTCTGGATGCAATCTCAGCCGGTGTGGCCCTGGCCTGGGCTACAGAAGCCATGGAAAAGGCTATTATCACCCAGAAAGAGACCCTGCTTCCTCTATCATTTGGTCATGGAGCTTCCTATCTGGAGGCCCTTGGGCATCTTGCAGTGGCATCTAACGAATTTTATCGTTTGCTTGCTCAGGGTACCCTGAAAGCAGCAAACAGATACGGAGGAGGCGAGTTTGCCTGCGTGCTTGGCCAAGAAATGGCAGGCTATGCCACTGGGGAGCTCTTTTTTGCAGCACAGTCCCTGGGATTCAGGCATTCTCATTTGGACACAGGCGCCTACTCCTATGAGCAAAAACATGCTGAACAGGATCTGAAAAAGGCTGTAGACTTCTTGCTTGAAGATGAACTGCCACGATGCCTCCTAAACTCCATGGTAGCCTGTCTGTTTTCCAGAAAGGTCTACACCAAGGAACGGCTTGCCCAATGTCTTGAAAGCCTCGGGTATTTGGATCTTGCTGCCAACCTTGACAAGGCCGCAGCTGATATTAGAAGGGCAAGATGGAAGCTCCGGTTCGACACGGGCTTTGATCCCGATGAGATCGAGATTCCAAAACGTTTTTTCAAGGTCACGTCGTGGAAGGGCCCTGTAGATAGAAAGTTCTTGTTAGAATTAAAAAGATCCTACGGACAGGCCATAAAAAACCTTGTATTTAAGCAGGCCAATCCACCACAAGGGACAAGGAAATAAACGATTCATGGATATTGCAGAATTCAGAGATAGGCTTAAAAAGATGGCTGGTGCCAAAGCCGGAATGATTTTGATTCATAACGGTATCGTGAGGGAATATTCCAAAGATGGCACCCCCTGTTCTACCATTGACATGAAGGTAGATTTTGAAAAACTTACCGAGATTATCGAAAAAACAAAGAACATGCCTGGTATCTTTGCTGTAGAGGTAGAGATAAACCCAGGCCATCTGAAAAAAGGTGAAGATATCATGCTTCTTGGTGTGGCCGGTGACTTTCGGGAAAACGTTATATCTGCCTTGAGTTACTGTTTAGATCGGATCAAAAATGAGGTTACCCACAAAAGGGAAGCTGCATAACAGAAAACAAGATAGCATCTAGTAAAGAAGAAATTCCTGTCTTACTGTACGAAATTTCTCCTCATCCGTGCTCAAGAATTCATCCAGCTCTTTAGGGGCACATCCTTTTTCAATCATTATTCTCAAGGCCTTGCTGCCAACTATCAGATCTGCTGGAAGATTAAAAAAGTCATATTCGTAAGGGGGAGGTGTCCATGAAAACTCTTCTCTTTGTATCCTGTTAAGGGCTGATAGAAGATTAAGGGTAAAACGATAAGGCCTGAACATATCCCTGTCTGTCACATGGATCTGAAATCCATGACATCTCTGTCTTTGCCACTTGTTAAATGTGGGCTCAAAGGATTGATACCTCAGGATGGCTCCGTCTACTGTGCCTATTTCTTTGTTTAATCGGTTAACATCTATATAGGGAGAGCCGAAAATCTCAAAAGGAAGGGTTGTTCCTCTTCCTTCTGAAAGGTTTGTACCTTCGAGAATAACCTGTCCTGGATAGACGACTGCTGTTTCTATGCGAGGCATGTTTGGAGACGGCATCACCCAGGGAAGGCCTGTATGATCAAAGTACATTTCTCTTTGCCAGCCATCCATTCTTACAACAAAAAGCTCAAGATCAAGCCCTGCATAACTTGCAAGAAAACCGGCCAGTTCACCCATTGTCATTCCGTGACGCATTGGAATAGGCGCCATGCCCACAAAGGAAAACAACCCGGCCTCTAGCATGTTTCCCTCCACCTCTTTCCCGCCAACAGGATTTGGTCTGTCTAGGATTGCAACCGTCACCCCATTTTTTGCACATTCCTTCATTGCCAAAAACAGGGTCCATACGTACGTGTAAACCCTTGTGCCACAGTCCTGCAGGTCCACCACAAGCATGTCTATTAGAGAAAGCTGTTTTTTGTGTGGCCTTCTACTTTGGCCATATAGGCTAAATACTGGGATACCAAGACCTGGATCAATGACATCACCTGATTCCTTCATATTGTCCTGCTTTTCAGCATAAAGGCCATGCTGGGGACTAAATAGGGCCTTGAGACTCCCAGGAAATGCCTCATCAATAAGAAAACGGGCATGATCTAGAGTACCAGCCACTGATGCCTGATTGCAGAGAAGCCCAAGACGCCTTCCCTTGGCCCAAGACGGCCGCTCTTTTACGAATATTTCAAGACCAGTGGAAACCAAGGTGACTACCTGAGCATCCTACCATGAAGAATTCTGACTTCTTCTTCCCACTTGTAGCCAGAAATCATGCTTCTTAAAGAACCTTTTATAGCAAAAAGTGACATGTAGAGATGGGTAATAAAAAAGGCCAAGATGCATAGCCCAAGAATAAGGTGGATCTTTATGAAACCAGCCATCTCAGCCTGCTGTCCAGCCATGATACTTACACAGTAGCCTGTATAAAACATTACTGCGCTACCAAGAAAGGCCAGCCAGAACCACATCTTCTGACCGAAGTTGAACTTTCCTGCCGGTATCTCTTGTTTTTTTCTGCTAAGATAGCCCCCTGCCTTTAAAAGCCACAACAGATCATATGGAGCAGGAAGCATGTCTTTTATCCATACGATGAAAAGGGGGGCAGCAACCGCTAAGAATCCGTAAGCACTCCAAAGATGTATGGTTCTGGCAGAAAGGACTAGAGGCCCCCCGCCAATGAATTTTGCAAATATGATCATAAGGCCAGTGACAACCAGCAGGCTAAAGAATATGGCGCTTGCCCAGTGCAAAAATCTTGTAGCCCCAGAATAAAACCATATCCTTTTACCAGAGTGGGCAAATTTTTTTGGACCAATGACTATATAATGTAGAAGGAATACCAGAGGAACGCCAAAGAGTACAGGCAGATAAAGCCTGTTAATGCCCTTCACAAAGGCAATAAAATCCCCTGCATAATGCTGCCAGTCTTTAGATACGAGGTCAAACTCCCTAAAAATTTGGGGAGTAGAAACAAGAGCAAACTTCCTCAAGACAGTTTCAGATGCAAACACAAGACAGCAGCAGCCAAGCAGGCACGCGGCAAATGCGCCTGCCTGCCAGAA
>JAMOVK010000025.1 GCA_027067775.1 Deltaproteobacteria bacterium
GTTGATGGACTGGGGGCTGCTCTTTCAGCCATTTAGGTACATTTTGAAGAATTTCATGCGAACGCTCTGGATTGCGCAGTTTTACCTCAAGAGCCTTTGCTCCAATTTCATCTGCTTTATAGTCGGTAAGTCCTGCATGATGGCCCATTATTAGCCAGGAAAGTACCCTGTCTGCCCCAGTCCAGCCCTTTAAAACGGCCAAGTGACCTCCAGCCTCAGAGTGAATTATTGGGCCTGTAGCCCTAAGGTCTGTCTCTATCCCATTTTCAACAAAAAGTTTCGCCTGAAAAGCTGGCGAAAATTTCCCTAAATCATGCCAAAGCCCTGCCAAATAGGCCCAATAGTCCCCTTCGAACTTGGCCGCAAATTGGGAGGCTAGTTCAGCAACGTTTTTTAGATGTTCTTCAAGGGGTTGCCACTTTTCAGGTGGCTCACCTTCAAGGCTATGAGCAAAAAATTTTGTGGATTTCACTTGTAAAGACGACCTACAATTATTAATACCGGAATTTAATTCAATTTAACGCCTTTAAAAGAAAAAATCCACCAGCTCAAGGGAAATCAAACTTATTAGCAAAATATTATTGAAACTACTTCATTTTAAGGCATGATAATTTGTGCCGAATTTTAACCCCGATTGCATGAAAACCAAGACGTTTTACAAGGTAGAAATAGGGATGGAGTCGGGTCTAGTGCTTGCATTAAATGGATAGGGCAAGGATAGGCTTTGATAAGACATTTGGGGAACAGGGCTTAGAGATTCTTGGTGAAGCGAAGCGGCTGAAACCTCCATTTAGCGAGCGTGAGCGAGCGGCTTTGGAGCGTTTCAGCGAAGCAAACCATAGAAGCTCTTGGCCCTGCTTTCCAGTCTGGCAAAGCCTATCCTTGCCCTTCCGCTTACTCTTTAGATAAGATTGGCTAAATGGATGGCCACTATCCTTGCGGCTTCTGGCTTTTGAATCAAGTGATGCAGAAAGGTTGCCTTTTACAACTTCATTGAGGAACCAGGTATCCGTTACGGGTAAAGACCCGGCAGTCTTAGCCCTTCGGTTTCATCGAACCCGGCCATAAGGTTCATATTCTGGATTGCCTGCCCTGAGGCCCCCTTGCACAGATTGTCTATAGCAGAAACAATTATGGCCCTGCCTGTTCTTTCATCCACCTTGAGGCCTATATGGCACATATTGGTGCCACGGACATTCAACACATTTGGAAAGCTGCCCTCTGGCAGGATCTTTACAAAAAATTTCCCCTTGTAAAAGGATTCAAGAACCCCTCTCAAGTCCTCTTCACCTTTTCCATCTGCGACCTGTGCATAGATTGTTGTAAGGATTCCACGGGACATGGGAACAAGATGTGGAGTAAAATTTATGCGGATCTCTTTTCCGGCGGCTTCGCTAAGTTCCTGTTCAATCTCTGGTGTGTGCCTATGCTCTGCAACCTTATAGGCCTTAAAACCCTCATTTACCTCGCAAAAAAGCGTTGCCACATTTGCGCCCCTGCCAGCCCCACTTGTCCCTGACTTGGAGTCCACCACAATGCCATCAGGCACGAGACTCTTTTCCCTCAATAAAGGCACAAGGGGCAATATGGTGCTTGTAGGATAACAGCCAGGGTTGGCAATGAGTCTTGCCCCTGGAATGGCTGAACCGTAAACCTCTGGCAGGCCGTACACAGCTTCCTTTAAGAACTCAGGGCATGAATGCTCCTGATACCATGCCTCGTAAACGTCCTTGTCCCGCAAACGAAAGTCAGCGGATAAATCAATCACCTTGACTCCGCGTTCAAGGAGCTCTGGAACCACCGCCATGGCTGTCTGATGGGGAACGCAGGCAAAAACGTAATCCGCCTCTTTGGCCAAGGCCTCAAGGGACGGGCTCTTAAAAGTCAAATCACAAAAACCCAGGAGGGAGGGAAAGACATCTGCCACCTTTTTGCCTGCCATCTTTCTTGATGTAACTGAAACCACCTGACACTTGGGATGCATGGCAAGCAGTCTCAAAAGCTCCACGCCTGTATAACCTGAACCACCTAAAATTGACGCCTTTATGGACATCTGCCCCTCCTTTCCCTTACAAACAAAAAAGGGGAAGGCCATGCCTTCCCCATAATTATCCAATCTATTGACACATTGCTGACTTAACGCTTGGAGTACTGATACCTCTTTCTTGCACCTGCCAAGCCGTATTTCTTCCTTTCCTTGACCCTTGCATCCCTGGTAAGAAGTCCTGCTTTTTTCAGGGCCGGCCTAAGATCAGGGTCCATCAACTGAAGCGCCCTGGCTATTCCGTGACGCAGGGCCTCTGCCTGGCCATTTTTGCCTCCGCCCCTAACAGTTGCCTTTACGTCCATCTTGCCCAGGGTGTTGGTAATTTCAAATGGCTCGCTAACAACAAGCCTTGCTACAGCTATATCAAAATATTCATCAAAGTCTCTACCATTTACGGTAATTCTACCAGTGCCCGGGCTTATCCAAACCCTTGCTATTGATGTCTTTCTCTTTCCTGTGGCGTAAACTGTATCCATCTTTTACCTATTTCATCCTTCCTTATGCTGAAATTTCAAGGGGTTCCGGCATTTGGGCCTTATGGGGATGTTCAGCCCCTCTGTAGATCTTGAGTTTCTTTAGCTGATGTCTTGCAAGCTTGTTTTTTGGAAGCATCCTGCGAACTGCCAGCCTTATTACCTCTTCGGGTTTTGTTTCTAGCATCTGCCTTGCGTTCATGCTTTTAAGGCCCCCAATGTAGCCAGAATGCTTATGGTACATCTTCTGATCAAGCTTTCTGCCTGTAAGCCTTATCTTTTCCGCATTAATTACAATTATAAAATCACCCGTATCAAGATGCGGAGTAAAATCAGGACGGTGTTTGCCTCTAAGCCTCATGGCTATCTGGGTTGCAAGACGCCCCAGCACCTTACCTGTGGCATCTACAACATACCACTTTTTCTCTATTTCATTGACCTTTGGAAGCGGGGTCTTCATTTTTACGCTCCTTACTAATGACACACTTGTCTTCCGACCTTTTAAAAAAAGGCATTCGGATTACTATATGAATCTGGCCCGATTGTCAAGGCAAAAAGATTGTACATCATGCCTTTTTTGTTTTAATCTTTGCAAAAACAAGGAGAAAAAAACAGTGTCTGACACCCAGGCCCTCAAGGCCATATACGATTTCTATGACGATTTTTTAAAAGGCACACCCCTTGCCTGCAAAAAGGGATGTAGCACCTGTTGCACCACAAACGTATCAATCACTACACTTGAGGCCAGATATATTCTGGAATCTGGCCTTTTGACCGACGACTTATTCCAGCGTTTAAAAGAAACGGCTGCAAAGGAACATTTTGTACCAAGCACTACAATAAACACATCGGCTGCCATGTGCCTTTCTGAAAATCAGATGCCAGAAGAAACCTCCCCAATCACGTTTGACCCCTGTCCGCTCCTTACAGATGAAGGTCTGTGCAGCATCTATGAAGCACGTCCGTTTTCCTGCAGGGCCATGAGTTCTGAGACTCCCTGTCCTGAGGGAGGAGAGGCATACATGGCTCCTTTTCTAGTCACTGCAAACCTTGCCATGTATCAGATACTTGAGCACATTGACGCAGAAGGCTGGTACGGCAACATGTTGGATGTTATTGAAATAGCTTCAAAAAACGGAAATGACCAAATTAAGGCAGCAGAAACTATGGAAGGCAAGGTAAAGACCAACCGTCCCTTATCATGCTTTATTATTCCACCAGATGAGGTGATGCGTTTTAAGTCCTTTATGAGAAGGCTTTCAAAAAAGGAGCTGGAAAATGGCAAAAAGCTTGGAGACCTGCTCCCTACAGACTGGCAGATCCTGACCTGACAAAAACACAAAAACAACAAATATCGAGGGCTGGCCGATAGATTCCAGCCCCCAGCCCTTCAGCCTTTAACCGTATGCATGGGTCCCAAGTACGCACTTAACCCCGTATTTTTCCTCCACCATCTTCTTAAACTGATCAAAGTCATGATTCTTGCACATGGGCTGTGCCTTGACCATACAGTTACTGAGATGAACCACGTCAACCTTGACATTTTTCATTACCATTCCAATGTTGTTGATGGTGGCCCTGCCAGGACACTTGCAACGCAAAAAGGCCACAAGAACCGGATCATCATAGTTTGCAAACTCACCGTTTTTTTCCTTTACGGCATTGATACACTTATATTCACCAGGGCAACCATAACCTGCGTCCATATAAGATCCGCAACCAATTACCAGGATATTCATGGCGTACCTCCTTCATTATGAATTATTTATCTTGAAACTACACCCAACAGAAAAAATTTCAAGAACGATCTGGGCGTAGGACAAAAATCACTAAACCTGTGCGGGATCTGCCTCTTGAGGATCTGCTTCTGCCACCCAGGCCATGAAAAGCTCATAGGTAATGGCAACAATTACCGCACCAAGGAAGAGCCCAAATGGCAGAGGTTACAGGTTCTATTATTTCGGCCCTTTCTTCTGCCTCCAAGCCAGAATATACACCTTGCCTTGCAATAAAGGGTTTAACGGCTATTGCAATAATTACCCCCCCAGATAAGAGGCATTAGAAACGGCCTGACTATCTGACATGATCTTTTATCTTATTCACATGCAATAGATGGTCGTTCTTTTTATTTATTGACGAGGCTACTGTTTTTAATGATAATGCCCAGGATTCAAAGAGAATTTTTATAAAAATTAAACATGTAAAAATGGATTTTCCTTCTGCAGACAAAAAATTTATGCGAATGGCCATAAGGCTTGCAGAAAAAGGCAGGGGCTATACAACGCCCAACCCTCCAGTAGGTGCTGTTATAGTAAAAGATGACCAGGTGGTAGGAAAGGGCTGGCACAAAAAGGCAGGCACCCCGCATGCAGAGGTAAACGCCATAGCAGACGCTGACAACATGACCAATGGCGCAGACATCTATGTCACTCTTGAACCCTGCAATCATACAGGGCGCACTCCACCGTGCACAGAAGCCATACTAAAGGCCGGAATAAAAAGGATTGTTATTGGTGCAATGGACCCAAACCCCAAGGTAAAAGGTGGAGGGGCCGACTTTCTGCGTCACAAGGGCCTACGGGTAGACACTGGGTGTCTGGAAGACCAGTGCAAGCTATTGATAGCGCCATTTGCCAAACATATGCGAAGCGGACTTCCCTGGGTACGGGCCAAGGCCGCATCCAGCCTCGACGGCAGGGTTGCCACAAAAACCGGGCATTCCAAATGGATTACAAACAAAAGGGCCAGAAATTATGGACAGGAGCTTAGAAGATGGAGCGATGCCATAGTTATAGGCAAAAACACCGCCCTTCTTGACAATCCAAGACTCACGTTCAGGAAAAGGGGCTGGCCTGAAAAGACCCTTTTAAGGATTATATTAGACTCAACCCTTTCTCTTCCCTTTGACCTTGAAATATTCAAGGTGTCTAGAAAAAGCCCTACACTTGTTGCAACCACCAGAAAAGCTCCCTCTGACAAAAGAGAGAGACTAATGGACATGGGGGTAGAGATAATGGAGTTGCCTTCTGACAGGGCAGGAGGAGTTGATATAGGCTCTCTGCTGGAGGCTCTTGGTAAACGTACCATTCAGTCCATATTGGTGGAAGGAGGAGCACAGGTGCATGGGACCTTTTGGGACAAGGGTCTGGTTGACGAGGCATTTT
Organism: Deltaproteobacteria bacterium; assembly: GCA_027067775.1. Lineage (GTDB taxonomy): Bacteria > Desulfobacterota > Dissulfuribacteria > Dissulfuribacterales > QOAL01 > JAADCZ01. Next base: position 5,685 of record JAMOVK010000025.1, read on the forward strand.
TTTTCTTCGCACCAATAGTGATAGGAGGAAACAAGGCACCGTGTTCTGTCCTTGGCAAGGGAATAGAGAAGGTTACAGAGGCACCCCGGCTCAAGCATGTCAAGATCAGGCGCTTTAATGACAACCTTATGGTTCACGGCCTTGTAACAGAACTTGCAAGATACTGGAGTTAGTCATGTTTACAGGAATCATCCAGGGGCTTGGAACTGTAACGGGTATTTCTCCCATAAAAAATGGTAAACGACTTTTAATAAGGCCAGATTTTGAGCTAGAAAATCCCGAGCTTGGCGAATCTATAGCCGTTAACGGCGTCTGTCTTACCCTTACCTCCATGGTCTCTGGCTCATTCAGCGTGGACGTGTCACCTGAAAGCCTGAGCCGAACCACCCTTTCTGCCATAAAAGTCAACGACAAGGTAAACCTGGAACGGGCCCTGCGCCTTTCTGACAGACTTGGCGGGCATATTGTTAGCGGGCACGTTGATACAGTTGCAACAATCTCCACCAGGAAAGAACAGGGAGACTTCATATTTTTTTCATTCAGCCTGGATCCAGCCCTTGACAGATATATAATTGAAAAGGGTTCCATTGCCATTGATGGAATAAGCCTTACAGTAAACAGGTGCCAGCCAGGCAGCTTTTCTGTTGCCATAATCCCCCACACGGCAAAGATGACAACACTTTCTTTCAGAAAACCCGGGGATAAGGTAAATATTGAGCTGGATGTACTAGGGAAGTATATTGAAAAATTGCTCTTTTCGTCAAAGAATAGAGCAGACGAGAAAAACAGGCCGTCAGTTGACATGGAATTTCTTGCAAGACACGGCTTTGTTTAAAGTTTAAACAAATAAATCACAGGCAGGTATCAGAGCATATGCCAGTTTCAACCATAGAAGAAGCAATACAGGACATAAAAGAAGGCAAGATGGTCATCCTGGTGGATGACGAAGACAGGGAAAACGAGGGCGATCTGTGCATGGCTGCAGAAAAGGTGACGCCTGAGGCCATAAACTTTATGGCCAAGTATGGCAGGGGCCTTATCTGTCTTGCCCTTGAAGGAGCCATAGTTGACAAGCTTGGCCTTCCAATGATGGCCTCTAAAAACACCAGCCGATTTGGCACAGCCTTTACCGTTTCCATAGAGGCGCGTCGTGGAGTGACCACCGGGATCTCTGCACACGACAGGGCCACAACCATCCAGACGGTAATGAGAGACGACTGCACCCCTGATGACATTGCCACACCAGGCCATGTTTTTCCCTTAAGGGCAAGGGACGGTGGTGTGCTTGTCCGGGCAGGCCAAACAGAGGGCTCTGTGGATCTAGCCAGACTGGCTGGGCTAAAACCGGCCGGTGTCATATGTGAGATAATGAAAGATGATGGCACCATGGCCCGTATGCCAGACCTTGAAGTCTTTGCAGAAAAACACGGGCTTAAGATAGTCACCATCGCAGACCTTATTGCCTACAGGCTCAAAAACGAAAGCCTGGTCAAAAGGGAGGTGGAAACAAGGCTTCCCTCTGCCTATGGAGGAGAGTGGAAACTTATAGCCTATACGTCCCTTTTGGATAAACACGAGCACATTGCCCTTGTACTTGGTGATCCGAACTTTAAACCTGACGATAAGATACTGGTAAGGGTCCATTCCGAGTGTCTTACTGGTGACGTTTTTGGCTCTCTCAGATGCGACTGCGGGCCACAGCTTAGACATGCCATGATGCAGATTGGCAGAGAAGGCAGGGGAGTTCTCTTGTACATGAGGCAGGAAGGCAGAGGAATTGGCCTTCTTAACAAGCTTCGGGCCTACTGTCTCCAGGACAGGGGTAAGGACACTGTTGAAGCCAACAGGGAACTCGGTTTTAAGGCAGACCTCAGGGATTATGGGGTTGGTGCCCAGATTCTTAGGGATCTTGGCATTAGAAAGATGCGCCTTATGACCAACAACCCCAAAAAGATAGTTGGCCTTGAAGGATACGGCTTGGAAGTGGTGGAGAGAGTACCCATAGAAATCCCGCCACATGAGGAAAACCTGCGCTATCTCCAGTGCAAGGCTGAAAAACTGGGGCACCTCTTACAACTGGACAAGGTAAAGGAGAAGATTGATGCCTAAAACATATGAAGGACACCTAGACGCCAAGGGGCTTAAGATAGGGATAGTAATTTCCAGGTTCAACGAGTTTATCTCTACAAAGCTTCTGGGTGGGGCAATGGACGCCCTCATCCGCCATGGGGCCTCTGATGAGGATGTGGAAGTGGCCTGGGTTCCAGGGGCCTTTGAAATTCCTCTTGTTGCCAAGAAGATGGCAGACTCTGGTAGATACGACAGCGTCATCTGCCTGGGCTGCATTATCAGGGGAGCAACCCCTCACTTTGACTATGTTGCAGCTGAGTCATCAAAGGGCATTGCACAGGTGGCCATGAAGTCTAGCTGCCCTGTGGCCTTTGGCATCCTGACAACAGAGACCATTGAGCAGGCAATTGAAAGGGCTGGTACCAAGGCTGGTAACAAGGGTTGGGATGCTGCCCTAGCTGCAGTGGAGATGGCCAACCTTCTCAAATCCATAGAGGGTTAATGCCAGGAAGACGCAAGGGAAGGGAGATCGCCCTGCAGATCCTTTACCAGGCAGACTGGGAAAGGAGCATGGAGCCGCAGGAAATTGTGGAGTTTGCCGCCAAGGCGCTTGAAGAGTATTACAAGAATCTTGCACCGGCCAATGCCACAAACGATCTGGAGCTTAACCAGTTCATACTTGACCTGGTGACAGGCGTGCTTCAGCGCCGCGCAGTGGTGGATGAAATAATAAGCAGATTTTCCAAGGGCTGGAAGATACACAGGATGGCCATGGTAGACAGAAATATACTGAGGCTTGGCATCTTTGAACTTTGCTTTCATCCTGACATCCCGCCAAAAGTAGCCATAAACGAGGCGGTGGAGCTTGCAAAAAAATTTGGAGACGCCAACTCGCCAGGATTTATAAATGGTATTCTAGATTCTGTCTACAGAAAGTATTGCGCAAAGAAAAAACACGTCCAAGGGTTAGAGCAATAGGGGTAGGGCTGCCATGAAGTACAACTTTTCGCAGATAGAGGAAAAGCAACAGAAACTTTGGGAAGAAAAGGGGATATTTCGCTTGGATGACCGAAATGCCAAACACCCCTACTACTGCCTTGAGATGTTCCCCTATCCTTCAGGCCGCATACACATGGGGCACGTGAGGAACTATTCCATTGGCGATGTGATTGCCCGTTACAAGAAGATGCAGGGCTTTGATGTGCTTCATCCCATGGGATGGGATGCCTTTGGCCTGCCTGCAGAAAATGCTGCCATAAAGCACGGCATTCACCCGGCCAAATGGACCTATGAAAACATAGACTACATGCGCACCCAGCTTAAACGCATGGGGCTTTCCTACGACTGGTCAAGGGAAATAGCCACATGCGACCCTAAATATTACAAGTGGGAACAGCTTTTCTTTATAGAGATGCTTGAACGCGGCCTTGTATACATGAAAAAGGCCAAGGTCAACTGGTGTGAAAGCTGCCAGACGGTGCTGGCCAACGAACAGGTGGAAGACGGACTTTGCTGGAGATGCGATAGTGAGGTGGTCGAAAGGGAGCTTGATAGCTGGTTTTTTAAGATTACGGAATATGCTGAAGAGCTCCTTTCCGGATGTGACAAGCTTAAAGGCTGGCCTGAAAAGGTCCTTACAATGCAGAGAAACTGGATCGGAAAGAGTGTAGGGGCAGAGATAGACTTTCCGGTCAAGGACAGGCAAGAAGTTATCAAGGTCTTCACCACAAGGCCAGACACCCTCTTTGGCGTCACCTTCATGAGCATTTCCCCAGAACATCCCCTTGCCCTTGAGCTTGCCAAGGGAACCGGCCATGAGGAAGAGGTAAAGAAGTTTGTTGAAAGGTGGAAGGCCGCCCTTAAAAGCGAGCGTTACGGTCAGACAGAAAAGGAGGGAGTCTTTACTGGCAGCTATGCGGTTCATCCTGTTACTGGAGAAGACATTCCAATCTATGTGGCAAATTTCGTACTCATGGAATATGGAACTGGCGCGGTAATGGCCGTTCCAGCCCATGATCAGAGGGATTTCGAGTTTGCCAAAAAGTATGGTCTTCCCATAAAGGTGGTAATAATGCCAAAGGACAAGACCATAAGCCCGGAGGATATGGAAGAGGCCTGGGAAGGCCCGGGGATTCTTGTCAACTCAGGCCGATTCGATGGTCTTGACAACCAGGAGGCCAAAAAGAAGATCGTCGAATTTCTGGAAAAGGAGGGTAAGGGCAAGGGCAAGGTAACCTACCGCCTGCGCGACTGGGGCATATCTCGTCAGCGATACTGGGGAGCACCAATTCCCATAATCCACTGTGAAAAGTGTGGGGCCGTTCCTGTAAAGAAGGAGGATTTACCGGTTGAGCTTCCATTTGATGTGGAGTTTGACCCATCTGGCCGCTCTCCCCTGCCCCAGATAGAAAGCTTCTGGAAGACAACGTGCCCCAAATGCGGAGGCCCTGCCAGGCGCGAAACAGATACAATGGACACCTTTGTGGAATCTTCCTGGTATTTTGCAAGATACGTCTGCCCTGATGATGATACCAAACCCCTCGATAAAGAACGCGTTGATAAGTGGCTTCCTGTTGATCAGTACATTGGCGGGATTGAGCACGCCATACTTCACCTTCTTTACTCTCGATTCTTTACCAAGGTCTTGAGGGACCTTGGATATCTTTCAGTTGATGAACCCTTTGACAGGCTACTTACCCAGGGCATGGTCCTTAAAGACGGGGCCAAGATGTCAAAGTCAAAGGGGAACGTAGTTGACCCAAACACCATGATAGAACGCTACGGGGCTGACACCGTGCGCCTTTTCATCCTCTTTGCCGCCCCTCCTGAAAGGGATCTGGAATGGAGTGACAGAGGGGTGGAAGGAGCTCACAGATTTATCCAGAGGCTCTGGCGTCTTGTAACTGAAAACCTTGATCGGTTAACAAAGACAGACTACTCAAAAGAGGAACTTTCTACCCTGTGCAAGGATAACAAGAGACTCAAGGCAATCAGGCAAAAGACCCATCAGACCATAAAAAAGGTCACAGAAGACATAGAAGAAAGATACCACTTTAACACGGCCATAAGTGCGGTAATGGAGCTTGTAAATGAAATAAGCGCTGCCCTTCAAGACAAAAAGGCTGTAAATACAGATGCTTTCTGGAAGGTCCTTAAGGAGGCCTTAGAGGCGTCTCTTTTACTGCTTTGTCCAATGATTCCTCATGTTACATCAGAGTTATGGCAACTGCTGGGGCATGACAGGCTTATTGCCCAAGAACCTTGGCCAAAGCATGACAAGGATGCTGCCAAAAAAGACAGTGTTGTTATTGTGATCCAGATAAAGGGCAAGGTGCGAGGAAAAATTGAGGCCCCGGCAGGGGCGGATCAGGAAGAGGTCTTTGACCTTGCCAAGCACGAACCAAATGTCCTAAAATATATCGAGGGCAAGGAAATCAGAAAGGTGATATACGTGCAAGACAGACTTCTCAACATAGTGGTGTAGGACTATGCGCATAAAAGGCCTGGCCTTTATCATTTTACTTTTTGGTGCAGCCCTATTCCTTTATGCGTGTGGATACCACAGGCAAGAGACAGAGGTGCAACTTCCCTCATGGATACGCTCAATTTACATTGCACCCTGGAAAAACAACAGCACCGAACTAAAGCTTGGCCAATGGGTCACTGAGGAATTGCGGCAAGAATTCCTTAGAGACTCTGGACTTGCCCTTGTACCAAGGGATGAGGCAGATGTTATCCTGGAAGGCCGAATAGAAAGTGCCTATACAACTGGTCTTTCATACGTGCGCTATGACGTGTCTGTTGAACGACGCATAGGGGTAGAGTGCTCAGTAAAACTTATAGACGCAAAAAGTGGAAAAGAGATCTGGAAAAGCCCTCCAATATACAGGGAAGAAGGGTTTTACGTTGGAAAGACCCTTATGATGACTGAGGGCCTTAAGGAAAGCGCCCTGAAAAAAATCAGCCAGGACATTGCCCAAATAATTCACCACAGAATCGCCGGGGTTTACTAGATACAGGTTCCAAGGGCTGGCTTTTTCAAAAAAGTCATGCATGGATGCCTTTCAAAGGGCTTTCCCTGTCTGTTCAGCAGGCTATCGCAAAGGCCCTGAAGATTTTCTAATCTGCCACCCTGCACGTATGGACCACTGTCAAAGCTCGATTATCTCAAGCCTGAGATCCATGTCAGGATGTTCCATGGAAGGCCCCTCTGTCACAATGGCAGCGCTTCCTGAAAGGCCAAACTCCTTGACCCAGTTTTTTACAGCAGGTGACCACCTTGAAGGTTTTTTCCTTTTAGGTACCGGGACCACCCCGAATGAAAAGAGCAGCTCCCTGCAGGTCTTGCCGCGTGGGCTCGGGGCTATAATCCAGCATGGAAGGCGAAACCTGGTTATCCTGCGGGCAGTGGCCCCAGAATCGGTTGGACAGAATACCGCTGCCGTGTCCATCCTTGAGGCTATTCTATCCACGCTCAAGGCTATCAGATCCACGCCTGTACATGCAGCCTTGCCGGAGCTGGAAATGCTCTGGACATGTTCTTCAAGAAGTCTTCTGAAGTGCGCCCTTTCAATATGGGGCTCTGTTTCGGAGGCGATTTTTCTAAGCATCTCCACTGACTCTACCGGATAGTCGCCCATGGCCGACTCCTCGGAGAGCATCACCCCGTCGGTGCCGTCCAGGATTGCGTTTGCCACATCAGTGGCCTCAGCCCTGGTAGGGCGCCTGCTGTGGGTCATGGACTGGAGCATCTGTGTTGCCGTAATCACGGGTCTGGCCAGTACGTTTGCCTTTCTGGTCAGAAATTTCTGTACAATGGCGATGCGCTCAATGGGAATCTCGACACCAAGATCCCCTCTTGCCACCATGATGCCGTCCGAAGCCTCCATGATCTGGTCTATAACATTCACTATGCTTGATCGTTCGAGCTTTGCTATGACAAAAGGATCAAAGCCAAGCTTCCTGGCCGAACTCCTGAGACGTTTTATGTCATCCGGACTCCCAACAAAGGATTGGCTAACTGCATCCACACCCTGGCCAAGGGCGAACCTCATGCACTGGTAGTCCCGCTCGGTAAATGCACTCTTTCCAAGGTCTATCCCGGGGATATTAAGCCCCTTTCTTGATCTCAGCTCTCCGCCAACCAATACCTGGCAACGGATATCCTGCCCCGATATCTCCATGACCTTTAGCTGGATGAGCCCATCGTTAAGATAGAGTATATCACCTGGCTTAACTACAGAAGGCAGCTCCTTCATGGTTATGGATACCCGGTGCTCGTCTCCAGGGACATCCCTGGCAGTCAGGATGAACTCTGCCCCTTTCTTAAGGAAAACGGGTTCCTTTTCAAAGTCTCCTATCCTCATCTTGGGGCCTGGAAGATCGGCCATGATGGCAACATCGCACTCCACGTCCTGGCTAGCCTTTCTGATCCGTTTTATGAGCTCTGCGTGATAGTCAAACTCCCCATGTGAGAAGTTGAGCCTGGCCACCTTCATTCCTGCCTCTATCATCCGCTTAATGGTCTCCGTGTCTTCGGATGCGGGCCCGATGGTGCAGATGAGTCTGGTCTTGCAGGCGGGAAGCCTGCGGAAAATATTATCAGTCATTTCAAACTCCTGATTCTGCTTGTGATAAGGCCGTTGTGGCAGGGATGGCTATGGCCACGGGTATGCATTTTCCACCAACTTCTTTGGGACAAACCACAACCGACTTTTTTGCTGGTGAAGTTTTCCGCAAAAACCTGCAACAGGCAAGATCATGAAACTTCTTCTTTTATATAACCCCTGCCTTTCTCACCACAAATCATGGCTTCAAGGAGGACCTTTACCTTATCCGGATACTATACTACATGATAGTGACTGGTCATTACAGCATTGTCTGCCACCTTGATACAAAACGCATGGGCAAGACCTTTAATCTTTTCCGCTATTCCAATTTTTTACGTGGGAATTCTATGACTGTATCTGGATCTTTTCCCCAAAGAAAAAGATTCGGACGCACCTTAAACACAGTGATACCAGGGTCTGGCCTCCGCAGACACCAAGAATGGTCTCACTCTAGTGGGGATGAGATTTGCCTGACGCTGGAAGGGACTGTCTGACATACCTAGCAAACCCAAAAAGGGGATGGCCAGCAGTCCATCCCCTTTTTAAGAGTAATTTGTTTTGATGTATTAATATAACTTCTTTCTTCTCCTGGCAATCGCCGCAACGCCCAGCAGACCAGTACCGAAAAGAAGCATGGTTGCTGGCTCAGGTACGACTGTCAGCTGATCCTGTGCGTTTCCGTTGCTACTGTTAACTAAATTCATGATCCGCACATCTCCAAGGCCAGACCATTCGTCGTTGCTAACTGCAGCTTGGGCAAGCTCTACATAATTCACTGTGGTGTAGCTGTATTCCTCGATCTCATTTTCGAAATACCATATGGCATTCTGCAGGTCGTTGGCATGCACATCGTCATGGACATAGTCCTTTAAGGTCCCCC